>VGYY01000101.1 GCA_016872815.1 Planctomycetota bacterium
GCCATGCCGAAGGCGCACGGGCGCTGCTGCTGCAGGTGCTGGAGCCGCGGCCTGGCGAGAACGAGGGCGAGGGCGGCACACCGCTCCCGCCGGACGAACAGCATCGCATCCTGCCCGACGGCAAGGTGCTGCACGTGTCGTACTGGATCGGTCCGGAACCGCAGGGCGATTCGACGCCGCGCGGCGTCTTCCTCGCGGATCCGGCGCGGCATGGATTCGAGCAGGTGTTGTTCGGGTCGCCGGCGGCGACCCCGAGCGCGGAGGCAAGGTGATGGCACGCTGGGTCGATCGGCTGGTGTTCGCGCTGTCCGCGGTCGTCCTGCTCCTCGGCGGCACCGGCAGCGCCCAGGAAGCGCCGCCGGCGGCCGGCCCGACCGCGCCGCTCCGGGTCGGCGTCACGCTCCATCCCTACTTCAGCTGGACGCGGGCGATCGTCGCCGGCACCGACGTCGAGGTGCGCTCGCTCCTCCCCGGCGACGTCGATGCCGGCAGCTACCAGCCGCGACCGGAAGACGTCGCCAAGCTGAAGGACCTCGACGTGCTGGTGCGCAACGGCCTCGGCCATGACGACTTCATCGCCGCGATGCTGACCGCCGCCGGCAACAGCTCGCTCCGGCAGCTGACCCCGAGCGATGCGACGCCGACGCTGCAGGGGGCGCACGGCGAAGCCGCCAACAGCCACACCTTCATCTCCTTCACCAACGCCATCCAGCAGACCTACTACCTCGAGCGCGAGCTCGCCAAGCTGCGCCCGCAGCACGCCGCCACGTTCCATCGCAACGCCACCGCCTACGCCCGCAAGCTGCGCAAGATCAAGGCCGACGCCGCGCTGGCGCTGGCCGAGGTCGCGCAACCCCGGGTGGCGACGGTGCACGACGGCTACGCCTACCTGCTGCAGGAATTCGGCCTCGAGGCGGCGGTGGTGATCGAGCCGGCGCATGGACTGGTGCCGTCGGCGGCCGAACTCGCCGCCGCCATCGGCTCGATCCGGCGCGAGCAGCTGACGGTGATCTTCACCGAGGAGGGTTTCCCGGCGCCGCTGCTCGAGGTGGTGCGGCGCGAAGCGGGCGCGGCGGTCCACGTGCTGAGCCACGTCGCCACCGGCGACTACACCGACGACAAGTTCGAGCGCGAGATGGCCGAGAACGCGGCGGTGCTGGTGCGGGCGCTCGTTCCGCCGACGAAGTCGGGCGAGTGAACGAACCGGCCGGCGCCATGACCCTGGTGCTGTGCGCCCGCGGCGTCACGCTGCGCGGCGGCGCGGCCGCTTTCGCGCGCGGGTTCGACCTCGCCGTCGCCGCCGGCTCGATCCACGCCCTGCTCGGCGCGAACGGCGCGGGCAAGAGCACGTTCCTCGCGGCGGCGCTCGGCGCGGCGCCGTTCGCGGGCTCGATCGAGCGGTGCGACGCAGTCGCCTTCGTGCCGCAGCGCTTCGTCCCCGATCCAACCCTGGCGCTCACGGTGGCCGAGTTCCTCGCCCTCACGCGGCAGGCGCGCCCGCTCCTGTTCGGGACGGCGCCGGCCGCCGCCCGCAGCGCGCGGGCGCTCGAGCTCGCCGGCCTCGCCGGCTTCGGCGACCGGCCGCTGCATGCGCTGTCGGGCGGCGAACTGCGCCGCCTGCTGCTCGGCCACGCGCTCGAGCTCGCCGCCTCGCTGCTGCTGCTCGACGAGCCGACCGAAGGGCTCGACGCCGCCGCGCGTGCGCGGCTGGCGGACCAGCTCCGCGCAGCGCGCCAGCGCGGTGCCGGCGTGCTGCTGGTCACGCACGATCGGGCGTTCGCTGCGGCGGTGGCCGATCACACGACCGACCTCGATGCGGATGGCCTGCCGTGAGCCTGCTCGAGCAGCCGTTCCTGGTGCGCGCGCTGCTGGCGGTGCTGCTGGTCGCGCCGCTGCTCGGGCTGCTCTCGCCGCTGGTGGTCGCTCGCCGGCTGGCGTTCCTGTCGACCGCGCTCGGGCAGGCGGCGCTGACCGGGCTGACGCTCGGGCTGGCGCTCGGCGAGCCGCTCGACGCGCCGTGGGGCGGCACCGTCGGCTTCTGCCTGCTGCTCGCGCTCGGGCTGACCTGGCTGAAACGCCGCGCGCTGCTGCCCGCGGACACGCTGATCGGCGTCGCCGTCGCCTTCACGCTGGGACTCGGCATCTGCCTGCTGGTGGCGGTCACCCGCCGATTCAACGTCCACCAGATCGAGGCGCTGATGTTTGGCAGCCTCCTGACCGTGACTCGCAACGACCTGTTCGCGCTGGCGGCGCTGCTGGTCGCCACCGCCCTGGTCGCGCGGCGGGCGTGGAACGCGTGGGTGCTCGACAGCGCAGTCGCGCCGCTGGCGCCGGCGCACCTGCCGAACCGGGCGTGGCTCGACTACCTCTTCGTGGTGGTGCTCACCGCGGCGATCGTCGCCAGCCTGAAGGTGATCGGCGCGCTGCTGGTCGAGGCGATGGTGGTGATCCCGGCCGCGGCCGGACGCCAGCTCGCCGCCTCGCTGCGCGGCCACGTCGCGTGGAGCGTCGCCATCGCGCTGCTCGGGGGCGTCGCCGGCCTCGAACTCTCCTGTCGCTTCTCCGTCCCGAGCGGCGGCGCGGTGATCCTCGCGCTCTTCGCCCTGTTCCTGCTCGCCTGCGCGGTCGGCGCCTGGCGCCGCGGCCGGCGTTGAGGCGAGGCCGCCCGCGGCTCAGTGGTTCAGCAGCTCGCTCATTCCCGGGATCCGCACCGGCGCACGCCGCCTCGCGCCGAGCGCCTGCACCCGGGTCCAGGTGAAGTCGACGACGGTGAGGTCGGCGAGGCCGCCGCCGTCCTGCAGGGCGGTGGGGCGGCTCACCAGGCACTCGAGGTCGCCATCGCCGTCGAGGTCGAAGACGACCACCGCGGCGCCAGCGCGATCGAGCAGCAGGTGGCTCGTGCTGCGACCGGGCGAGAACAGCAGCGCGACCCGTTCCTCGACGCTGGCCGACAGCAGCATCAGCTCGGCGGCGCCGTCGCGGCTGACGTCCGGCAACGTGACCACCGGGGCTCCGGCGCGTCCGACCAGCGGCGCCGGCAGCGAGCGACGCCGCTGCCGCGCCAGCGTGTCGGCGTGGTAGAGCGTGACGCTGTCGCCACTGCCGAACGCCGCCACCAGCAGCTCGTCGTGGCCATCGCCGTCGAAGTCGCCGCAGGCGCCGGCGCGGCCGAGTCCTTGCTCACGCCGATCGTCGGCGGCGATGGTCCGCGCGGCCACGTCGACGAAGCGCTCCCATGCGTAGAAGCCTCCGCGCGCGATGGCGTTGGCATTCCATTCCGGGGCACCCGCCACCAGCGCCGCGCCACCCTCCGTCCGCGGCAGCGCGACCAGCGCCGCGCCGAACTCGCCGCCGGCGCTCTGCGCGTCCCACCGCTCGCGCCGCGTGAAATCGGGACCGAAGAAGACCTCGATCGAGTTGGCATCGGTGGCAGCCGTCAGCTCCGCCGGCCGCGGCGCGCCCACGGCGAGATCGAAGGAACCGTCGTGGTCGAAGTCGCCGCTGGCGAGCGTCGCCCCGAAGCGCGACCCGCTGTCGGCAAGACTGCTCGACAGGCGGGTCGAGACGGCGGCGTCGAGCGGCCCGAAGAAGACCCAGACCTCGCCGGCCTCGGCCACCCCGCCGACGTCGGCCGCCGGATCGCCGACGGCGAGGTCGAGGCGGCCGTCCCCGTTCCAGTCGCCGTGGGCGAGGCTGCTGCCGAAGCGGTGGTGGTTCGCGCTGGTGTCGTCGATCCGCCGCCACGGCACCAGCAGCCGCTCGATCGCGAACGCCGCCGGGTCGATCAGCAGGACGATCCCGTCGCCGCCGTCGCGGGCCGGCGAGCCGACGACCAGCTCACGGTCGCCGTCCTGGTCGGCGTCGACCAGCAGCATCGCGCTGCCGTAGTCATAGCGCAGATCGCCGAACTGCGCGGTCTCGTAGACCTCGATGGACGGCGTCTCGACCGGCCCTTTTGCCTTGACGCCACAACCGGCGCTGGCCAGCAGGGCGGCGAGCGCGACCGGCGACCGACCGATACTTCTGCGCTCTGCCATGCGCTGCCGCTCCCGGTGTCGGAGCGGCCCGCGACTGCGGCCGGCGTCCCGACCGGCGCTCGATCGACCGGACCCCCCCGGCGGCTTGCGGGAGCGGGGGCGGCGGCAGCCGGTCACAGAAAAGGATTGGCGCGCGCACCGCGAAAGAAGTGCCGGGCGGTGGCGCCGGGACGGCGACGCTCACCGCCGCAGGTCGAACACCCGGCAGAGCGCCGTCAGCACCAGGCTGTGGCGGATCACGCCGTCCGCGACCATCCGGCGCACCGCTTCCGGCGAGTGGCGCTCGACCACGAGGTCCTCGCCGGGATCCTGCTCCAGGGCACCCGCCGGTTCCACGTCTTCCGCCAGGTACTGGTGGCAGAGGTTGTCGAGGAAGGCCGGATTGGGCTCCACCGGCGGCAGCGCGATCAGGCGGCGTGCCACGTGACCGGTCTCCTCTCGCAGTTCGCGCGCCGCCGCCAGCGCCGGGTCCTCGCCCCGGTGGACCATGCCGCCCGGGATCTCGAGCGTCATCGCGCGCACGCCAAAGCGGAACTGGCGGACTAGCAGGAGGTCGCCGTCTTGCGTGATCGGCACCACGTTCACCCAATCGGGCGACTCGAGTCGCAGCGCGTCGAGCGCGATGCCGTTGCGCGGGTTGCAGCGGCGCTCATGGACCACGCGGAACAGGCGCAGGTCGGGACCCGGGGTCGCGGCGATCAGCGGCCAGTCCGCAGGCGGGTCGGGTGGGGCGGGCACCATCGGTGGTTCCGGCGAAGAGGCGGCGCGCACGCGGCGGGCTTCGTGGAACGAACCCGGGTGGCCTCCGGCGAAGTGCTTTCCAACGGTAGCACCCGAGGGCGCCTCTGCGACCGCGTCTACCGCACTGGAGATCGAGATGCGTCTGCTGACGCTGGTCGCCGCTCTTCCCGCCCTCTGCGCCGTCACGCTCGCCGCCGGCTGCACCCTGAGGCTCGGCCCGTTCACCTCAGGCGGCCACGCCGACAGTTGGACCGAGGCGGACGAACGGTTCGACCTTTCCGCCGACGGCATCGACTGCATCGCCATCACCACGCACAACGGCCGGATCGAGGTCGCTGCCGGCGCGCCGGACGACACGACCCTCCGCGTCACCGCGCACAAGCGCGCCGGGGGCGACGATCCCGGCGCGGCGCACGACGCGCTCCATGCGCTGGTGATCCGCCGCGAGCGGCGAGGCGCCACCCTCGAACTGGTCGCCGAGTGGAGCGAGCGTCGCGACGACGACTGGCAGGCGAAGGTCGACTTCGTCGTGACCGTCCCGGCGCGTCTCGCCGCCCACCTCGAGTCGCGCAACGGTGACCTCGCCATCACCGGACTGCGCGGCGCCGTCGACATCGAGACCCACAACGGCGACATCGTGATCCGCGCCGCCTGCGGCCGCATTCGCGCCGAGAGCCACAATGGCACCATCGAGTGCTGCGCCGACGGCCAGCCGATCGACCTCTCGACCCACAATGGCGACCTCAAGTTCGCCACCGCTGCAGCGTCCGTCTCGGGCTCGATCACCAGCCACAACGGCGACATCGAGCTCGACCTGCCGAGCGGTGCCAACGGCACCATCGAGGGGCGCGGCCGGTTCGATCGCCATGAGTACACCAGCTCCGGCAACTGCTCCGTGGTGATCGACGGCCGCGACTTCAAGATCGTGCTCGGCGATCCCCACGCCGCTCGCCTCCACGTCACCACCCGCAACGGCCGGGTCGAGCTGCGCTGACTTCGCGCCGGCTGGAACCGCCCCGCGCACGGCAGAATCGGTGCCGGTCGGCGATCGCGGCAGTGCGCCGCGGCGACGACGCGCGAGAAGCCGGTGGGGGGAGAGAGACCGATGCGCGAGTGGCTGGCAGTGGCGTGCGGTGGCGCCGTGGGGTCGCTGTTGCGCTGGCAGGTGGGACGTCTGGTCGACCGCGGCGCGCTGCCGTGGGCGACGCTCACGGTGAACGTGACCGGGTCCTTCCTGGTCGGGGCGCTGGTCGCGTTCGGCATCACGGCCGCGCGGGCACCCCTGTGGCAATTGCTGCTGGTGACCGGCTTCGCCGGCGGTTTCACCACCTGGTCGGCCTTCAACCAGGAGCTGCTCGAGCTGCTCCGCGCCGGCCAGGTCGCGCGCGCGCTGGGTTACGCCGGCCTCACGCTGCTCGCGAGCCTCGCCGGCGCCGCCGCGGCCGCCGCGCTGGCGCGACCCGCGACCTGACCCGCCGTCCGCGCGCTCACCCTCGCCTGCGCCGCGCCGGGAGCCGCGGCGTGCTCGGCACCTTCGCTCCGCCGGACGTCACAGCCGCTCGCGGATCGCCTTCCAGGTGACCCGGCGGAAGTGGTTGTTCAGGTCGGCACCGCCGAGGCCGTGGCGCGACTTCGCGTACGGCATCACCTCGAACCGGTCGATGCCCGCCTTCTGCAGTGCGTACGCCATCTGCATCGTGTTCTGGAAGTGGACGTTGTCGTCGAGCGTTCCATGCGCCAGCACGAGGTATCCCGAGAGGCTCTTCGCTGCCTCGATGCACGAGGTCTTCGCGTACCCCTCCGGGTTGTTCTGCGGCGTCTTCATGTAGCGCTCGGTGTAAATCGTGTCGTAGAGCCGCCAGTCGTAGACGCCGGCGCCCGCTACGCCGAGCCTGAACGCCGTGCTGTGGGTCAGCGCGAACGCGCTCATGAAGCCGCCATAGCTCCAGCCGGTGATGCCGACGCGCGTCAGGTCGCACCACGGCCGGTTCGCGCCGAGCCAGGCGAGAGCGTCCTCGACATCGGCCAACTCCTGCACGCCGAGCTGTTGCCAGCACTTCGCGATGTGGGCATGACCGCGCTGGCTCGAGGTCCGGTTGTTGACCTGGAGCACGACGTAGCCCTGCTGGGCGAGGAACTGCGGCCAGGCGTCGCCGTTCCAGCGATCGCCGACCGACGGAGCATCGGGCCCGGCGTACGTCGGCAACCACACCGGGTACTTCCGCGCCGGATCGAAGGGCGACGGCTTGAGCAGCGTCGCGTCCATCGCGAACCCGTCGCGCGTCGGGATCTGCAGCAGCTCGGGCACGCCGTACTCGTACTCGGCCAGCGTCTTCACCTCCGCCCGCCCGAGCACCTTGACCACCCGTCCGTCCGCGCCGGCGCAGAGCCGCACCTCGGTGGGGGCGGTGACGCTCGATACGCGGTCGATGAACCAGGCCCGATCGGGGCTCCACTCGACGGCGTGGCTGCCGCCGCCCTGCGTGAGCCGGGTGATCGCGCCACCCTCCGGTCCGCCGCCGGCCAGCGCCACGCGGTAGGTGTTGACGCCGATCGCCGAGTCCTTCGCCGCGGTGAACCAGACGTGCCCGCTCGCTTCGTCCACGGCGGTGACGCTGCGCACTTCCCACTCGCCCGCAGTGAGCGTGGCGAGCGGCTTGCCGTCGGCGGCGCGTCGTTCGAGGTGCTTGTAGCCGGTCCGCTCGCTCTCCCAGAGGAACGAGCCGTCCTTCAGCCAGCGCGGCTCGTCGTGGCGATTGACCCACGCTCCGGTGGTCTCGCGCAGCAGCACGGTGGTCTTGCCGCTGTCGGGGTCGGCCACCACCAGATCGAGCCACGTCTGCTCGCGATCCTGCACCTGGAAGCAGAGCTTGCTGCCGTCAGGCGTGAAGCCGACGTGCACGATCAGCGGTTCCGCGCCGCCCCACGGCGCGAGGTCGACCCACGTCACCTTGCCGTCGCGCGCGCGCGCCACGCCGAGGGCGACGGTCGGATTGGGATCGCCCGCCTTCGGGTAGCGCGTGTCCTCGAGTTCGGCGCGATTCGGGATGTGGTCGACGATCGGGTGGTGCGGGATCCCGGTCTGGTCGAGCGCGAGGAAGGCGAGGTGGCGGCTGGTCGGGCTCCACCAGGTCGCCTGGAAGTTGCCGCGGCCGTAGATCTCCTCCTGGTAGACCCAGTCGAGCTTCCCGTTCAGCTTCTCCGGCCCGCCATCCTTCGTCACCCGCCGCTCGCGGGCGCTGTCGGTCTCGACCAGCCAGAGGTCATTGCCACGCACGAAGGACACGAACCGGCCATCCGGCGCGAGCCGCACGTTCTCCTCGTCCGCCTCGCCGTCGGTCAGCCGCGACGCCCGTTCGCCGCCGTGGCGGAAGAACCAGAGATCGTGGTCGGCGTCGAGCAGGAACGCCGCGCCATCGGCGCTGGCGTGGCGCCGCCCCGCGGCGATCCGCTTCGCCGCCGCCTCGTCGAAGCCGGGCAACTTCGCCAGCGCTGCGAGCAGCGCCGTCTCGCGCGCCGCTGCTGCGTTCGCCGCCTCCGGTGCGACGACCTCGGGCGCGCGCACGGCGAGGGTCTGCGGATCGAGCCAGACGGCCTTGCCGTCCTGCTGCAGCTCGACGTGGCGGCCGTCGCGCGTGAACGCGGCGGCAGGCGGCGTTCCGGTGAAGGTCACGCGATCGGGGCCGGCGAGCGTCTGCTCGAAGGTGAGGCGCTTCTTCGCGCCGGCGTCCTGCACCGGCGCTGCCGCCGCGAGGAGCGGCGACGCCGCCAGGACGGAGATCCATGCAGACATGGCCAGCGATCGATCCATCGGCTCTGCTCCGCGGCGGTTCCGGAACGATGTCGAGGGGGCGGGACGGTGTCGCGAGGGGGCGGGACGGTAGCAAACGAGGGGGACACCGATAGGCTGCGGCCGATGGCGACCGCACCGGCCGGCGACGCGACCTTTCCGCTCGAACCGCCGCACGACCGGCTGGCCGCATGGTTCCATGGCGCCGTCGATCTCGCGTTGCGGCACGTCGCGACGCTGTCCGAGCAGCCGGCGCACGGGCCAGCGCCGAGCGCCGCGGAACTCGCCGCCGCCGGCGCGCCGGTCGGCGAGGAAGGCAGCGACCCGCTCGCCCTGCTGAAGACGGTCATCGAGGAGTGGGTGCCGAAGTCGTTCACCACCGCCGGCCCCGGCTACCTCGCCTACATCCCGGGTGGCGGCCTGCCGACGGCGGCGCTGGCCGACCTCGTCGCCGGCCTCACCAACCGCTTCATCGGCATCGCTGCCGCCGCGCCGCTGCTGGTGCGGATGGAGACGTCGGTGCTGCGCTGGCTGCTCGACGAGTTCCGCTTCCCGGTCGGCGCGCAGGCGGTGCTGACCTCGGGCGGTTCGGTGGCGAACCTGATCGCCCTGGCGGCGGCGCGCGATCGGATGGTGGGGGCGGCGGTCGCGCGTGGCGTCGTCTACGTCTCCGACCAGGTCCACCACTCGAACACCAAGGCGGCGCACCTGGTCGGCTTCCAGCGGTCGCACGTGCGACTGCTGCCGGTCGATCCGGCGTTCCGTCTGAACCTCGACGCGCTGGCCACCGCCGTCGCCGCCGATCGCGCGGCCGGACTCCTGCCCGCCGTCGTGATCGGCAACGCCGGCACCGTCCACAGCGGCGCGGTCGACCCGCTGGCAGCGCTCGCCGACTTCTGCGCGCGCGAACGGCTCTGGTTCCACATCGACGGCGCCTACGGCGCCTGCTTCCAGCTGTGCACGGCCGGTCGCGCGCGGCTCGCCGGGATCGAGCGCGCCGACTCGCTCTCCCTCGACCCGCACAAGGGCTTCTTCCTGCCGTATGGCACCGGCGGCGTGCTGGTCCGCGACGGCGCCGACTTGCGCCAGCCGTTCGCGCAGCAGAGCGCCTACCTGCCGCAGGCGTCTGCGGCGGAGGGGCTGCAGGACTTCACCGACGCCTCGCCCGAGCTGTCGCGCGACTTCCGCGGGCTCCGGCTCTGGTTGTCGCTCAAGACCTTCGGGGCGCGGGCGTTCCGTGACGCGCTGGCGGAGAAACTGGCGCTGGCGGCGCGGGCGCAGCGCGAGATTGCGACAATCCCCGGGCTCGAGCTGACCGGGCCGTGCGACCTGTCGCTGTTCGCCTTCCGGGTGGCGCGGCCGGGAGCTGCCGGCGATGAACTCTCGCGCGAGCTGCTCGTGCGGGTGAATCGGCGGCAACGCGTGTTCCTGTCGGGGACGCAGCTCGGTGGCCGTTTCGTCCTGCGGATCTGCGTGCTGTCGTTCCGCACGCATGCCGACCGCATCGACGCCGCGGTGACGGCCGTGCGCGAGGAGACGGCGGCGCTGCTCGCCGGGCGGTGAGCCGGCAGCGCGACCGTTCGAGGTGGAGGAAGCGATGGCACGATGCTGGAACGCGGGATCGAGGAGCGCCGCCTCGCTCGTGCTGCTGCTGTCGGAAGCGGCCGCCGGCGAGCTGCCGCGCCCGGCGACGACCGAGGCGCTGCCGCCGGCGATCTACGCCGGGCGCCGTGCCCGGCTGCTCGAGGCGCTCGGACCCGAGGCCACGGTGGTCGTCTTCACCGCGCCGGTCCACGCCCGCAACCACGACGTCGACCACACCTTCCGCCCCGCCAGCGACTTCTGGTACCTGACCGGTTTCAGCGAGCCCGGTGCCGCGCTGGTGCTCGAGCGTCGTGCCGGCGCGCCGAACGCGACCCTGTTCGTGCCGCCCGTGGACCCTGGCGACGCGCTGTGGAACGGCCCGCGCCTCGGCGTCGACGGCGCGGCGGGGCTGGCCGACGAGGTGCACTCGAACGCGCATTTGAAGAGCGGTCTGGCCGAGCTGCTGCGATCGGCGAAGACGCTCTGCGTCCTGGACGGCGGCGATCGTGCCGCCCGCGCCCTGCTGGACGAGGCGAAGCCCGCCGGCGTCGCCGCGGAGTCGGGCGAGCTCAAGGCAGCGGTGGGGCGACTGCGCCTGATCAAGGACGAGCACGAGCTGGCGCTGCTGCAGCGTGCGGTCGACATCTCCTGCGCGGGGCACGTCGCGGCGATGCGCCACACCGCGCCCGGCCAGCGCGAGTACGAGGTGGAGGCGGTGATCGAGGCGACGTTCGCGACGCTCGGCGCGCGGCGCACCGGGTACGACTCGATCGTCGGCGCCGGCGCCAACTCCTGCGTCCTCCACTACGACCGCAACGACGCGGTGATCCCGCCGCGCGCGACGCTGGTCGTCGACGTCGGCGCCGAGTACGGGATGTACACCGCCGACATCACCCGGACGCTGCCGACCGACGGCACCTTCACCGCGGAGCAACGGGTGATCTATGCGGCCGTCCTCGCGGCGCAGGAGGCGGCGATCGCCGAGGTGACGCCGGGATCGACGCTCGGCGCGGTCAACCGTGCGGCGCGGCGCGTGCTGACCGACGCGCTGGTGCAGGGCGGCGTGGCGGGGTCGGCGCAGCTCGCGCTCGGCCTGCAGCCGCACGGGGTGAGCCACTGGCTCGGTCTCGACGTGCACGACGACTCGCCGTATGGCGCGGCCGACGGGCGTGGCGAGCTGCGCCTCGAGCCGGGCATGGTGCTGACGGTGGAGCCGGGCTGCTACGTCACGCCCGGTGCGGAGGGGATCGACCCGCGGTGGCACGGGGTCGGCGTGCGGATCGAGGACGATGTGCTGGTCACCAGCGCCGGGAACGTGGTGCTGTCGGCCGCGCTGCCGAAGCGGATCGAGGAGGTGGAAGCCGTGATGGCCGAGGCGAGCCTGTACCCGAGCCGCGCCGAACTGGAGCCGCGCCGATGAGCGACGGCCCAGCCGACCGCAAGCATGGCGCGGCGACCTGGATCTTCGTCGGGTTGCTGGTCGGCGCCGCGGCCGGGATCGCCTGCAACGCCTGGGTCGGCCCCGCGGATCCCGATCTCCGCTGGTTCGCCACGCGCGTCGCGGCGAAGGCGGGGGAGCTCTTCCTGCGCCTCCTGTTCATGATCGTGGTGCCGGTGGTGTTCACGTCGCTTGCGCTCGGAGTGGCAGGCATCGCCGGCGGACGCGGGCTCGGCCGGGTCGGCGCGAAGACGATCGGCTGGTTCGTGCTGACCACGGCGTTCGCCGCCACGCTCGGCATCGTCGCGGTCGACCTGTTCCGTCCGGGCGACGCGGTCACGCCCGAGGTAAAGGCGGCGCTGCTCGAAGCCTCGAAGGCCGAGGCGGCCAAGCGGATCGAGCAGGCCGCGGCGAGCGGCGGCTTCTCGATCGACCTGCTGCTGTCGATCGTGCCGCGCAACCCGGTCAAGGCGGCGGCCGACACCGACCTGCTCGGCCTGATCTTCTTCGCGCTGCTGTTCGGGATCGCCGCCGGCAAGCTGCCCGAGGAGAAGCGCCGTCCCCTCGTCGGAGTGCTCGAGGCGCTCTACGAGATCTCGACGCGCATCATCGGCTGGGCGATGAAGCTGGCACCGATCGGCGTGGCGGGACTCGTGTTCGAGAAGTCGGCGCTGTTCGGCGGCTCGCTGTTCTCGGCGCTCGGTGCCTACCTCGCAGTGGCGCTCGGCGCGCTGGCGATCCAGCAGTTCGTGGTGCTGGGGGGGCTCGCCTGGCTGTTCGCGAAGGTGCCGCCGACCGTGCTGTTCCGCAAGTCGCGCGCGCTGATGGCGACGGCGTTCTCCACGTCGTCGTCGAACGCGACGCTGCCGACCACGCTCGCCACCGCGCAGAACGAGTTCAAGGTGCCGGCCGACCTCGCCGGCTTCGTGCTGCCGCTCGGCGCGACGCTGAACATGAATGGGACCGCCCTGTTCGAAGGCGTCGTCGTCCTGTTCCTCGCGCAGGTGTCCGGGCTCGAGTTGACGCTGTCGACGCAGGTGCTGGTGGTGGTGCTGTCGGTGCTGACGGCCATCGGCGCGGCGGGTGTGCCGGGCGGTTCGCTGCCGCTGATCGTGACGGTCATGCAGCAGGTCGAAATCCCGCCCGAGATGCTGGCACTGGTGCTGGGCGTCGACCGGCTGGTCGACATGGCGCGCACCGTGCCGAACGTGACCGGCGACCTGGTCGGCGCGCTGGTGGTGGCGCGCAGCGAGGGGAGACTGCCGCCGTGAGCCGCGTACCGGCGGCGCCGGAGCTCACGGACGGCGCGGCGCCCGGCGGCGGCGCGCGCGTCGAGCTCGCGCTGCCACCCGACGTGCGGCCCCGTTGCGGCGGCCAGGCGGCGGTCGAGTTGACCGCCGTCGACGTGCGCGGGCTGCTCGCGGCGCTCGTCACGACATGACCACGCGGTTCGCGCTCGCGGTCCCGCCGCCATTCGACCTGGCGTTGGTCCTCACCGGCCACGGCTGGTACGACCTGGCGCCGCACCAGTTCGACGCCGCGACGGCCCGCTTCACCACGGTGGTCGTCCGCGACCAGCGCGCGCTCGACGTCGCCGTGACCGCCGCCGCTGGGAGGGCGAGACCCGACCGGGTGGTGGCGGCGAACGCTGCCGCGCCGGCGCTCGCGGTGAGCGTGGGCGGTGCCACCCCGGCGCGTGCGT
>VGYY01000102.1 GCA_016872815.1 Planctomycetota bacterium
GGCGCCGCCTTCGTGCCGCCGGACTCGGCGGCGCCCGTCTTGCCGTCGCCCGTCTTGCTGTCGACTGATTTGCCGTCGCCTGGTTTGCCATCACCCGGTTTGCCGTCACCTGGTTTGCCGTCACCCGGTGGTGCGTCCTTCTTCGCCGCGGCAGCCCAGGCGTCGTTGCGGTAGTCCGTGATGTAGAAGCCGGAGCCGCGGAAGATCAGGCCGGCGCCCGCGCCGATCAGTCGCTCGAGCTTCTTGCGGCGACACTCGGGGCAGCGGGTCAGCAGCGGCTCGGAGAGGCCCTGGAAGTGCTCGAAGGTGTGACCGCAGCCGTTGCAGCGGTAGTCGTAGGTCGGCATCGCCGCGTCACTTCGCCTCGGCGGCATCGGCCGATGTCGCGGCGGCCGGCGCTTTCGCGACCCGGACCTTGGCGGCCCGCACGAGCTGCGCGCCCATCCGGTAGCCGCGCGAGATCTCGCCGACGATGGTGCCGGGAGCGACGTCCGCGCGCTCCTCCTGCAGGATCGCCTCGTGCTGGAACGGGCTGAACGGCTGGCCCGCGGTGGCGATCGGCTCGATGCCGAAGCCACGCAGCTTGTCGAGGAAGATCACGCGCGTCAGCTCGACCCCCTTCGCCAGCGGCGCGTTGCGCTCCGCCTCCGGCAGCGATTGCAGCACGAGGTCGAGGTTGTCGAGCACCTCGATCATCTCGCGACCGCAGCGCGCGGTGATCTCGTCGCGCACCACCTGCCGCTCGCGCATGAAGCGCTTGGTCTGGTTGTCGCGATCGGCCATCACCTCGAGCAGGCGCGTCTTTGCCGCTTCGAGCTCGCCGGCGAGTCGCGCCACCTCGGTCGCGCCCGCGTCCCCGGCCGCGGCGCCGCCGCCGTCGCCCGCCGGGTCGCCGGCCGTCGCCGCGTCCGGCGCGGTCGCGCTCGCTGCGTGCTCGTCGTCCTTCTTGCTGTCGCCCATCGCCAGGCCTCGCTTTCTCACGCGCTGAACAGGTCCTTCACCTTGCCGAGGAAGCTCTTGCGCTCGGGGCTGACGTTCTCCTCGTCCTGCTGCTGCAGTTCGCGCAGCAGTTCTTCCTGCCGCTTGGTCAGTTTCTTCGGCATGTCGAGCGTCAGGCGGATCAGCAGGTCGCCGGGGCCGCCGCCGCGCAGGCTCGGGATGCCCTTGCCGCGCAGCCGCATCACGGTGCCGGCCGCGGTTCGCTGCGGCACCGTCAGCGTCGCCGGGCCGCTCAGCGTCGGCACATCGACCCGGGTGCCCATGACGAGGCCGGTGTAGCTGACCGGCACGTCGAGGTGGAGGTCGTCCTCCTCGCGGCGGAACAGCGCGTGCTCCTTCACGTTGACGATGCAATAGAGATCGCCGCGCGGGCCGCCGCGCGGGCCGGGCTCGCCTTCGCCGGCGAGGCGCACCTGGGTGCCGGTGTCGACGCCGGCCGGCAGCTTCACCTTGAGCTCGCGCCGCGCCTTCTCGGTGCCGGTGCCGCGGCACTTGCGGCACGGATGCTCGAGCGTCTCGCCCTCGCCCTGGCAGCGACCGCAGGTGGTGCGGATGCTGAAGAAGCCCTGCGACTGATGGACCACGCCCTTGCCGCGGCAGGCCGGGCAGACGGTGGCCGAACTCCCGGGCGCCGCGCCGGCGCCGCCGCAATCGCCGCAGCTCTCGTTGCGCGCCACGTCGATGGTGCGTTCAGTGCCGCGCGCCGCCTCCTCGAGCGAGATGTCGAGCTGGCACTTGAGCGTCGCGCCGCGCTGGCGGCGCGGGCCGGCGCCCTTGCCGCCGCCGCCGAAGCCGCCGAAGAACTCGTCGAAGACCGAGCCGCCGCCGCCGCGACCGCCGCCGCCCATCCCGAAGATGTCGCCGAAGGCCTGGAAGACCTCCTCGAAACTCCCGAAGCCGCGGGCCTGACCGCTCTGGCGCACCCCGGCGTGACCGTACTGGTCGTAGATCTTGCGCTTGTCCGGGTCGGACAGGACCTCGTACCCCTCGGCGCACTCCTTGAACTTCTCCTCCGCCTTCGGGTCGTCCTTGTTGCGATCGGGGTGGTACTGCAGAGCGAGCTTGCGGAACGCCTTCTTGATCTCGTCGGCGGTGGCGGTGCGCGCGACGCCGAGGATCTCGTAGTAGTCGCGTTGGGTCGACATCGAGGCGCTCCGCACGAGCCGACCGGGCCCCCCGGTCTGGCGCGAAGCCCCGCGAGCCGGCGCAGGCGCGCCACTCGCGGGGCCCGATTCGCTGGATCATCGCCGGCACACGCGCGGCCCGGCCGCACGCGGCGGCTGGACCGCGCTCCGGTCGGAGCTCAGGTGGTCGAGCCCGCGACCGCCGTCTTCTTCTCCTTGAGCTCGGTCACCAGGGTGTCGGTGGTCAGCATCAGGCCGCACACCGAGGCCGCGTTCTGCAGCGCGAGGCGCACGACCTTGACCGGGTCGACGACGCCGGCCTTCACCAGGTCCTCGTAGCTGCAGGTCTTGCCGTTGAAGCCGACCGCGCCCTTGCGCGACTTGACCTCGGCGCAGACCACGGTCCCCTCGAGGCCCGAGTTGGCGCCGAGCTGGCGCACCGGCGACTCGAGCGCCTTCATCAGGATGTCGCGGCCGAACGCCTCGTCGCCCTTCAGCTTGAGGTCGGCGAGACCGGCCTGGCAGCGCAGCAGCGCGACGCCGCCACCCGGGACGATGCCCTCCTCGACCGCCGCCTTGGTGGCGTGGAGCGCGTCCTCGACGCGGTCCTTGCGCTCCTTCATCGCCGCCTCGGTGGGGGCGCCGACCTTCACCACCGCGACGCCGCCCGCCAGCTTGGCCAGCCGCTCCTGCAGCTTCTCGCGGTCGTAGTCGGAGGTGGTCTGGCCGATCTGCGCGCGGATCTGCTCGACCCGCTCCTTGATCGCCGCCTTCTTGCCGCCGCCCTCGACGATGGTCGTGTTGTCCTTGTCGATCGCGATCCGCTTGCAGCTGCCGAGATCGGACAGGAGCAGCGACTCGAGCTTCCGGCCGAGGTCCTCGCTGACGAAGGTGCCGCCGGTCAGGATCGCGATGTCCTGCAGCATCGCCTTGCGGCGATCGCCGAAGCCCGGCGCCTTCACCGCGACGCACTGCAGCGTCCCGCGCAGCCGGTTGACCACCAGCGCCGCCAGCGCCTCGCTCGCCACGTCCTCGGCGATGATCACCAGCGGCCGGCCCGCCTGTGCCACCTGCTCGAGGAGCGGCAGCAGCGAGCGCAGGTTCGAGATCTTCGCCTCGTGCAGCAGGATCAGCGGATCCTCGATCTCGCAGGTCATCGCCTGGACGTTGGTGATGAAGTAGGGCGAGAGGTAGCCCTTGTCGAAGCGCAGCCCCTCGACCAGGTCGACCGAGGTGTCGGTCGACTTGCTCTCCTCGACCGTGATCACGCCGTCCTGGCCGACGCGATCCATCGCCGTCGCGAGGATCTCGCCGATCTGCGTGTCGCCGTTGGCGGCGATGGTCGCGACCTGCTCGATCTCGTCGCGGCCCTTCACCTTCTTCGCCATGCCCCTCAGCTGCTCGACCACGCATTCGACCGACTTGTCGATGCCGCGCTTCAGCACGGTCGGATTGACGCCGGTCGAGAGGTAGCGCAGCCCCTCGCTGAAGATCGACTCGGCGAGGATGGTCGCCGTGGTGGTGCCGTCGCCGGCCGCGTCGCCGGTCTTCTTGGCCACCTCGATCACGAGCTTGGCGCCCATGTTCTCGAACGGGTCCGCGAGCTCGACCTCCTTGGCGACGGAGACGCCGTCCTTGGTGATGGTCGGGCCGCCGTAGGACTTCTTCATGATCACCGTGTGGCCGGCGGGGCCGAAGGTGACCTTGACCGCGCGCGCCAGCGCGGTCACGCCATCGCGCATCTTCCGGCGCGCGTCATCGTCGTACAGGATCTGCTTGGCCATGGAAGTTCGTTCGTCCTTGCGCTGGGGGCGGCCGGCCGCGATCCGCGGCCGTGACCCTTCTGATTGGTGTGGCGGAGGCGATCGGCAGGCGGCGCTCCTGCGCGCCCGCGCGCCTCCGCGCGGCGCTCAGTCGTCCCGGTCGCTCAGGCCGTGGCCTCGACGCGGGCGAGCACCTCGGTCTCCTTCAGGATCTTGAACTCCTGGCCGCCGACGGTGACGTCGGTGCCGGCGTACTTGCCGAACAGCACGGTGTCGCCCTTCTTCACGGCGACCTCGGCGCGAGCGCCGCTCTTCAGCATCCGGCCCGGGCCGACCGCGGTGACCTTGCCGCGCTGCGGCTTCTCCTTGGCGCTGTCGGGCAGCAGGATGCCGCCGGCCGTGCGCTCCTCGGCATCGAGCACCTCGACCACGATCCGGTCGTCCAGGGGCTTCCACTTCGCCATCGCTCGCTTCTCTCCCTCGCAGGGCGCGCCGCCTCGTGGCGGCACGCGTCGGTTCCTCGGATTCGCTCGTTCGCCGCGTTCGCGGTCGCCTCCGGCGGGCGGAGCGCCCGCCGGCGGCGGCTCACATGTCCATGCCGTCCATGTCGCCGTGGCCGTGGTCGTCGTGGCCGCCGCCCGCCTTCTCCTTCTTCGGCGCGTCGGCGATGAGCGCATCGGAGGAGAGCAGCAGAGTCGCCACGCTGACCGCGTTCTGCAGCGCGGTGCGCACCACCTTGGTCGGGTCGACCACGCCGGCGTCGACCAGGTCGCACATCTCGCCGCTCAGCGCGTTGAAGCCGTTGGCGCCGCTCGCCGCCTCGACCTGGCTCGCGATCAGCGCGCCGTCGAAGCCGGAGTTGTCGGCGATGGTGCGGCACGGGATGCCGAGCACGCGCTCGACGATGTCGTAGCCGAACTTCTCGTCACCGTTCGGGCGCGGCTTCTTCGCGATCGCCTTGCGCGCGCGCAGCAGCGCGACGCCGCCGCCCGGCACCACGCCCTCGGCCACTGCCGCGCGGGTCGCATGCAACGCGTCGTCGATGCGCGCCTTCTTCTCCTTGACCTCGGTCTCGGTCGCGCCGCCGACGTGGATCACGGCGACACCGCCCGCCAGCTTGGCGAGCCGCTCTTCGAGCTTCTCCTTGTCGTAGTCCGAGGTGGCGACCTCGATCTCGCGGCGGATCTGCTTCACCCGCCCGGACAGCGCCGCGGCATTGCCGCCGCCGCCGACCAGCGTGCACTTCTCGGCGTCGACGGTGATCTTCCGCGCCCGGCCGAGGCGGTTGAGTTCGAGCTTGTCGAGCTCGATCCCGAGATCCTTCATCACCGCGGTGCCGCCGGTGAGGATGGCGAGGTCGTCGAGGTACTGCTTGCGGCGATCGCCGTAACCCGGCGCCTTCACCGCGCAACACTGCAGGATCCCGCGCAGCTTGTTCACCACCAGCGTCGCCAGCGCTTCGCCCTCGATCTCCTCGGCGATGATCAGCAGCGGCTTGCCGGCCTTGCTCGCCTTCTCCAGCAGCGGGACCAGCTTCACGATCGAGCTGATCTTGTCCTCGTGGATGAGGACGTAGGCGTTCTCCAGCACCGCCGTCATCTTCTCGGGCTGCGTGACGAAGTGCGGCGAGAGGTAGCCGCGGTCGAACTGCATGCCCTCGACCACGTCGACGGTCGTCTCGAGCGTCTTGCCCTCCTCGACCGTGATGACGCCGTCCTTGCCGACCTTGTCCATCGCGTCGGCGATCATCTTCCCGGTCTCGGCGTCGTTGTTGGCCGAGATGGCGCCGACCTGCGCGATCTCCTTGTTGCCGCTGACCTTCTTGCTGGCCGCGGCGAGCGCCTCGGTCACGTCGCCCATCGCGCGCTTCATGCCGCGCACCAGCGCCGCGCGATTGACGCCGGCGGTGAGGAGCTTGAGCCCCTCCTTGTAGAGCGCCTCGGCGAGGATCGTCGCCGTGGTGGTGCCGTCGCCGGCGAGGTCGTTCGTCTTCGCGGCCGCTTCCTTCACCAGCTGCGCGCCGAGATTCTCGTACGGGTCCTTGAGCTCGATCTCCTCGGCGACGGTGACACCGTCGTTGATGATCGACGGGCCGCCCCAGCCCTTGTCGAGGACCGCGCAACGGCCGCGCGGGCCGAGGGTCGTCTTCACCGCGCGCGCCAGCTTGGTCACGCCAGCGAGGAGTCGCTCCTGCGCCTCCTGCTCGAACACCATCTGCTTGGCCATTCCCGCTGCTCTCCTCGTTCTTCGAGTCGGTCGTCGGTCGCTGCTCGGGCCCGTCGTCGGATCCGTTCGCGGCAGGCGTCGGCTGGCCGGCGCCCCGGCGTCGGCGCAGAGCGCACTTGCGGCCCCCGCGCGACGGGCTGCGCAAGGCAAACGGAGTGCCCTCGGGGCATCCGCGCCAGAGGAGGCGCGGCCGATCCCGGTGCGCCAGTTTGACGCCGCCCCCTCGTCCCCGGGGGGTACGGCCGACAATTTGGCGTCGCCAGCAGCGGCAGGGCGCGACCGACCGCTTCTACAATCCCGCCATGCAGGCGATGCAAGGGCGGGTGAGACATTGGGGCGCGCGCGCGGTCGGCGCGACGCTGGTCGGGCTGCTGGCAGTCACGGCGGCGGCCGCGCAGACCGCGACCGTGCAGGCACGCGACGGCCAACGCGCGGCGGTGCGCGAGGTGCTCATCGCCGATCCGCAGCAACCGGCGCTGGTGACCGCGGCCGACGGGGCGGCCCGCAAGGTCGCGCTCGACCAGTTGATCGCCATCGAGTGGCCGCCGCGCGCCACCCGCAGCGATCCCGCGGCGATGACGCTCCATCTGCACGACGGTAGCCGCCTGGTCGGCCGGGTCGTCGGCGGCGACGAGGAGGCGGTGCAGTTCGAGTTCGCCGGCGCGGTGACGGCCGCCTTCCCGCTCGACTCGGTGCGCGCCGTCGCGGCCGGACCGCGGCACGCGGAACTCGAGCTCGCGCGGTTCGCGCCGGCCGCGCACGAGGATGCGCTGCACCGCCGCGTCGAGGTCGGCGGCGACTCGACCCGCGGCACCGTGGTCGCGCTGCGCAAGGACGGCGTCGCGTTCGAGTACTCCCTTGGCGTCGGCGACTTCAAGTGGGAAGACGTCGAGATCGTGCTGCTGGCCGAACAGGTGGAGCCGCCGCCGGTGAAGGGGCTCGCCGTCGAGATCGACCTCGTTCCCGACGGGACGCTGCTGGCCGGCCTGCTCCGGCTCGATGCCGACACGCTGGTGGTGCGCAGCGAACTGGCCGAGGGCGAGTTCAGGCTGCCGCGCGCGGCGGTGAGCGGCTTGCGGTTCGCCCACGGTGGCGCGACCTGGGTGTCGACGCTGCCGCCGGCCGACGTGCGCGAGCTGCCGTGGCTCGGCGGCGCCGACGACTTCCTGTTCGGGTGGCGCCGCGATCGCAGCGTCACCGGGCGGCCGCTGCTGGTGGGGGGGCGGCGCTTCGGTCGCGGGATCGGCTGCCATGCGCGCAGCGAGCTCACCTTCGCGCTCGATGGCGCCGCGCGCTGGTTCACCGCCGAGGTCGGCATCGCGGACGAGGTGCTCACGCTGCCTGATCGCGGTGCGGTCGAGTTCCGCGTGCTGCTCGACGGCCGCGAGGCATGGAAGAGCGTGGTCGTGCGCGGGGGCGATCCGGCAGTGGCGTTGCCGGCCATCGAGCTCGGCGACGCCCGCCGGCTCACCCTGCTCGTCGACTTCGGCAGCGGCGAGGATGTCGCCGATCGCGCCGTATGGGGCAACGCACTGCTGCTGCGCTGACCGGCCGCGTCTCCGCCGGGCCGTCACCGCCGTGGTCGCGGCGCGTCCTGCCGCCGCCATGAACGCCGAACCTGCTCCGCCCGAGACCGCGGCGCCGACTGCAGCCGCATCGGTGCGACCGCTCCCGCCGCTCCTGCTGCGCGACAAGCTCCGGCTTGCCGGGGCGGAGGCGTTGACCGACGCCGAACTCCTCGGCGTGCTGCTCGCCGGCGCGACCCGCGGTGCAACCGCAGCCGAGGTGGCGCGGGCGCTGCTGCGGCCGGGTCGCGCGCTGGTCGGCCTGTTCGATCTCGCCGCCGACGAGTTGCAGGCGCAACCGGGCATCGGTCCGGTCGGGGCGGACAGGCTGCGGGTGGCGCTCGAGCTGGCGCGCCGGCTGGCGCGGACGCCGGGACGGGCGGGGACCCGGCTCGACTCGGCCGCGGCGGTCGATGCGCTGCTGCGCGGCGACCTCGCCCACGAGCGGCGGGAACGGGTCCATGTCGTCCTGGTCGATGCGCGGCAGCGGTTGCTCGGCGAGCGCTGCGTGTCGGTCGGTTCGCTGATGTCCTCGGTGATCCATCCGCGGGAGGTCTTCCGTCCGGCGATCGCGCTGGCGGCCGCGGCGTTGATCCTCGTGCACAACCACCCGAGCGGCGATCCGACGCCGAGCGCGGAAGATCACCACGTCACCACGCGCATCGCCGAAGCGGGGACGCTGCTCGGCATCCGCCTGCTCGACCATGTCATCATCGCGGCGGAGGGCTACCGCAGCTTCCGCGAACAGGGCTGGCTGGCGTGACCGCCGTCACCGCGACCGGTCGCGCGCGTCCAGCGGCGGGCGCGCAGCCGCGGCGCCCTGCCATCCGGTTACTCTGCGGCAGGAGGACAGCCGATGCTCGATCCGAACTTCCTCGAAATGCTCGCCTGCCCGGAGACGCATCAGCCGCTCCGACTCGGTGACGCCGCGCTGGTGGCGGCGGTCAATCAGAAGATCGCCCGCGGCGAGCAGCGCCGCTGCAACGGCGAACGGGTGACCGAGCCGGTGGAAGGACTCCTGCTGCGGCCCGACGGCCGCGTCGGCTATCCGATCCGCGACGACTTCCCGCTGCTGCTGGTGGAAGAGTCGCTGCCGTTGTGATGCCGACGGGGCGCGCGCCGGACTCCCCCGGCCGGGTCGCCGCCGCTCGGTGCGGACGGCCGCTGGCGGTCGCGTGGCGGCGGACCAGCGGCTACCGTGTCGCGCTTTCCACGCCCCCGGACGACCCGCGGACATGCTGCGCGCGATCATCTCCGACATCCACTCGAACGTCGAAGCGCTCGACGCGGTCCTCGCCGACATCGAGAAGCGGAAGGTGGAGCGGATCGTCTGCCTCGGCGACGTGATCGGCTACGGTCCGCAGCCGCGCGACACCCTGAAGCGGGTCAAGCAGTGGGAAGTGACGCTCCTCGGCAACCACGAGGAGGCGTGCATGTACCACCCGGAGGACTTCAACGAGCGGGCGCGCATCGCGCTCGAGTGGACGCGCGAGCAGCTCAACCTGAAGAGCGCGCCGCCGGAGGAGAACTACGAGCTGTGGGCGCTGATCGGCGCCATGCCGACCTCGCACCAGATCGAGAACGCGCTGCTGGTGCACGGTTCGCCGCGCGACCCGGTGCGCGAGTACATGCTGCCGCGCGACGCGCAGGACTTGCCGAAGATGCGCGAGGTGTTCGAGCGGATGAAGAGCGACTTCTGCTTCGTCGGCCACTCGCACGTGCCGGGCGTCTACCACGAGCAGCCGGCGTTCCTCACGCCGTCGCGTTTCCCCGACGGCTACCGTCGGACGCAGGGGAAGGCGCTGGTGAACGTCGGCTCGGTGGGGCAACCGCGCGACGGCGACCCGCGCGCCTCCTACGCCACCTTCGATGGCGAAACCGTTTGGTTCCACCGCGTCGAGTACGACCTGAAGCTCACCC
Organism: Planctomycetota bacterium; assembly: GCA_016872815.1. GTDB lineage: Bacteria > Planctomycetota > B15-G4 > B15-G4 > SIAN01 > SIAN01. The sequence continues at coordinate 9,598 of VGYY01000102.1, forward strand.
AGAAGAAGATCGTCGACACCGGCGTCCTCCCGCGCTTCCTCGCTGCGCGGCTGCAGGAGGGCCGGTGAGCGGCGGCATCCCCGGCCGGCGGCGCCACGGCGCCGCCGCCGCGGATCGAACCTCGCGAAGCCAGCGCAGAAACAGGTGCAATGGAACCGCAGCAGAGTGATCGCCGGCCGGCGACGGCCTTCGTCGTCTTCCTGATCTGTCTCGCGACCTGGTTCTCGGTCAGGAGCTGCAACCAGGGGCTGCAGCCGCCGCCGGTCGACCCGGCCGCGGTGACCGGGACGTCGCCGCTCGACGTGCCCGATGGCGGCATGACGCCGGCGCCCGAGGCGGTGCCGGTCCCGCCGGCCACGACCGGCATCGACCTCGACGAACAGATCGTCGTCGACACCGACACCCTGCGCGCCCGCTTCTCGAACCGCGGTGCCGTGCTGGTCGAGTTGCTGCTCAAGCACTACTACCGCACCACGGCCGACTCCGCCGATCCCGCGCGCCACGCCGATCCGGCCAACTGGCTGCCGCTGATCGCGCCGCACGATCCGGCGGCGGCCACCTTCCGCTTGCGCCACAACGGCCGCTCGACCGGTGCGACGGCGCTGCCCGTCGACGAGGTGAACTGGCGCCACGAGCGCGTCCCCGCGACCGGCGGCGGCGAGGAGCTGGTCTTCTCGCTCGAGGACGGCGCCGGCCACCGCTTCGAGAAACGGTTCCGGTTCCGGCCGGACGGCTACCTCTTCGACGTCGTCCTCCGCTTCGCCGGCACCGGCAGCGCACCGGCGCAGGGGACCGCGTCGTACAGCCTGGTCGCGGCGGGAGGCATCTGGGACGAGCGCAACTCGCCGTTCGCCAAGCCGCCAGCCGTCGCCCTCACCAGCGAGGACCCCGACGACCTCCAGCTGATCGCCGCCCACGATCTCGACGATGGTCCGCAGTCGCGCGGCTTCCGGCGCGACGACCTCGCGCCGTTCTTCGGCGCGCGCAGCAACTTCTTCGGGTTCGTGCTGTCGCCCGATGCCGCGACGATCGAGCTGGTGGACAGCGTCGCCTGCACCCGCATCGCCGACCCGTTCCGCTACGAGCAGGAGCGGCTGAAGAAGCTCGACGGCCGCGCCGCGCTCACCGCCGACGAGGAACGGAAGCTGCGCGACGAGGCGTTCACCAACGTCCGCGCCGAGCCGTGGCTCAAGGTGGTCTTCCCGGCCGCGGCGGCGCCGCCGCACGAGCTGCGCTTCACCGCGTTCGCCGGCCCGCGCGCCCGCGAGGCGATGCCCGGCGCCGCGGGCGAGCCGTTCCGCGTGCTCTACGCCATCGAGTACGGCGGCGAGGCGTTCCGCTGGATCAACCGGGCGCTGCTCTGGTGGATGGCGTTGATGGAGCGCCTGACCGGCAACTGGGGCGTCGCCATCATCCTGCTCACGGTGACGGTGAAGACGCTGCTCTTCCCGCTGAACCGGCTGCAGAGCCGGACGATGGAGCAGTTCCAGAAGAAGATGAAGCTCCTGCAGCCGCAGATCGAGGAGCTGAAGAAGAAGCACAAGAACAACGCCCAGAAGATGCATGCGGAGCAGCAACAGCTGATGCGCGAGCACGGCGTGCGGCCGCCCATCTTCGGCTGCCTCATCCTGTTCCTGCAGATGCCGGTCTGGTACGGCCTGTTCCAGATCATGTCGAGCGCGCCCGAGCTGCGGCACCAGCCGTTCATCGGCTGGATCAGCGACCTGTCGGCGCCCGACACCGTTCCGCTGCCGTTCACGCTGCCGCTGGTCGGCGAACTGCACCTGCTGCCGATCCTGATGGTGATCGCGTGGCTGGTGCAGAACCGGATGATGCCGAAGCCGGCCGACCCGCAGCAGGCGCAGATGCAGAAGATGATGAACCTCTTCCCGTTCATCTTCGGCGTCATGCTCTACAAGTACGCCGCCGGGCAGTCGCTCTACATGGTGGTGAACTCGCTCCTCGGCATGCTGCAGATGAAGTTCCTGCGGGTGACGCCCAGCAACTGACCGCACGGAGGCACGATGCGACGCGGGCGCGCGGCTCCACGGCTGCTCCTGGCGGCAGCGGCGCTCGTCGCCGCGGTGGCCGGCGGACTGCTGGCGATCGCGGGGCTCGACGGCGCCGGCTGGCTGGACCCGCTGCTCGGGCCGCTGCCGGTGCCGTACGACCGGCCGCCGCACTTCCAACCGCTGCTCGATGACGCCGGCGCGCCGCGACTCGATGCGGCGACCGGCGCGCCGCTCTTCGCCATCGTCCCCGCCGCCGCGCGCCGCCACGGCGAACCGGGCTTCGGCCGGCACGCGCTGACGCGCGCGAAGCAAGACGGCACCTTCCGCATCCTCTGCCTCGGCGAATCGACCACCTATGGCGCCGGCTACGACCCCACGCTGATCCCGGACGGACCGACCGCCAGCTTCGCGCGATTCCTCGAGGAGCGCCTCGCCGCCGGGTTCGATCGCGCGGTCGAGGTGGTGAACTGCGGCCGCAACGGCTACGACAGCCATGACTGGCCGACGCTGGCCGACGAGTTGTTCGCGTTCGCGCCCGACCTGCTGGTCCTCTACGTCGGCCACAACGAACTCAAGGTCCCGAACCTGCTCGGCGTGCGCGAGGCGGCGGTGGCGCGGATCGCCCGCAGCCGACTGCTGCTGCGCCTGCTCGGCGTGCCCGAGCGGGAGTTCACGCCGCCGCCGTCATGCGTGGCGGAGCCGGTGCTCACGGCGGCGCAGCGCCGTTTCGCGCTCGATCTGTTCGCCGACGGCGTCGCCGCGCTGCTGGCGGCGGCGCGTGCCCATGACGTGCCGGTGGTGGTCTGCCTCCCGGCGTCGAACGTGCTCGACCATCGACCGCGCGTCTCGGTCTTCGGCGCCGCACTGGCGACGCATGCCGCCGTCGCCCGCGAGTGGGACGACGGGCCGCTGCCCGACCTCGCCGCCGCCACCGCCGATCCGGCGGCGCGCGCGGCAGCGGTGGCGGCGCTGGCCGCGGTCGACGGCGCGCTGGTGGCGGCCGGCGATGCGGCGCTGCTCCACTTCCGGCGCGGCCGGATCTGCCTCGCGCTCGGCGATCGTCCGGCAGCGGAGGCGGCGTTCGCGCGCGCGCAGGAACTCGACGGCCTGCCGGAGCGCGCCGCGCCCGACCTAGTGGCCCGATTGCGCGAGTGCGCCGTCGCCGGAGGCGCGCGCACCGTCGACGTCGCCGCGCGCTTTCGCGACGCTGCGGCGCGGGGCGTCGCCGGCTTCGATCTCTTCTACGACTACTGTCACCCGCTGCTCCACGGCCACTGGCTGATCGCCGACGAGTTGCTGCAGGCGATCGTCGCCGCCGGCTGGATCGCCCCTGCGGCCGAGTTCCGACCGGAGCGGGAGCCCGGCGGCGCGGCGCTGCCCGACCGCGCCCGCTTCGCGGCCTGGTGCGAACGGCTCGGGCTGCGGGAGCGGGCGGCGGCGGTGGCACTGGTCGCGCAGGCGAAGGGTTTCGCCAACCAGCTCGGCACGCGGCCCGAGCCGCCGACCGCGGCCGAACAGTCGATCCTCGCCGAGTACCTCGCGGCGGCGCACCGGATGGACGGCGCCGTCGCGGAC
>VGYY01000103.1 GCA_016872815.1 Planctomycetota bacterium
CGACGGCGTCGCGCCGAGCGGGCCGGAGCCGGCGCCGGCTGACGCGGCGCAGACCGCCGCGGCGCAGCGGCTGCTGTTCGATCCGGTGCAGGGCTTCTCCTGCGTCGCCTGCCACGACATCGGGTCCGAGAAGGCGCGCTCGCGCTTCGAGTTCGGCACGCCCAACCTCGACCGCGCCCACGAGCGGATCCGGCCCGACTACTTCCGGCGCTGGATGGCGAATCCGATGCGGGTCGAACCGTCGTCCAAGATGCCGAACTACGCCGGCGACGACGGCAAGTCGCCCTTCACCGACCTGTACGGTGGCGACCTTCCGGCGCAGTTCGAGGCGATTCGCCGCTGGCTGTCCGATCACGGTCGCGGCGGACGTTGAGCTTGGTGCCGGGCGGCCCCATGCTGGGGCCGGCTGCGGCGCCTTCCGTGCCGATGTCGAGGTGAACGATGAATCTGCCGATCGTTTCGCTGCTCGCCGCTGTCGGGTTCGGGGTGGCGCTGCCGCTGGCTCCGCCGCCGCTCGCCGCGCAGGGGGCCGTCCGGGAATGGAACCAGCCGTGGGCCAGCGCCGCCGCGGGTTCGTGCGCCGACGTCGCCCCGCTGGCGACCCCGCCGCGCGAGGCGTGGCGGATCGCCGCCGAGCAGGTGCTGGCGGGCCCGGTCGTGCTGCAGGATCGGGTGATCGCCGCGATCCGGCAGGAGGGCGCGGCGCACCTCGTGGCGGTCGACGCCGCGACCGGCAAGGAGCTGGCGCGCCTGGCGCTCGACGGCTCGATCGAGCCGATGGCGTTGCTCGCGGCCGACGGTCTGGTGCTGCTGCAGGAAGAGAAGGCGCTGCACGTCTTCCGGCTCGCCGGCGAGAAGTTCGAGGCGCAGAAGAGCGTGGCCGGACCGTTCGCATCGGTCGCCAGCCACGGCGGCGGCACGCTGGTGGCGGCCAAGCCCGGCGGCGGCGTGCTCCTCCTCGACGCGACCAGCGGCAAGGCGTCCCCGCTGGCGGCCAAGGGGCTCGGGCGACCGGCGCTGGCAGCGGGGGGCGCCGCGCTCGCGGTGCTGGCGGCGGACCCGAAGGGGGGCTCGCTGCAGCTGCTGCGCCACGCGCTCTCCGGCAGCGGGGTCAGCGCGAAGGCGGGCAGCGCCGAGGTGGCGGGAAGCGCGAGCGGGCTCGGTGCCGACGCGGCGGCGGAGGCGGTGCTGGTCGGCGTGCAGGGCCGGACCGGGCCCGAGTGGTGCGTCTGGTTCGGCGGAGGTCAGCCGGGCGGCCTGCTGCGCAAGGACGGGATGAAGGCGCTGGCCTGGCGCGATCCGCCGGCCGTGAACGGCAGCAAGCTCTACGGATTCGACCTGCGCGATCAACTGGTCGAGTACGACGCGTCCACCGACACGCTGCGGCTGCTGGTCGAGCGGAGCGACTTCCCGAAGGGGGCGCGGGTCGGCGCGCCGTCGTTCGCGCGCGACGTGCTGTTCGTCGGCAACTGGGCGCTCGAGCCGGCGCGCAAGAAGGTGCTCTGGTGCCTGCCGGAACTCGAACCGGAGGGTGCGCTGGTGCCGGTCGGCGCGGAGCTGGCGGTGGTGCGCACGCGCGGCGGGGCGCTGGTCGGGCTGGCGCGCGCGGCGGACGCCACGGCGGCGGGCGGTGCGCGGCCGCGCATTCCGTCGGCGACGCCCACGGCGGTGCCCGGCAAGGAGCCGGGGCTGATCCGCAGCGACGGCATCTTCGTCGCCGGACGACCGAGCGAGCTCCCGGACGGGCGCTGGCGGCTCGAGGGCGCCGGCGGGGCGCAGGAGTACGCAGCAGAATGGGTCGCGGCGGTCGATGACGGCAAGTCGGTGCGCCGCCTCGGGGAGGAGATGCCGTTCTATCGCGCGTTCCGCGACGTGCTGGCGCCACGGCATGCCGCGGCGCTGCTGCCGGTGATCGAGAAGCTGCGCGATGCCAAGCTGTTCGAGGCAGGGCGCCGGTTGCTGGAGGAGGCGCGGCGGTTCGGCCTGGACGTGGAGCGGGCCGATGCGCTGGCGGCGGCGCTGGCGGGAAAGGACGCGGCGAAGGGCGGCGCGGCGGCGGCGGCGAAGAAGGCGTGCGCCGAGGCCGAGGCCGACGTGCGCGAGACCAGCGTCAAGGCGTTCCGCGCCGGCGCGCGCTGGTGCGCCGCACAGAAGTCGTTCGTCGCCGCCAGCGTGCTGGTGGCGCGGGCGATCGAGCTCGATCCGGAGAATGCCGACCGCGAGATCGTCGAGGACTGGATCGCCGCCGACTTCCCGCAGAAGGCCGATCTCGTCGCGACCATCGACGACTGGCTGCGCTGGGCCGATGCGCTGCTCCCGTCGGGCGGTCGCTACGCGGTGATCGAGGATTCGCTGGCGCGGCGGCTGTCGGTGACGAAGTTCCAGCAGGACGCGATCGTCCTCGAGACGCGCAACATCCGGCTGATCTCGCGCGAGCTCGATCCGCGGGTGGTGGGGCCCTTGCTGATGCGCGGCGAAGCGACCATCCGGGCGCTGCAGACGCTGCTCGGACCGAGCCCGGCCGGGCAGTCGCCGAAGACGCTGCTCGAGGTGCGGCTCTACAAGACGCGCGCCGAATACCTGGCCGACTCGATCACGCCGCCGGTCTGGTCGGGCGGCTGCTACTCGCCCAACGACTCGATCAGCCGTTTCTATTCCGAGATGGGCGACCGGAAGAGCGACCCGGTCCAGCACTCGCTCGAGGAGGTCTTCGCCCACGAGCTGACCCACCACTACACCGACGTGCGCTGGCTGCGCGCGACGCGCGGGCCCGACGCCGGCAGCTACTGGATGGTGGAGGGGTTCGCCGAGTTCGTCGCCAGCCAGGCCCTCGAGATCGGGCGGGTCGGCGCGGCGTTCGACGACGTGACGGTGGAGCCGATCGACAAGACGGCGGCGGTGGCGCAGGTCAACCCCGAGCTGCTGCTCGACATGCAGTTCTTCCTCGGGCTCGATTCCGCGCGCTTCCACTCCGAGCTGGCGGACGGCTCGATGGGGACCTTCAAGCTGAAGCACACGTTGACCGAGGTGCCGATGACCCAGCGCGGGCTCTTCTACGCCCAGGCCACGGCGTTCACCTTCTTCGTCATCCACCGGACCGGCGAGAAGGGACTCGCCACCTACATCGATTGGCTGAAACGTGTCTATTCCGGCAACAAGGTCGCCGAGCCGTGGAAGGAGCTCGGCTTCGCCAGCACGTTCGACCTGCGCCGGGCGTTCCGCGAGTTCCTCGCCTCCGTCTGACGGACCGTCCGTCCGGCGGCCACCACCCGAGTGCGGCCGGGACGCGGTTCCGCCCGCGCCGGGTCACTCGATCGCCAGATCGAAGGCGTTGGTCAGGTAGGCGCCGGCCGGGTCGAGCGCCAGAGCCTGCACGTGCACTTCGACGCCGATGAGGGTCGGGTCGACCGGTATGTCGCCGTAGAGCGTGTAGCGCCCGGTCGGGCCGCTCGAGGCGGTGAGCAGCGCCACCAGCGACGCCGGATCGAGTTCGAGCAGCCCGAACTTCTTCAGCGGGATCGCCGCGCCGCCCTGGGCGGCGTAGAGCGTGAAGGGCAGGTTGGCAACGCCCTGCACGTGGAGCCGCACCTGGCCGCCCTGGATCGCGCTGCCGTAGCGCCACAGCTCGAGGCGCCCGCTCGGGAACGCGCGGAACTCGAGGTCGTCGATCAGCGCCTCGCACAGCGAGTTGTTCGGATCGTCTGCCGCGGTGAAGCGCAGCCGCATCCGGTCGCTCGGCGCGACGAACTGCGCCGGATCGAACTCCACGCGCCGCCACTGGTTGTCGTTGCCGCGCACGCGCTCGACCTCCTGCCAGGTCAGTCCGCCGTCGCCGGTCAGCTCGACCACGAAATCGTCGTCGCCGGTGGTGAGGTCGGTCACCCAGCGCCAGTAGCTCACCCGCGGCACCCGCACGTCGGTGAGGTCGAATTCGGGACTCTCGACCGCTGTGCGGCCGCCATCGACGTCGTAACTGCCGGCGCCGCTGCCAGCTCGTCCGTCGGTCACCGCGCATAGCGTGCCGACGGCGCTGTGGTCGTCGGCCGGTTGCGCCGTCTGTCCGCCGGAGGTCGTCTGTTGCGGATCGGCGATCTCGAACCGACCGGTCGTTGCGGTATCACCCGGCAGGCCGGTGCGCCAGCCGAGGTCGCCCTCGACGTCGTCCTGGTCGAAGACGACCGCCTCCCCGAGCACGAACGCGAACTCCCGCGTCTCGACGTAGCCGTCGTACGCGAGGTCGGCGGTGACGGTGACCTCGGTGCCGGCCGCCGCCGTCGCGGCGACGCGCAGCAGGAGCGGCGCCGCGAGGTTGTCGACCTGTCCGAATGCGGCGATCGCGCCGAAGTCGTGGAAACCGGCCACCACCTGCAGGTCGGGATGGCTGCTCTGGAGCGACAGCGTCGCGCTGCCGACGGTCGCCAGCGTGCCGACGTTGTCCAGCGTCACCGCCAGCTGGTACTCCTCGCCGGGCTCGAGCCACTCGTCGCCGTCGGTCAGCGCCGGCTGCCAGTTCCAGTCGTCGCTCTCGAGCCCGGCGCCCGCATACAGCGCGATCCGGGCCCATCCGGCGAGGTTCTCGTCGAGCAGCGGCACGATCCGGTCGACCGGCGGCCAGAAGCCGTCGCCCGAGCCGCCGATCTCGCACGTCCCCGACCAGATGCCGTGCACGCCGAGGTCGTAGTCGACCGTGTCGCCGTTGGCCGAGTAGAGCTCCTGGCAGATGGTGCCCTCGCGGTAGCCGTTCTCCTTCACGTAGGCCCGCGCGATGCCGTCGAACTCGTGGCGGTTCGGCGGGTCGACGCACTGGTAGCCCCATGGGAAGAGCCAGAGGTCGGAATAGGTGTGCGCCGAGATCGCGGTCCGGAAGTCGCGCGAGGAGATGAACGCCTCCATCGCCTGCGTCTCGGGCTCCGACGCCGGCGACGGTCCGCGATAGGTCTCGCTGCTCGTCTTGCCGCTCGAGCCCGAGTTGTCATAGCCCCACTGGTAGGAGTAGTTGCGATTCAGGTCGACGCCGAAGGTGCCGTCGCCGTTGTCGCGCCGGTTCTTGCGCCACAGCCCGCCGCCGCCCGGGTGGGTCGAGCGGTTCCATTCGTAGCCGTCCGGATTGACGCACGGCACGATCCAGATCTCGCGCTCGTTGACCAGGTGGGTGGCCAGCGGATCGCTGCCGTAGCCGCTCACCAGCCAATCGAGGAAATAGAGCCCCATGTGCAGCGACACCGGTTCGCGCGCATGGTGGAGCGAGTCGAAGCGCGCTTCCGGCTCCGCTTCGTCGACGGCGACGTTGTCGCTGACCTTGACCGCCCAGATCTCGCGTCCCTCGACGCTCTGTCCGAGCGAGTACTTCGCCGACGCGATCGCCGGGTTGAGCGCGGTGATCTGGTCGAGCAGCGTCTCCATCTCGGCTAGCGTGAAGTAGCCGCCCATCGCGCCGCCATCCCAGTCGATGCCGCTGCCGCGCGAGCCGCCCGACTTGCCGCCGCCGCCCTGACGCAGCCGCTCGGCGTAGAACTCGGCGAGATCGCGCTGCCGTACGGTGAAGGCCGCGCCGAGCCGACGCAACTGGTCGACGTCGCGTTCGGTGACCACCACCTCGGCGAGCCCGCCGCGCACGCGCGCGCCGCAGTCGAGCGCCAAGCCAAGCGACTCGGCCGCAAGGCGCGTCGCCGGGTGCGACAGATCGAGCTCCGCCAGATGGTGGCGCACGGGTGCCGCCTGGGCGCCGGCCGGTGGCGCGAGCGGCGCGCCGACAGCGACGCCGGCCAGCGCGGCCAGCAGGGTGTGCGCGCCGAAGCCTCGGAACGGACGGTCGCCGGCCAGGGGGCGCGATCGGGTCACGGGACGCTCCTCGGGTGGCGGCCACCGCGCGGACGCGGCAGCCGGAACGGCGCCGCAGAGCCTATCGCATCCGGTCAGCACCGGGTGAACGCGGCGGCGCTGTCTCCGGCCGCATTCCGCCCGGACACGAGCCGACCCCGGCGACGTTCCCGTCACCGGGGTCGGCGTGGAGGACCCGATCTTCGCCGCGGTCGACCGGCGGTTACTTCGCCGGCGCCAGCACGAGATTGCAGCGCGAGTTGCCGAAGGCGACGACGATCTTCGCCGTCCCGTCCTCGTCTCCCGCCGCCAGCGCCAGCATGAGCCGCTTCTGGGACTCATCGACCTCCTTCAGCGCCAGCGGCACCTGCAGCGTGGCGCCGCCCTCGCCGATCAGGGTGATCTGCCAGGCGAATTCGTCATTCAATGTGAACCCGACCTTCCAGGCGCCCGGGTCGACCTTGACGCCGCCGATGTTCAGCGCCGTGGTCAACTTGAGCGAGCCGAGCGGCGACTTCGGCGCCGAATCGTTGATCCGCGCGCGCCACTCGCCGCGGCTCGCCTCGTCCTTCAGCGCCGCCGCCCACTGCCCGGTGGCCCAGGTGATGGCGGTGTAGCCGAGCTCGATCGACTGATTGCCGACCGTGTACGTCTGCCGGATGGCCGGCGCGTTCCGGTTGGTGCTGCCCATCTTCTGCGCCATCGCCGGAGCCGAGAGCAGCGCCACGGCGCCGACCACGGTCGCCAGCCGGCGCAACCACGAGGAAATCATCGAAACCTCCTGTCCTTGAGGGGGGTGGAAACGCGATCCGCCGAGCAGGCAGCGACCCGCCCGCCGAAGTTCATGCCGAGGAACGGGTCCGCCGCGCTCAGGTCGCGGCGATCTTGGCCACGATCGGCGCGGCGAGCTGGTGCTTGCCCCAGTTCAGGGTGAACGTCATCTCGTGGGCGACCTGGCCGTTGCCCGCAAGGCTCATCTTCATCACGGCCGCCTCGGTCTCGGTGGCCGTCTTGGTCAGCGGGCAGGTGTAGGCCGGCGTCCAGGTCGCGCCGGTCCACGGCGCCTGCTTGCCCGCGTCGGCGGTCTTCGCGTCGAGCAGCAGCAGGCTGAACTTGCCCTCGGCGTCGCACTTCAGCCCGAGGTAGTAGGCGCCGGCTGCGACTTCGACGCCACCGATCGTCAGCGCGCACGAGGTGTTAAAGGTGGTCCAGAAGTCCTTGCCGAGACGCAGGTTCTGGCCCTTGATCTGGTCGAACTGCGCGTCGTACTCGGCCTTCCACCCCGGCGCACCGTACTGGATGCAGAGCATCCCCTGGGGCGTGAAGTTCGGGCCGAAGAGCATGCGCGTCGCGGCGGCGCGCGGCGCATCGCCGCCGAACGCCTGGACCTGACCGAAGGCCGGCACCGCCAACGCGGCGGTGACGAGGGCGGTGCGGACGAGCGAGAGGACGGACATGGAGGATCACGGCTCCGAGGGGTGGTGAAGGTACGACGAAGGGTCAGGGACTAGGCCGCGCCGCGGACGAAGTCAAGCGAGCGGAAGCGACACCGCGGTCTGCGCTGCCAGCAACCGCTGGAACGTCGCCTCGAGGACGGCGTGGGGCCGCGGATCGTCGAGCAATGCGGCGAGGCGAACCACCGCCTCGAAGGTGGAGACGAGCCCCTCTCCGGGTGCGCGTCGCACCGTCCAGCGCGACGGCGGTCCGACCGGCAGCCGGTAGCTCGGCAGCGCGTCGAGACCGCCGCGTCGGATCATCCGACCGGCCTGGCGCCAGCTGCCATCGACCATGACCAGGGTGCCGCCACGCGCTGCCAGCGCGGCCACTGTCGCGCGGTCAAGGACGACCGCCGTCGCCAATGGGTGGAGCAGGAAGCGAGGAGCGTCGCCGGCGGCGAGCCGCGCGGAATCCCATGGTTGGTCGCGAGTCGCGAACGGCGTCAACCGCGCGCCGTCGACCGTGGCGGCGAGCAGGCGCGCGGTGTTGGTCGGCTTCCCGGCCTCCTTGCCGTGCTGCACGATGAGCAACCGCCACGGCAACCGACAGCGCGGCAGCTCGCGGCAGAGACAGCGCGCATCGATCAGGCCGCAGCAGGCGCAGCGCGGCCGGGTGGTGCGTCGGACCATGGCGGGTCTCTTCGTAACACGCCGGCGGCGGAGGGCGCGCGGCAGTGGATTACCCCGACGTTTCCGACGGATGAGCGGCGCCTGGAACCGAAGTTTGTTTTAGAGATCAGCGGTTCCCAAGCGTAGGCTATAGAGTTTGACCACGTCGCCAGCGGTCCGTCGCGCGACTTCACCGGAGGTGACTGCGATTCCTGCCCACCCCTGCCAACCGCGATCCGTTGCCACTGCCGTCCTCCTCGCCCACCTCGCGGTCGGCGCGTCCGCCGCTGGCCAAGGGGTCGCTTCAGTCTCGCGCGCCAGCGATGGCGGCGAAGCGAACGGCGCCAGCACCAGCCGCTCGCTCTCCGGGAATGGGGAGCTCGTCGCCTTCTCCAGCCTTGCGAGCGACCTGCTCCCGGTCGACGGGAACGGTACCAGCGACGTGTTCGTCCGCAATCGCGCGACCGGTGAACTGACACTGGTGAGCGCGAACCTGTCCGGTCTTCCGGGCAACGGCGCCAGCAGCGCACCCGCTCTTTCCGGTGACGGCCTCTTCTGTGCGTTCGTCAGCTCGGCGAGCGACCTGGTCGTCGGCGACGTGAACGGCAAGCAGGACGTCTTCCTGCGCGATCTGATGGCGGGCACCACCGTGCTGGTCAGCGTCTCGACCGCCGGTGCGCAGGGTGACGGCGACAGCAGCGGCCCGTGGGTCGACTGGGACGGTGACACGGTCGCTTTCGCCAGCTTGGCGAGGAACCTGGTGTTCAACGACAAGAACACGTTCCAGGACATCTTCGTCCGCGAAGTCGCCGCCGCGACGACCACGCGAGTTTCGGTGAGCTCGGCCGGCGTCGAAGGCAACGGCAAGTCGCTGCGCGCCACCCTGACCCACGACGGCCTGCTGGTCAGCTTCGCCAGCGCCGCGGCCAACCTCGTCTCCGGCGACGGCAACAATCGCTCGGACTGCTTCGTCCACGACCGCGCCAGCAGCACGACCACTCGCGTCAGCGTCGCCAACGCGGGCCATGGCGGCAACGACAACTCGGGCGACCCCGAGATCTCCGGCGACGGCAGCGTGGTTGTCTTCGACAGCGTCGCGGACAACCTCGTCGCCGGCGACACCAACCGCGACAGCGACGTCTTCCTGCATGATCGGGCCACCGCCACGACGGTGCGCATCAGCGTCGATGACGCCGGCAACGAAGTCGACCTCGACAGTGTCGAGGCGTCGGTCTCCACCGACGGCAACCTGATCTGCTTCGCGAGCGAAGCGACGGCCCTGGTGCCCGGTGACGCCAACGGCGTGGCCGACGTCTTCGTGGTCGAGCGCGACCGCGGCCTGATCTACCGGATCAGCATCGCGGTCGACGGCACCGAGGCGGACGCGGCCTGCAACAACCCGCAGATCTGCAACGACGGCTACGTCGCCATTTTCGAGAGCACGGCGACGACCCTGACCTCCGGTGACGCTGGCGGCGTCCGCGACGTGTTCGCCCACGCCACGCCGGAAGTCAGGTTCACCGAGTACGGCAGCGGACTGGCGGGCTCCGGCGGCTACGTGCCGAGGCTTGCCGGAACCGGCGGCCGCGGCAATGGCGATGCGGGGTACTCGGTCGCGATCACGGATGGCATCGGCTTCGCGCCCGGACTGCTCATCGTCGCCGGCGAGGCAGCGTCGTTCCCCTTGTTCCAGGGCACGGGACTGGTCGACTTCGGCCTGCTGATCGCCACGGTGCCGGTGCTGCTCGGCGGGCCGTTCGGTACTCCTGGCGCCGGCACGCTCCCCCTCGACGGCGTCGACGTGACCGAAGAGGTGGACCTCGCCGTCTTCGCTCAGGTGCTGCTGGTCGACGCCGGCGCCCCGAAGGGAATCTCGCTCACCAACGGCCTGCAACTCGACATCGTCGGCCGCTGATCCCGCCGCCGCGCCTCAGCGCCGCGCCGGTGCCTTGCGTCGCCTGGCGCTGCCGCCGGACTTCGCGCCACGCCGCTTCGGGCGCGGTCCGGCCGCGCGCTTCTCCGCCAGCATCGACACCGCCTCGGCGAAGGTGAACGCCTCGATCGTGCCGCCCTTCGGCAGCGACGCGTGCGTCGTGCCGTCGCTGCAGTACGGGCCGTAGCGCCCCTCGCGAATGACGATCGGCTCGCCGCTCTCCGGGTCCTTGCCGAGTTCACGCAGCGGCGCCGCCATCGCGCCGCCGCCGCGGCCGCGCCGCATCCCCTTCGGCTGGGCATAGATGGCGCGCGCCTCCGCCTCGGTGATGGCGAAGAGCTGCTCCTCGTCCTTCAGGTTGCGGTAGTCGGGCTTCTCGGCGCCGGGGATGGCCTTGGCAAGGTACGGGCCGAAGCGGCCGAGGGCCGCGGTGATCGGATGGCCGTCGACGTCGCTGCCGACCTGGCGCGGCAGCGACAGCACCTTCAGCGCATCGGCGAGGGTCACCCGGCGCGGATCCATCGACTTGAGCAGCGAGGCGCGCCGCGGCTTCGGTCCCTCCTCGCCGGGATCGTCGCCGAGCTGCACGTACGGTCCGAAGCGGCCGGTGCGCAGGTAGACCGGCTGGCCATCGGCGGACTGGCCGATCGGCTGCTCCGCCTGGCTCGCGGTCGCCAGCAGCTCGAGCGCCTTCTCGACCGACAGTTCGTCGGGCGCCAACCCGTCCGGAACCGGTGCCCGCCGTTCGCCGTGCTCGAGGTAGGGGCCGAACCGGCCGACGCGCAGCGCGATCTGCTGGCCGTCATGCATGCCGAGCGGGATGGTGCCGCAGGCACGCGGGTCGATCGCATTGGCGCGATTCGTGACCAGCGCCTTCAGGCCCGGCTTGCCGCCCTTGTAGAAGCGCTCGAGGAAGTCGTTCCGTTTCACCTCGCCGCGGGCGATGGCGTCGAGCTCGTTCTCCATCTCGGCCGTGAAGCCGTAGTCGACCAGCGTCGGATCGAGCGCCAGCATGACGTTGACCACCGCGAACGCGATCGGCGTCGGCACCAGCGCGGCGCCGCGCTTCACGACGTATTCGCGATCGACGATCGTCCCGATGATGCTGGCGTAGGTCGAGGGCCGGCCGACGCCGAGTTCCTCGAGACGCTGCACCAGGCCTGCCTCGGTGAAGCGCGCCGGCGGCTTGGTCGCATGCATCGCCGGTTGCGCGCCGATCACCCGCGACTCGTCGCCGACGTTCATCGGCGGGAGCACCGCATCGTCGGGATCGCCGGTCTGGGCGTCGTGCTCGTCGCGCCCTTCCACGTACGCGCGCAGGTAGCCGTCGAACAGGATGGTCCGGCCGCGTGCGACCAGCTCGGCGGTGCCGCCGCCGGTGAGCGCTGCGGTGAAGGTCGCAGCGACGCTGCGCAGCCGCGCATCGACCATCTGCGACGCCACGGTCCGCTTCCAGACCAGGTCGTAGAGGCGCGCCTCGTCCTCGTTCACCTCGCGCGCCACCTCGTCGGGATCGCGGAACGACTCGCCGGCCGGCCGGATCGCCTCGTGCGCCTCCTGCGCGTTGCGCGACTTGCCCTCGAACAGGCGCGGCGTGCGCGGCAGGTACTCGCCGCCATAGCGGTGGTTGACCAGCACGCGGGCGGCGTTGATCGCCTGTGTCGACAGCGCGACGCTGTCGGTGCGCATGTAGGTGATGAAGCCGTTCTCGTAGAGCCGCTGCGCGGCCTGCATCGCGCGCTTGGCGCTCATGCCGAGCTTTCGCCCCGCCTCCTGCTGCAGGGTCGAGGTGGTGAAGGGCGCCTTCGGCGAAGACGAGTAATCCTTGGGCTCGATCTTGCGCGCGATCGGGGCCGAGCCCTTGAGCCCGTCGGCGAGCCGTCCGGCGGCCGCCGCGTCGAGTTGCAGGACGGTGCGTCCAGGGAGCAACTTGCCGTCGGCGCCGAAATCGCGCCCCTGCGCGAGGGTGCGGCCGTCGAGCGCGACCACCTGTGCGGGGAAAGCGACGGCGTCGCGCTCGAGGGTGACGCTGGCGTCCCACCAGCCGGCCGAGCGGAACGCCATCCGCTCGCGCTCCCGCTCGACGATCAGCCGCGTGGCGACGCTCTGCACCCGCCCGGCGGAGAGGCGCGGCGCGATCTTGCGCCAGAGGATCGGGCTCACCTCGTACCCATAGAGGCGGTCGAGGATGCGGCGCGCTTCCTGGGCATCGACCAGCGCCGTGTCGACCTCGCGGCAGTGGTCGAGGGCGGCGGCGATCGCGGCCTTGGTGATCTCGTGGAACACCATCCGCTTCACCGGCACCTTGGGCGCCAGCAGTTCGAGCAGGTGCCAGCTGATCGCCTCGCCCTCCCGGTCCTCGTCGGTCGCGAGGTAGAGGGTGCTCGCCTCCTTGAGGCGCGCCTTGAGCTCGCGGATCCGCCCCTTCTTGTCGGCCGGTACGACGTAGTGGGGGACATAGCCGGATTCGATGTCGACACCGAGCCGGGCCCACGGCTCCTTCTTGATCGCCGGAGCGATCTCGGCGGCGCTCGAGGGCAGGTCGCGGACGTGCCCGACCGACGCCTCGACCATCCAATCGCGGCCGAGGAACTTGGCGATGGTCTTCGCCTTGGCCGGCGACTCGACGATGACGAGGGGCTTGCCCATGCGCACGCTGGTTCCGCGGCGGAAGTGGGGGATGCCGGTCGCACGCAGCGACCGCGTGCAGGGACCGCAACCGCGACGGCCCCTGCTCCGGCGATGTCGGGCCTAGGCTGCTAGAACGCGACCGTGGTTGTCAAGCGCGCACTCGGCGCGCGGTCGTGCCGGAGGTATGTCCCCCTAAGCCATGTGACGCCGGCGGGCTCGCCGCGCTGTCGTGTCTGGCGGACGTTTCGCAGCGACGGAATCCGGGCTGGGTCTTGGCGCAACCAACCGAGCGCGCCACAATGGCTTGCAGCGGTTGCAGGGGCGACGAATGGCAGCGGACCGACCGACTCTTGGCGGCAGCAGCGGCGCGGCGCGAAAGGTCGCCGCCGCGGTAGCCATTGCCGTCGGTCTGGTGGGGTCGTGGTGGCTGGGCCGATTGAGCGTCTCGGCACCCGCGATCGTCGTCGAGCGGGGCGGCACTGTGGCGTCCGGCGCAGCGCCTGCCGCGGCGCGGCCGCCGCCGGTCGACGCC
>VGYY01000104.1 GCA_016872815.1 Planctomycetota bacterium
CAGCGCTCGCGTCGTGGCCCGCGCCGCCGCCGCGCGCCGCCTGACCGGCGCGTGCGGCGGACGCCGGAATCACTTCTTCTCGGGCTTCTTCGCGTCCTTGGCCGGCGCTGCCGCCGGGGCGTCGCCCGCCTCGTCCTTCTTCGGCGCCTTCGCGATCACCTCGGGCTCCGCGGTCGTCGCTGCAGCCTCGACCGCCACCGGCGCCGCCGTCTCGACCTTCTCGACGATCGACAGGACGAGGTGGCTCGCCTCTTCCGCCGCCTCGACTCCCGGCGGGAGCTTCAGGTCGCGGATGTGCACCGTGCCGTGCAGGTCGAGCGCGCGGACGTCGACCTCGATCGACTCCGGGGTCTCGAGCGGCAGGCAGCGCACCTTCACCGCATCCGACTGCACCAGGAGGATGCCGCCGGCCGCCTCGCCCTTCGACGGGCCACGCACCTTGATCGAGACCTCGATCTCGATCTTCTCGTTCATGTTGATGCGCTGGAAATCGACGTGCAGGGGTTCCTGCGACATCGTGTCCCAGGCGACCTCGTGCACGACCGCCGCGTTGCTCATGCCGTCGAGCTGCAGCATGACGATGCGGGCGCGCTTCTTGCGCAGGTCCTCGAAGTCCTTGGCGCTGACGTGCAGCGCGAGCGACTCGGTTCCCTTGCCGCACAGCACCGCCGGGATGCGGCCATCGTTGCGCAGCCCGCGGCTGCTGCGGCTGCCGACGCCTTCACGACGGTCGGCCTTCAGTTCATGCGTCTGCATCGAATCGCTCCGTGCTTCGAGTCTCGGCTTCGAGTCTCGGGACTTCTTGCGGACGGTGGGCGTCGCTTCGCGCGGCGCCGCGTCCCGCTGGATGATCGTTCCGGGTCAGACCTTGTCGAACAAAGCGCTCACCGAGTTGCTCTGGTGGATGGCCAGGATCGCCCGCGCGAGCAGCGGCGCCACCGACCGGTACTGGAAGCGCTCGGGCAGCGGCTCGTGCACCGGCACCGTGTCGGTGATCACGATCCCGTCGGCACCGCAGTGGGCCAGCTTGTGGACCGCGTCGCCGCAGAATACCGCGTGCGTTGCGCCCACGTAGACCCGCCGCGCCCCGTGCTCCTTGACGATGCGCACCGCCTGCACCATCGAGCCGCCGGTGGCGATCATGTCGTCGATGATCAGCGCGTCCTTGCCGTTGACCTCGCCGATGATGTGCTCCCAGTCGACCTTGTCGGCCGAGATCCGCCGCTTGTCGACGATCGCGACCTGGGCGCCGAGAGACTCGGCATAGGCGCGCGCCCGCTTGAGCCCGCCCATGTCGGGGGCGACGATCACCGGATCCTTCGGATCGAGGCTCCTGAAGTAGTCGATCAGCACCGGCTTGGCGTAGAGGTGGTCGACCGGCAGGTCGAAGAAGCCCTGGATCTGCGCGGCGTGGAGGTCGATGGTCAGCACGCGATCCGCGCCGGCGGTCGAGATCATGTTGGCGACGAGCTTGGCCGAGATCGGTACGCGCCCCTCGTCCTTGCGATCCTTTCGCGCGTAGCCGAAGTAGGGGATCACGGCGGTCATCCGCCCCGCGCTCGCGCGGCGGCAGGTGTCGAGCAGCAGCAGGAGCTCGATCAGATGGTCGTTCACCGGCGGACTGGTCGGCTGCAGGATGAAGACGTCCGAACCGCGCAGGTCGTCGTAGATCTTGACGTCGATCTCGCCGTCGGGGAATCGCCCGACGGTCACCTTGCACAGGTCGATGCCGATCGACTCCGCGATGGCGCGCGCCAGTTGCGGATGCGCATTCCCAGCCAGCAGCGTGATCTTGTCCCGCGTCACGTCGCCCCTCCCTGCACTCCGCCTGACGGCGGAGTCCCCGACTTCGCCCGCACCGGCCGCGCCGGCATGCCGACCACCGTCGCCCCCGCCGGCACCTTCGTGTTCCGCGTCACGATCGCACCGGCGCCGGTCACCGCACCGTCCCCCACCTCGACCGGGGCGATCAGCACCGTGCCGCTGCCGATGAACGCGCCCGCGCCGATCGTCGTCGGGTGCTTGGCCTTGCCATCGTAGTTGGCCGTGATCGTCCCGGCGCCGACGTTGGTGCCAGCCCCGACGGTCGCGTCGCCGAGGTAGGTCAGGTGCTTCGCCTTCACGTGGGGGCCGAGCCGGCTCGCCTTCACCTCGACGAAATTGCCGACCTCGGCGCCATCCTCGAGCACCGTCCCGGCGCGCAACTGGGTGAACGGCCCGACCTCGCAGCCGGCGCCGATGGTCACGCCGGCGCGGATCACGGTGAAGGGCAGGATCCGCGTCCGCGGCCCGATGCGCACGTCGTGGTCGATGAACGCGCTGGCCGGGTCCTCGATCTCGACGCCGTTCGCCTGGTGCCGGGCGAGGATCCGCCGCCGCATCCGCTGCCGGCAGTCGAGGAGGTCCTGCGGCGTGTTGAAGCCGGCCGCCTCCTCGGCGTCGTCGAGCGGGCGGAGTTCGATCCGCTGCCCGGCCTCGCGCAGCAGGCGGTAGGCATCGGTGAGGTAGTACTCGCCCTGCACGTTCGCCGTGGTCACCTGCCGCAGCGCGGCGAACAGCGGCGCGGCGCGGAAGATCGCGATGCCGCAATGCACTTCGCGGATCGCGCGGATGGCCGCGTCGGCGTCCTTCTCCTCGACGATGCGGTCGAGCGCGCCGTCGGCGGAACGGAGGACGCGGCCGTAGCCGGTCGGATCGTCGAGTCGCGCCGGCGCCATCGTGCAGGCGACGCCATGCGCTCGATGCTGCGCCACCAGAGCCGCCAGCGTCTCGCTGCGCACCAACGGGGAGTCGCCGAACAGCACCAGCACGTCGCCGGTGAAGCCGGCCAGCGGGGTGGCCGTCGCCAACACCGCGTGGCCCGTCCCGCGCGGTTCGCGCTGATCGATCCACTCGACGCCGACGAACCGCCGCGCCAGGTAGTCGGCGACCAGTTCCTTGCGATGGCAGGCGACCACGATCGTCCGTGCCGCGGCCAACGGCGCCGTCGCCTCGAGCACGTACCCGAGCGCCGGCGTCCCGCAGAGGGAGGCCAGCACCTTCGGCAGGTCGCTGCCGAGCCGCTTGCCCTGACCGCCCGCCAGCACGACGACCGCCAGCGGCGACACGGGGCCGCCGGCAGCCGCGCTGGACGCGGCGGCGCTCGACGGCAACTGGCCGGTCGGCGTCTCGGGGGGCGGGATGGTCGAACTCCGGGGAAAAAGGGCGAAAGCTCTTACCCGCGGCGCCGGGAGCGGTCAATTCGTGCGCCCGTCCGCCCCCGCGGGGCGAGCTGAATGGTTCCCCGACCAGGACTCGAACCTGGACTGAAGGATTCAAAGTCCCGTGTGCTACCGATTACACCATCGGGGATTCGCCGCTGCGGGGGGCAGATCATGGCAGGCCGCGGCGTGGCCGACAACGCGCGCACCAGCGAGTCCGCTCAGGGCAGTGCGCGCCGCAGCAGGTCGAGTGCGCCATGCAAGGCGAACTGCCGCACCATCGCGCGATCGCCGGGATAGCGCCGGACGACCTGGCGCGTCCCGGCCGGCCCGGCCACCGCCAGGTGGACCGTCCCGACCGGCGTCTTCTCGGTGCCGCCGTCGGGTCCGGCGATGCCGGTGGTGGCGAGGCCGAAGCTCGCCCCGCTCACCCTTCGAACGCCCTCCGCCATCGCGCATGCGACCGCCGGACTCACCGCGCCGGCGGTCGCCAGCAGCTCCGGCGGGACGCCGAGCGCCCGGCTCTTCGCCGCGTCGCAGTAAGTCACGGCCGCCTCGACCAGGGCGTGTGAAGCACCGGCGACTTCGGTCAACGCCGCAGCGACCAGTCCTCCGGTGCATGATTCGGCCAGGGCGACGGTCGCGGACGCCGCGCGCAGGCGCCGAATCACGTGCTCCGCGAGCGACTCCTCGCCCTCGGCGTAACAGTGGTCGCCCAGCGTGGCACGCATCGCCGCGATGCAGGCAGCGGCGCGCTCCCGGCCCGCCGCATCGTCGCGATCGCTGACGCACAACGTGACGACGCCGTAGCGCACGTTGTCCGAGACGTACGGCGGACCCGTCCGCGCCATCCACTCGGCGACGCGCTCCCCCACCACCGACTCGGGCAGGCCGACCACCTGCAACCACCGCTCATGCCAGGGCGCCGCGGCGCCGATCGCGCGCAGGCGCGGCGCGACCTCCGCGTCGAACATCGCCCGAAGCTCGGCGGGAACGCCCGGCAACGCGAACAGCGTCGCCCCGCCGACCGCCAGCGCGATCCCGGGCGCCGATCCGCGCGGGTTGCGCAGCGGTTCCGCGCCGGCCGGGAGCAGCGCCTGCCGCCGATTGCTCGCCGACGGCTGCCGCGCCCGCGCGATGAACCACTCGGCGACCTGTTGCGCAGCCGCCGGATCCTCCGTCAGCGCGACTCCGGCGACCACCGCCAGCGCGTGGCGCGTGCGATCGTCCTCGGTCGGACCAAGCCCGCCGCCCACCACCACCACGGCCGCTTCGGCGATCGCCTCGCCGACGGCGCGCGCGATCGCCGCCTCGCCGTCGCCGACCACGCGGATCGAGGAGACCGCGAAGCCGAACGACCGCAATCGCCGCGCGAGCCAGGCGCTGTTGCCGTCGCTGACGCCGCCGCGCACCAGCTCCTCGCCGGTGGCGACCAGCGCCGCGCGGGTCGCGCGCGGGTCGCCGCCGTCCGGCGCGCTCACGCGTCCGCTCCCCGCGCCGCGCGCCGCTTCCCGGCGCTCGCGGCCAGACCGACCCCGATCTCGAACAGGAGCCACATCGGCCCGGCGACCAGCATCTGCGACACGTAATCGGGCGGCGTGATGATCGCGGCGACGATCACGATGACCAGGACGAAGTGGCGGCGCTTGCCGCGATAGAAGTCGGCACCGACCAGCCCGGTCGCTGCCAGTACGGTCATCACCAGCGGGATCTGGAACGTGAGTCCCATCACGACCAGCAGGAGCAGCAGGATCCCGAGGTAGGAACCGATCGAGACCTGCGGCCGCAGCATCTCGATGTCGCCGTAGCCGATCAGGAAACGGACCGACATCTCGGCCATCACGCCGTAGCCGAAGCTGACGCCGACGAAGAAGAGCAGCAGCGAGACCGGCAGCACCTTGAGCACCAGCCGCTGTTCGGTGTCGTACAGCCCCTCGGCGACGAAGCGCCAGAGCTGCCAGAGCAGGATCGGCGCCGAGACCACTCCGGCCGCGATCAGGCAGACCAGCATGTAGGCGTTGAAGCCCTCGAGCATGCCGATCGACTGGAGCGGCCCGAGCTTCGGCGCCGCTTCCAGCGTCTCCCGCTCGACGAGTTGGCGCACGCGGACCAGTTCCGGCTCGGCCACTACCGCCTTCGCGGTGAGGAGATCGAGCAACGCCGAGACCGCCTGCTCCCACTCCGCGGGCGGGCGCTCCTTCCAGCGGCCGAGCAGCTCGGCGTTGACCGATGCGCGCGCCGCCTCGTAGGGACGCTGGAAGAAACGGAGCAACTGGTCCTGAAACGCGAACGCGGCGGCAAATGCCACCGCGAACGCGAGGACTCCCTTCATCAGCCGTCCGCGGAGCTCTTCGAGGTGCTCCCCGAACGTCATCCGGACGTCGTCAGGACGGGCGGTCACTCGTACTTGAGGTACTCGAGGATCTCGCGGACCGGGACGATCTGCACGCGGAAGAGCTGCGCCAGCTGCAGGTCGGCCGAAGCCTCGCCGCCACCGCTCTCGCCACCCTCTTCACCGCCGTCCTCGCTCGCGTCGCCCTCGGCGCCAGCGGCTGCGCCACTGTCGCCCATGATCAGGAAGTCGGTCGCCGGACCGACCTTGTCCGCCACCTTCGCACCGAGCGAACGGAGCCGATCGGCCACCATGGCGCGCGAGTAGCCGCTCGGGAAAGTGCCGAGCAGGACGAACTCGCGCGGCATCTCCGGGTCGTAGTTCGGCGCCGCGATCTTGTCGCCGCGGGAGATCGGGTCGAACCGGTCCTTCAGATCGACCACGGTGCACTCGGCCATCGCATCCTGCACCGAGGTCACCTCGACCATGCCCTTCTCGTGCATGGCGCCGTTCTTGCCGTAGCTGAACACCTTGAACCGCGTCCCGCGCCGCAGCAGTTGCTTGGCGCCGAGGTCGATGTAGCACGTCGATGCGGTGCTCACCGCGACGACCGACCCGTCCGGCTCGTCCGGCAGGCGGATGGTCTCGACCCGCTTCGCCAGCTCGGCGATGCGGCCGTCGCGCTTCTTCACTTCCTCCTGCAGCGCAGCAGCCTGCGCCTCGATCTCTTCCTTCTCGGCGCGCGCCTTCGCCTCGTGCGCATTGAGGCGGCCATTCAGGTCGTCGGCGCGCGCCTTGTCGGCCGCCTCCTGCTGGCTGTTGCGATCGCGTTCGACCTGCAGCGTCTTCTGCAGTTCGGCGTAAGCGGCGTCCTTGGCCGTCGTCAGATCGCGCATGCTCTTGTCGGTCGCGGAGCGCGAGGTCTCGGCGGCGGCCGCCTGCTGCTTGGCCTCGGCCAGTTCGCGGTTCAGCTCGCCGACGCGCGTGTCGAGCCGCTCGATCATGCGCGACGTCGTGCTGGCGTCAGGACCGAGGAACGCCGAGTGATTCTCGCGCAGGCTCTTCAGCCGCTCGGCGATCTCGGCGGGACGCGATTCGGAGAGGTTGTCGCTGTCATCGCGGAAGCCGACCTGCTCCGACAGCTCGCGCACTTTCTGCGCGGCGGCCTGGTAGCGCGCTTCCTTCTGCGCCGCCTCGAGCTGCGCGGCCTTCACCGCGTTCTCGTTCCTCGTCTGTTCGGACGCGTACACGTAGATGCCGCCGCCCGAGAACAGCAGGAGTGCGAGCAGGACGATCACCCACACGACGCTCACGGTCGCGGCCCCGCGGATCTGGCGGTTCATTCAGGAGCTCCAGCTGTTCAGGAACGGCGCGTCTGTCAGTGAGGAAGAGTGTCCGCTTCGGCCGCCGTCGTCGCGCGAGAACGGCTCGCGACGACGGCGCGGTACCGGCTGCGGAGGCGAACCTGCCGCTCGGAACCGGGGCTGCCTCTAGGAGGAGTTCCGCCGACCGGCAACGCTGCCACGGCAGCCTCGCCGACCACGGCACTTCCCCCAGCAGGAGGGCCCGCCTCTCGCCACGCCCGCCGATCGCACGCAAACCGTTACCGCAACGTAGGATCGGGCGGCCGATGCGAAAGGGCGGGATTAAAGGGCGCTCGCGCGGGGGTGTCAAGCATGACGCCCCGCGGGCACCGCGGGCCGCAGCACAGCGGACGGCGGCCGTGGCACCGGCGAGGGCAACGATGGAACGCGAACCGACGCCGCGTCCGGTCGTGCTCGGCCTGCTGGGCGGCATCGCCGGCGGCAAGAGCACGGTCGCGCGCCTGCTCGCGGCCCGTGGCGCGCGGGTCATCGACGCCGACGCCCTCGCGCACGAGGCGTTCGCCGACCCTGCGGTCCGGCGCGCACTGATCGAGCGGCACGGCCGGGCCATCGCCCTGGCCGGGAGCTCCGCGCACGATCCGCCCGACCTCGATCGTCGCGCCGTCGCCCGCCTGGTCTTCGGGGACGCGGAACATCGTCGCCATCTCGAGGGGCTGATCCATCCGCGGGTGCGCGCACAGATCGAGCAGGCGCTCGCGACCGCCCGGACCGACCGGTCGCTGTCGGCGGTGGTGCTGGACGTGCCCCTGTTGCTCGAGTCGAGTCCTTTTGCCGGCCGGTGCGACCTGCTGCTGTTCGTCGACACACCTGACGCCGGGCGGTTGACTCGCGCCGGCCGGGTGCGGGGCTGGGATGCGGCGGAATTGCTCCGTCGCGACGCCACGCAGTGGCCGCCTTCGCGCAAGCGCGCGGTCGCCGACGTCGTGCTCGACAACTCGGGTGACGAAGCCGCGCTCGACCGGCGGATCGAGCAATGGCTGGAGGCCGCCGGCGGCTTCGCCGGTCTGCCCCGCCGGGAGTCAGCGCCAGCCGACGGCTGACGCCGGCCGAACGCCGCCGCGGTGCGCTTGCAGCACCACTCCTGTCGACGTCCCGCCCGTGCCGACCCATTCGCCGCTGCCGGTCGTGACAACCCGGCCGCACGCGCGCGGCGGCATGGCGCTAGAAATCGAGCCACTCGCTCGGACACCACGATCCCGTCGCCTCCAAACTCCTCTCGATCTTCATTGGAGCCTTCGTCATGAAGTGGACCCATGGCCTGAAGCTCGGAGTGTTGCTGATCGGCGCCTGCCTCGCGCTCGCACCTGACACGCTCGGCTTCGGCTGAGGTCCGAACTGCGGATCCGGCGGATCCGGTGCATCGGGCGGCAACGTGGGTGGCACCAGCGGCGGCACCGGCAGCGTCGGTACCGGCGGCGGCATCCGCGGTGGCGGCGGCGGAATGCGCAAGCGCCGATCGTCCACCGGCAGCGGTGACGGCAGTGGCAGCGGCGCCGACGCCTTCACGCCCGGCTCCGACGGCAACTTCGCGTGGAACGGCACGACGCCGATCAACGGCAAGCCGATCCTCGTCTACGTCTTCGACGGCCATATCTACGAAGGCACGAACTACGACTACAGCGACAAGCTCGAGAACGCGCTGTTCAAGGACAAGGAAGTGGTGAAGGAGTCGCGCGACTTCATCTGCGAGAAGGTCTGCATCGGCGACCACGAGATCCTGCGCAAGCTGAAGGGCCGCGAGCCGGTCACCGAGTTCTTTGCGAAGACCATGGCGAAGCCCGAGCAGCGCAAGGTGCAGCTCCTGTTCCTCGACTCGACCGGCCAGCTGATCGCGACCTTCACCGATCCGAAGGCGATCAAGGAGGGCGTGCCGGCGCTGGTCAAGGCGATGCGTGCGGCGAAGGAGGAGAACGCCAAGCGCCTCGCCGCGAACCCGGTCGCGCCGGCCAAGGACGCGCCGGCCAAGGACGCGGCGCCGAAGAGCGACGACGCCAAACCGACCACGGGGACACCCGCCGGCGGTTGATCCGCCGGCCGGCGAACGGACGAGCGAGCCACGGCAAGGGCGGCGTTCAGCCGCCCTTGCGCTTTTCCGGGTCGCCGGCCGGGAGCTTCGCGAGCGCCGCCTGCGCCGACTTCTCCGGCGGCAGCCCCTTCGCCTCGCGGGCGATCGCCCCGAGCAGTCGGCGCGCCGCGGTGACCTGGCCCGCCCGCGCCGCATCGACCGCGTCCTCGATCCGTCCCTCCGCCTCCTCGAGCAGCGCCTCGCGCAACTGCTCCACCCAGGCGACCATCGCCGGCGTGTGCAGCGTGCGCGGCAGCTTCGGGTCGGCGACAGCCTTCTTCTCGGCCGCCACCCACTTGCCGAGTTCGAGGTGCACGGCCGCGACGCCGCGTTTCTGCCGCGTGGCCAGCAGCGCGGCGACCCGTTCGAGCAGTTCGCGCCAGGCGCGGTACGAGAGCCACGCGCCCTGCCGCTCGCGCGTCGCGAGCTTGAGTTCCTCCTCCAGCCGGTCGAAGCGCAGCTCGTGCCCCTCGGCCCGGGTCAGCTCGATGCCGGAGCAGGACACGAAGACGTGCAGCGGATTCCAGAACTCGCGCTGCGCGAACGTGTTGCGGACCAGCACCTCGCTGGCGCGATGGTCATCGCACGGAACATCGAACAGCGGGCACCACTCGACCTCCTCGCCGTCCACCATGCGCTTGGTCGCGCCGTGCTTGCCGCCGCCGTACGCCGCCACCAGCACCACGTCGTGCGAGAACGCGGCGAACTCCGGCTTCGAGTAGACGAACTTGGTCACCGTCTGGAATCCGGCGCTCGCGTCATCCGAAAGCACCGCGACGATCGGGACGTTGCGTCGCTCCGCCTCGAGCAATGCCGCATTCCAATCGCCGGTCCAGCGCAGTTCGGTGATCTTGCGCGGCGGCGGGAGCGCGAACTCGAGCAACGAGCGCGCTCGCCGCGTGGTGAATCCCGCCTCGATCTCCTCGCCGGGACCGGGAGCGGCGGTCGATCCGTCGCCGCCGACCAGCACTGCGGCGAGCCCAAAGACCGCCAACCGCACCCACCATCGTCGGCTCGCCATCGACCGCTCCCACGCCGCCTCGCCCCCGGCTGACGAAAACTAGCGCCTTCCTGCGGTCCCGCCGCCGGTCGGCGCGCCCGACGCACGCCGGCGTCACTGGCGCGGCGGCGCTTCGCGCCCGCGCTGCGCCGCCGCCCGCCGCCGCTCCTGTTCCGCCCGATCGGCGTGCGATTGGTCGAGGCGCTTGCGCACGTCTTCGAGTTCCGTGGCGCTCGCCCCATTCACCGGCGCCGGCACCGCAGCGTTCGGCGGCGGCGGCAGCCCATCCCCCGCGCCATCCGCCTTGCCCCCCTTCTCGCCTGGCGCCCCCGCCGCCGCCCGCGCCGCTGCCGGGCCCGGCTTGAGCGGGCCGTTGGCGCCGCCGCGGCGCAGGGCCGCTTCGGCCGCCGCCGCCCACTCGGCGTCGCGCGCGAGCACGGTCCGCAGTCGCTCGACCACCACGTCGCACGACGCCAGCGCCTCGCCGTCGTCCGGCGCTGCCACGATCACTCGCAGCAACTCCGCGCGCGCCGATTCGAGTTCGTCGCGCATCCGCGCGAGCAGCGCGCGGACGTCGGCGATCGTCGCACTCTTCTCCCGCTTCGCGGGCGCTGCCGGCAGCGTGCGCCGGACCGCGCGCTCGAACCGCGTACGCGCGAGGTTGAAGGACGCCGGCAGCGCAATGGCGGCATCGCCATGCTCCGCCAGCTGCGCGAACGCCGCCGAAGCCACCTCGAGCGCCCCCGCATCGGCCTGCGCCACTGCCGCCGCCAGCGCCTGCCGCGCGTCCGCCTCGCGCTCGCCGCCGGCGGCTCCTTCTCCCGGCGCCGCTGGCGCCGCCAGCAGCACCGCCAGCGGCAGCACGCACCCGAGCGCCGCACGTCGCCCGGCCCGCCTCATCGCTCCGCTCCCGCGAATCCGTGCGCGGCGAGCAATGCCAGCAGCGCCAGCGCAATCAGCGCCGGCACCAGCCCGATCGGCCGCTCCGGCGCTGCCGCCGCGGCAAGCGGGGTCACCGGCGCCGCCAGCCGCGCCATCCGCTCCGGCGCCGCGATGCTGGTCTGTCCAAGCGCTTCCGCGCCGGCCGCCGCTTCCGGCGACGGCGGCAGGTCCACCGGCTGCGGCGAGCCGAACGCCGCCGCCTCGAACCGGATTCCGCGCTTCGCCGCCGATTCCCGCAGCGGTTCCGGTGCGGCACCGTCCCACTCTCCATCGCTCAGCAGCAGCAGATCGCCGCCGTCGGGCAGTGCGTCGAACGCGAGCTCCAGCGCCTTGGCGACCTCGCTCCCCTGCACGGCGATCCGCTCCGGGTCGATCTCCGCGAGCAGCGCCAGCGCCGCGGCGTGATCCGCCGTCGGCGGCACCGCCTGCCACGCCGCGCCGGCGAAGGCGACCACGCCGATGCGCCGTCCCGGCTCGCGGCGCATCCGTTCCGCGATCCGCTCGCAGGCGACCGCGAAGCGACTCGGCGGCGGATCGGCCGCCTGCATGCTGCGCGAGGCGTCGAGCACCGCGACCAGCGGCGGCGGCGCCGTGCGCAGCGCGGCCGGCTCAGGCGGCTGCGGCCGCGCCACGGCCAGCAGCAGCAGGACCGCCGCCGCGGCCTCGAGCCGCGTGACCCGCGTGCGCGCGCGCCACGCCGCCAGCAGTAGCAGCAGCACGGCGGCGACGGCGAAACCCGGCGCCGCGAAGCTCATGGCAGGCTCCGTACGGCGACGCGCGCCGCCGCAGCGCCGAGCAGCAGCACGAGCAGCAGCGCCAGCACGCCCGCCGTCGCCAGCGGTTCGATCACGATCCCATCGCGCCGGACGATCGGCGTGCGCTCGAGTGCATCGATCGTCCGCCAGGCCGCCGCGAGCCCCGCCTCGTCGGTCGCCTGGAACGCGACGCCGCCGGTGCTGCCGGCGAGTTCGCGCAGCAACGCGTGGTCAGGCGCCGGCCGGCCGCTGCCGAATTCCTCCCCACCGCCGAGCGCGATCGCATAGACGCGCACGCCGGCGGCGCGGCAAAGCGCCGCCCCCTCGCGCGGTTCGATCGAGCCGGAGTTGTTCGCGCCGTCGGTGACGAGCACCAGCACGCGCGTCGCCGCTCCGCCCTCGAGCCGGGTCGCGCCATCGGCCAGCGCCACGCCGATCGCGGTCAGGTCCTCGCTCATCTCGTGAATCGTCGCCGTCGTCGCCAACTGCTCGCGGAACAGCGCGTGGTCCCACGTCAGCGGACAGCGCAACCGCGGGTACTTGGCGAAGGCCGTCAGGCCGATGCGGTCGCCGCTCCGACCGGCAGCGAACCGCTCGATCGCCGCGAGCGCCGCATCGAACCGGCGACTCGCGAAAGCGCCGGGCAGCACCACCGTCATCGACGACGACTGGTCGAGCGCCACCAGCACGTCGATGCCGCGCGTCTCCTCCTCCGCGGCACGCCTTGCCAGCACCGGATCGGCCAGCGTCCACCCCACCAGCAAGATCAGCCCGCGCCGCCACCATGGCAGCGCGCGCGCCAGCCGGTCGCGCCCGCTCCGTGGCAACCCCTCGAGCCACGCGACGTCGGCGAACGCGAGCCCCGGCGGCGCGCGCCGGCGGCGTCGCCACGCCTCGACCGCCAGCAGCAGCAGCACTGCCGCGCCGATCACCCACGGGCTGCCGACCGCCGAGCCGCTCATGGCGCGCGCTCCGGCAGCAGCGCCGCCAGGCGTGCACCAAGGTCCGGCGAGGCGGCATCGACGCCGGTGGCCGAGTACATCGCGCATTCGAGTTCGGTCAGCAGCGCGCCGAGCTCCCGCCGCCGCTCCGCGGCGAAGGCGAGCGCATCGGGCCGCGCCAGCAGCTCGCGCGCCACCCACGCCCACGCGGTCGCCGGCGCGCGCTCCGCCAATTCCGCGCGCAACCAGCCGTGCAGCGCGAAGCAGTGTCGTCGGCGTGCGGCCCGCTCGTCCGGCCAGCGCGCCCGCAGCAGCGCCCGATCGCGCGGGTCGATCGCAGCGGCCACCACCGCCGGCCGCGCCCGCCGTCGGCGCACCGCGACCCACGCCGCCA
>VGYY01000105.1 GCA_016872815.1 Planctomycetota bacterium
CGCGGCGCGGCCGGAAGCCCGCGCGAGCTCGCCGAGCAGCCAGGGCGCGAGGCGGTCGATGTCGCCCGGCCGCTCGCGCAGCGGCGGGGTCCGCAACTCGACCACCTTCAGCCGGAACAGCAGGTCGTTGCGGAACTTCCCGGCGCGCGCGAGCGCATCGAGGTCGCGGTGGGTCGCGGCGACGAACCGCACGTCGACCCGCACCTCGTCGCTGCCGCCGACGCGGAAGAAGCGGCGCTCCTCGAGCAGGCGCAGCAGCATCACCTGCACCTCGGCCGGCAACTCGGCCACCTCGTCGAGGAACAGGGTGCCGCCATGCGCTCGCTCGACCAGTCCGATGCGCCGCTCGTTCGCGCCGGTGAATGCGCCCTTCTCGTGCCCGAACAGTTCGCTGGTCACGACGCTGGCCGGGAGCGCGCCGCAGTTGACCGCGACGAACGGGGCGTCGCGGCGCGCGCTCTGCTCGTGGATGCCGCGGGCGACCAGCTCCTTGCCGGTCCCGCTCTCGCCGGCCACCAGCACGGTGGCGTCGACCGATGCCGCGCGCGCGACGAGTTCGCGCAGGCGCTGCATCGCTTCCGAGTCGCCGATCAGCTGCCGCGTCGGCGCGAAGCGGCGCAACTGCTCGTTCTCACGGGCGAGGTGCTCGCGCTCGGCCAGGGCGTCGGCGGCGAGGCCGAGCTGGCGCGCGGTGGCCATGAGGAACGCCACTTCCTCCGCGCCGATCGGCGCGTCGAGCCCGCGTGCCGACAGGTAGATGGCGCCCGCGCGGCCGCGCCATTCGAGCGGTGCGCAGGCGATGCGGACGCTGCGGGCGGCGACCAGGCTCTTGGCCCCCTTCAGCTCCGGCTCGGACTGCACGTCGTTCGCCAGCACCGCCTGTCCCGACGCGAGCACCCGGCGCACGACGGTGCCGCTCCACGGGGCCGGCGCGCCGTGGCGCGAGCGTGATGCGACGGCGCGCAGTTCGGGCGGCGGCGCCGCATCCCGCGCCGCCGGCGCGAGGAGCACGTGGCCATCGTCGAACGGCAGCGTCCGGAGGAGCGTCGCCAGCGCGCTCTCCAGCACGGCGCCGACGTCGGCGGCCTCGCCGATCGCCTGCAGGATGCCGTAGAGCGCGCCGAGATGCCGCGCGGCCGCGTCGCCGGCGAGTCCGTCCGGCGGATAGGCGAGCGTGGCGCCATCGAGCGCGAGCTCGATCGCCTCCGGCCCGATGGCGCAGGTCTTGTAGGCCTCCGGCGCCGCCTCGCGCGACTCGACCCGCAGCAGGATGCGACCGAGCAGGATGGTGTCGCCGTCCTGCAGGCGCGCCGACTCGATCCGGGCGCCGTTCACGTAGGTGCCGTTGGTCGAGTGCAGGTCGCGGATCGAGAGCAGCGCGCCGTCTTGGCGCAACTCGCAGTGGATGCGCGAGACGCCCTCCTCGTCGAGGACGACCTCGCACTCCGGTGCCCGCCCGATCCGGGTCAGACGAGTCACCTCGGTGGCGTGGCGCTCGCCCTGCGCGTCGACCCAGACCAGGTCGAGTCGCGGCGCGGTCACGCTCACTCCTCGACTCGCGGCAGTGGCAGCGGCGCATCCGCGCGTGTCCGCGCGACGAACGCGATCGCCGACTCGATCTTGTGCAGTCCCGCCGGGAGCAACCGCCAGTAGCGCAGCTCGTCGCCGAGCGCGGCGCGCAGCGCGTCGAAGCGGGGCAGTTCCGCCTCGCCATGGAACAGGCGCAGCGCGCAGCCGTCGGCGGCGACGTGCGCGACCTCCATGAACACCATGTCGAGCGAGCCGGCGAGGAAGTGGGCGCGCTGCATCCAGTCGGGCACGCGCGGATCGCCGATCGGCTCGCGCAGCCGCGACAGCACGTGGAGCGGGATCCACGGCTCGCCGCGGCTCGCCGGGAGGAAGACCTTCGCCCGGTCCTTCCGCGCGTCGATCACCAGCCCGATCTCGTCGGGCAGCTTCAGCGCATCACGCCAGGCGGCGTCGCGGCAGGCCACGACGTCGCCGACGCGCGCCACCTGGGACGTCGTCTGCTCGCTCATCGGCCTTGAGCATACGCCGCGGTCACTCGGCCGGCGGCGCGCCCCCCGAGACCGCCTGCACGTAGCGCATGCGCAGATCGGCGAGGATCCGCTTCAGGAACGCGGCCTCGTCGTCGGTGAGGTTGCCGGCGGTCTTCTTGTCCAGCATCCCCAGCACGTCGACCATGTGCTTCGCGCGCGGCAGGTCGACTTCCTCCTTCTTGCGCGTCAGCGGGTTCTCGATGACGCCGAGGAAGATCTGCGCCTGGGTCGCGAAGCCGATCAACAGTCCGACGAAGCTGGTCGGGTCGAAGCGGGTGCGCGGATCGGCGTCGTCGCCGTCTTCTTCAGGGCGTTCCATCGGGGTCCTCTTGCGGTGGCTTGCGTGCGGCGCGATCAGCGCGCGGTGGCGATGCGCGCGGCCCCGCCGCCGCGCTCGAGCCGCAGGCGCAGCGACGCCGCGATGAACTGGTCGAACAGCGGGTGGGGCCGGGTCGGCTTGCTCTTGAACTCGGGGTGGTACTGGACGGCGAGGAACCACGGGTGGTCACGCCGTTCGACGATCTCGGCGAGGTGTTCGCTCTCGTGCTCCCCGGTCACGACCAGGCCGGCGGCCTCGAGGCGCGCCTTGTAGGCCGGGTTGAACTCGTAGCGGTGGCGGTGGCGCTCGTGGATCAGCGGCGCCGCGTACGCCTCGAGCGCGCGCCCCGGCTTGAGCGAGCAGGGTTGCGACCCGAGCCGCATCGTGCCGCCGAGGTCGACCTTCTTCTTCTGCGCGTCGAGCAGGCTGATCACCGGGTGCGGCGTCTGCGGGTCGACCTCGGAGGAGTTGGCGCGCTCGAGCCCGGCGAGGTTGCGCGCGGTCTCGATCACGGCGATCTGCATGCCGAAGCAGAGCCCGAAGTAGGGGATGCGCTGCTCGCGGGCGAAGCGCGCCGCGGCGATCTTCCCCTCGACGCCGCGCTTGCCGAAGCCGCCCGGCACGAGGATCCCGTGGACGCCGGCGAGCAGGCGCTCGGCGCCCTCGTCCTCGATCTGCTCGGCCTCGATCTTGCGGAACTTGACGTGGGCGTGGTTCCGGATGCCGGCGTGCGCCAGCGACTCGTAGATCGACTTGTAGGCGTCGTGCAGGCCGATGTACTTGCCGGCGATCGCGATCTCGACCTCATGCTGCGGGTGGATCACCGTGCGGACGATCGCCTCCCAGTCGGAGAGGTCGGCGCGCCCTTCCGGGAAGCGGAGCTTCTGGCAGATCGTCGCATCGAGCTGCTGGTCGCGCAGGACCAGCGGCACCTCGTAGATGGAGTGGTCGACGTCCTTCTCGACCAGCACGCCGTCGCGCGGCACGTTGCAGAACAGCGAGATCTTGCGGCACATCTCCTCGGTCGGCTCGACCTCGCACCGGCAGATCAGGACGTCGGGCTGGATGCCGATCTCGCGCAGCTTGCCGACCGACTGCTGGGTCGGCTTGGTCTTGAGCTCGCCGCTGGCGCGCAGGTAGGGGAGGAGCGTGAGGTGGATGTAGAGGACGTGCTCCGGCCCCTTGTCGAGGCGGTACTGCCGGATCGCCTCGAGGAACGGCAGGCTCTCGATGTCGCCGACCGTGCCGCCGATCTCGGTGATGATCACGTCGACGTCGGGCGCGACCAGCTTGTCGATGGCGCGCTTGATCTCGTCGGTGACGTGCGGGATCACCTGCACCGTCTGGCCGAGGTACTCGCCGGCGCGCTCCTTGCGCAGGATCTCCTGGTAGATGCGGCCGGTGGTGTAGTTGCAATCGCGCGTCATCGGCGCGTTGCAGAAGCGCTCGTAGTGGCCGAGGTCGAGGTCGGTCTCGGTGCCGTCGTCGAGCACGTAGACCTCGCCGTGCTGGTACGGGTTCATCGTGCCGGGATCGACGTTGAGGTACGGGTCGAGCTTCTGCAGTCGCACCCGGATGCCGCGGCGTTCGAGCAGGAGCCCGATCGAGGCCGACGTCAGTCCCTTGCCGAGCGACGAGACCACGCCGCCGGTGACGAAGATGTGCTTGGTCAACGGTCACCCCCCCTGCGCAGCGCGCTGCAGGAACCGCCGGTAGTCCTCCGGCGTGTCGATCCCGATCCCGTCGCGTGGTGTCGCCACCACGCGGATGCGGAGTCCATGATGCAACCAGCGCAGTTGTTCGAGTCGTTCCTGTCGTTCGAGCGCCGCCACCGGCAACCCCGCCGCCGCTAGCAGCGCCTCGCGCCGGAACGCGTAGACCCCGCGGTGCTTCGCCGGCGGCGCTGCGCCGCCGACCGCAGCGCCGTGCGGGATCAGGCTGCGCGAGAAATAGAGCGCGCGCCCGGCGGCGTCGACCACGACCTTGACCGTGCTGTCCGCCGCCGCGTCGGCGGCGCTGCGGAAAGGGGTCGAGAGGGTCGCGATGGCGCAATCGTGGTCGGTCGCCAGCGCATCGACCAGGAGATCGAGGTCGGCGCCGTCGATCTCCGGCTCGTCGCCCTGCACGTTCACGACCAGTTCGCCTTCGGCCGCGATCGTGCGTGCCACCTCGGCCACCCGGTCGGTGCCGCTCGGGTGGGTCGGCGCGGTCATCACGACTTCGCCGCCGAACGAGCGGACCGCGGCCGCGATCCGCTCGTGATCGGTGGCGACGATGGTGCGCGCGATCGTGCGGGCGTTGCGCACCCGCTCCCAGACATGCTGGACGAGGTACTTCCCCGACTCATGCAGGAGCGCCTTCTCCGGCAGGCGCGTCGAGCCGAGTCGTGCGGGAATGACGGCAACGACGTTCAAGGCGTTCGACTCGTCCCGCGGCGGCGGCGCTCGGCATCGAACAGGCGTTGCTGCAGCTGATGGAAGTAGGTCGGGCTCTTCTCCGACCCTTCGAGCCGGAAGTCGACAACCTCGTTGAACATCGCCTGGACGGCGTGGGCGAGCCGGTTGAACTGGTCGGCCGCGTCCTGCGACGGCCGTCGCGGCAGCACCACGGCGTAGCGCTCGCCACCGGCGGCGATCACCAGCCGCCGGAGCACCTTCGCCGGATCGGCCGGCGCGAACTCGGCCAACGGCAGCGCCAGGGCACAGAATCCCCGCGCGATCAGCTCGTCGAGGAGGACTTCCATCCGCGCTGCCGGCACGCGCTTGATGCCGGCGCGCCGCAGGTTGGCGTCCTCGGCGGCGGCGGCGGGGTGATCGTCCCCGACCAGACCGAGGATCCGCGGCGGGTCGTGCGAGAGGTTCTCGATCGTGGCGACCGCGGAACCCGGATCCGGGACGCCGTGCTGCCACGCCGTCGCGCTGCTGCCGCCGCCGCCGGCGCTGCGGCAGCTCGCGCCGAACAGCGCGAGCGCGACGGCCACGAAGCGGCGTGCGCACGCGCGAACCGTGGAGCGTTGGGGCGCGAGCATCGCGGCAAGTTAGCGTCGGGCGCGTGGGCCGGAAGGGCTGCGCCGGGCGCGGTGGCCGCGGCATCCACCGGCCGCTAACGTCCGCCACCATGCCTGCGTCGAAGAAACCGACCCTGCGGCGACTCGCCGTCTATGCCACCGGGCTGCTCATCTTCGCGCTGGCGCAGCCGACGCCGACGCTCTACGCGATCGGTTGCGCGCTCGCCGTGGCAGGCGAGTGGTTGCGCATCTGGGCTTTCGGGCACCTCCGCAAGAACCAGGCGGTGATCCAGAGCGGGCCGTACCGCCACGTCAAGAACCCGGCCTACCTTGGCACGTTCCTGATCACGCTCGGGGTTTTCTTCGCCGCCAGCGGCGGCCAGGCCGGGACGACCAGTCGTTACCTGTTGATCCTCGTCCTGCCGTTCGTCCTCGGCGTGTTCTTCAACTACTACCTGCCGCACAAGTTCCGGGTCGAAGGCGGACGGCTTCGCCGCCGCTTCGGTGCCGAGTGGGATGCCTACGACCGGCGGGTGCCGGACTTCGTGCCGAGCCCATGGCCGCGCCTGCCGGAGAGCGGTCGCTGGAGCGCTGAACTGGTTGCCCACAACAGCGAGGTCAGCACGGCGCTGCTGGTGCTGGCCGGGCTCGCGGTGCTGGGGAGCAAGTTCTTGCTGCCGTGGTAGACGCCGGAGCTGGCGGGAGCGGCCACCGAGGCGACGTCTGGTCACCCAGCGCGGCGCTCAGCGCCGCGCGCCGCGCCGGAGCGGGCCGTGTTTGCGCGAGGTGAGTTGGAGCGCTTTCCGCGCCGCGTGCTCCACCCGGGCAGTGCCACCAAGGCGCAGGTCTCGGTCGTCGAACTTCCGGCCGGTCCAGTGTTGGTGAAAGACGTCGCCGGGATGCACCCATGGATCCGTGCGATCTACGGGCGGCCCGTGCTGCGCCGGGAGATTCGCGCGCTCGCCGCTCTCGACGGCACGCCCGGCGTGCCGCGGCTGCTCGGGCAGGTCGAGCGGGATGCGCTGGTCATGGAGTTCGTCGTCGCCGAGACGATGAGCCGACGGCTCCCGCGCGAGCGGCTGGTGCGCGCCTGCGCTGCGCTCGGCGACCGCGTCGCTGCGCTCCACGCGCGCGGGGTTGTCCACCTCGACCTCCGGCAGAAGCGCAACGTCCTGGTCACCGCGGCCGGCGAGGTGGTCCTGATCGACTTCCAGTCGGCATGGGTGCTCGGCACCCGCGGCTGGCGTGGCGGTCTGCTGCGCCTGCTGGCGCGCCTCGATCGAACGGCGGTCCTGAAGTACCGCGAGCGCTACGTGCCGGAGACGCTGAGCGCGGAAGAGCGGCGTCGCGCGCGCCGCTCCCGCTGGCTCGCGCGTCTCTGGTTCTTCCATCGACTCGGCCCGCTGCTGCGCGCACTCTTCCGACGCGATTCGCGCTCGCCTTGACTGTCGGTGCGCGCGAAATAACATTACGCGCCAGTCGCGAAGCTCCGGGTCGGAGCGAAGCGCAGGAACGGAAACGCGGGGTTTGGCGGCCGCGCGTTTCCACGACGCCTGAAGGCGGCAGGCGGCGGCGTACAGGGGCGCGATCCCGGATCGACATGGCGGCTGCGCCATTCGTTCCGGTGGAGCGCAGGGAGGGGCGATGCGGACCATCGGCAGCATCGAGAAAGTGCTCGTGGGCGGGATCGTGATCGTGATCGGTGCGATCCTCGCCGTGGCGATCAAGGGCGCCGGCGACTTCGACGCGGCGTTGCGCGAGAAGAATCTCGCCAGCGCGCCGAAGGGCGGCGACCACAAGGATGCGAATGCAAAGTCGCAACCGGCGAAGGGGCCGGGCGGCAACAAGCAGAATCAGGCCGGCGGGCGCACTCTGCGCAATGACCGACCGGTCGAGCCTCCGGCGAATCCTCAGGGTGGGGTTGCCGCCGGTCAGCCGGAAGTCGACAAGTTGGGGGCGAAGAAGAACGATCCGGCCGCGCCCGATCCGGCCGCACCGCCCGTGCGCTCGACCGACGGACTCGAGTTGCCCGTGGTGCCCCCGACGCCCGGCGGCGCCACTCCTCCGATCGGCAGCGACGAGCGGCGGGGCAACGGCGCCATCGACTCGTCGTCGGGGAATCCCGACCTCGATGCGCTCCTGAACCGTCGGGTCGAGGAACTCGTGCACGGGTCGGGAGCGGGCTCGAAGAGCGTGCGTCCCGAAGACATCGGCGACCACGCCGAAGTCGTGCCCGATCCGGCGGACGGTCAGAAGCCGCCGGTCGTGATCGATCCGCCCGCGGTGGCGCCGGTCACTGCACCGGAAGCGTGGGCCTATGAGGTCCGCAGCGGCGACAGCCTCGAGCGAATCGCCCGCGCCCTCTATGGCGAGGGTGGCGAGTATCAGGCGATTCTCGCGGCGAATCCGCGACTGGCCGACAAGAACACCATCCGCGTCGGGCAACGACTGGTGCTGCCGCGCGCCCCGACGCAGGGGAAGGAACTCGCGATCAAGGGCGGGGCCACGGCAACGCCTGCAGCGCTGCCTGCTCCCGCGACGGACAAGCCGGACGCCGAGCGCGAGCGGAGCGAGACGGCGAAGGCCGCGAAGGGAAGCGCCTTCAAGCGCGTCGGCAGCGCGGTCGAGCACGTCGTCGTGAGCGGCGACACGCTGATGTCCATCGCGCTCGAGCATTACGGCACCAAGGCGGCATGGCGCCTGATCTACGACGCCAACACCGCCGCGATTCCGGACAAGGACCGGATCAAGGTCGGTGCGCGGTTCAAGCTGCCGGCGCAGTGATCGAGCCTCGCGTCGCTGCAACGCTGACGGGCGGCGCTGGCCGGACCCACTGAGCGGATTGGCGAGGGCGATCACTGACCCGGATCACCGGTTTCCGTGCCGGAGTTCGGTGGTCGCTGATCGAAGCTGAGTGCAACGCTGATTTCGCCGTCGCGGCGCGCCCGAAGACGGGCGCGCCGCGATCGTTCACGCAGCCAGCAGAAGCAGGCCAGCAGGAGCTGCGCCAGGGCGACGAGCGTCATGCCCCCCGGACGTCGCCCAACCCCGCCGGTGACAGTCGGTCGAGCGCCGCGGCACCGCCCGTCAGGCTTCCTGGCCGGGCTTCTCGGCCAGTTCGCTCAGTCGGCGAAGCGCTGCTCGCAGTTCTCGGCGACGGCGGCGAGCGCGCGCTCGAACAGCGCGCGGGCGGCGGCCGACTCGGGTGGCGCTCCCGCCACCAGCACGAGATCGGCCATTCGCGCCTGCAACACCGACACCAATGAGGCAATCTCGGCGTCGCGCTCGATCGGGTCGTCGGGGAAGCGCTCCAGCAGCCGCTCCACCCAGGTCGCCAACCGGTCGACGACGACGGCATCGCAGTGGCCGGCGAGTTGGGCGATCGCGGAGCCGATGAACACCGGCTCGTCGAGCGCGCTCACCGGCCGTCCGCCATACGTGCGCTCCTCCTCGATGCGGCCGCCCGAGACCTTCTCCTGGCGGAGCGCGATGCCGGTCAGCACGAGGCCGACCTCACCCGGGCTGCCGCAGATGCGGGCGATGACGCGAGCCGGGTCGGGCACGGGGTGAGCGAGGAGGACGTTGCGCGCCATGATCGTGCATTAGAACCGATTCGCGCGAACCCAGGTCGGCTGGAGTTCCGAAGCGTGACGCGACCCGCGATCTCCGTCCTGCTCCCGGTTCGCGACGGCGGTCGCTACCTGCGCCACGCAGTCGCCGACGTCCTGGCGCAGCAGCAGGTTGAAGTCGAACTGATCGCGGTGGACGACGGCTCGCGCGATGGCTCGGCACGGCGGCTCGAGGAGTGGGCTCGGCAGGATCCGCGGTTGCGCGTGATCGCCACCGCGGGCATCGGTCCCGGCCGGGCGCTCGACCTTGCACTCGCCGCGGCGCGTCACGACCTCGTGGCGCAGATGGAAGCCGACGATCGCTGCCCGCCGGATCGGCTCATGCGGCTCCATGCGACGTTGCTCGCGCACCCCGATTGGCACGGCGTGACCAGTCGCGCCGGCCTCATCGGCTTCCGCAGCGAGGGGATGCGTCGCTACCTCGACTGGCAGAACGGCCTGCTCACGCCCGAGGGGCAGGCGGCGGCACGGTTCATCGAGATCCCGGCGCTGCACCAGACCGGGCTCTACCGGCGGCGCTGCCTGCAGGCGGTCGGCGGGTTCGCCGGCGATCCGCGCTGGCCGCTCGACATCGACTTCTGGATGCGCTGGCATCGGGACGGCTGGCGGATCGGCAAGGTCGCTCGCGTGCTGTACCGCTGGCGGCAGCACGCGCGACAGTCGACGCGGACCAGCCCGCTGCATCGCCAGGACGCCCTCCGGCGCTGCAAGGCGCACTATTTCGTCGCCGGGCCGGGGGCGGTCGCGCCGCTCGAACTCCTGTCCGTCGGCGCGACGCTGTCCGGCTGGTCGGCGGCGTTGCAGGCCGCGGGCCGCGCCGACCACGTCGCGGTCGAGTGGCGCCCGTCGACGCCGCCGCCAGCCCGTCGCCCGGGAGCCGTGCGGCTCTTCGCCTTCGGCACGGCGGCGGCGCGCGCACGGATCCTGCACCATGCCGGCGCGTTCGACCCCGCGAGCGACTGGTTCGTCGCATGATCGGGCGCATCCTCGCGTGGTGGCGGCGATGGCGGCGGCAGGCCGCGGTCCGGCGCGCCGCCGAACGGTCGCTCGACGAGTTGTTCCGCGATCCGCGCTTGCTGGACGGGACGTCGTTGCGCCCCGACCACCGCCCGCGCTGCCAACTGCTCGATCTCTCCGGGGCGCCCGACCGGATCGGCTTCGGCATCGTGCGCCACCCGCGGCCCTATCCCTTCTCGCGGCAGCGCCACGAGGTGGTGGAACTGTGGCTGTGGTCGCCGCACGAGCGGCGCGTGGAGCGCGTGCGCGGGATCAACGTCTCCCGCGCGCGCGGACGGGATGACGCGGACGGGAGCTTCGCGCCGCCCCCCTGAGCAGGGCTTGCGGCCGGCAGCGGCGCAGCCAGCGGATCGCGTCGGCGACGGCGCGGCGGACCTGCGCGTAGCCGAGGCGCGCGCCGGACCGCGGCGCGACCCGCTGCAGGAGCGCTTCCGGCAAACGCGCGAAGGCGGCGACCAGTGCCGGGTCGAAGTGGCTGCCGCTTCCCGCGGCCACCGTGTCGAGTGCGGTCCGGTGGTTCCACGCACGCTTGTACGGCCGTGCGCAGCGCAGCGCGTCGTAGACGTCGACGATCGCGAAGAGCCGCGCTTCGAGCGGGATGCGACGACCGGCGAGTCGCCGCGGATAGCCGGTGCCATCGAACCGTTCGTGGTGGCACCAGGGGATCGCGGCCGCTCCGCGCAGCGAGCGCGTCCGCTGCAGCAGGCGTCTGCCCGCTTCCGGGTGCGTCCGCATCACCTGCCACTCGCGCCGGTCGAGCCGGCCGCGCTTGAGCAGCACGCGATCGGGAATCGCGATCTTCCCGACGTCGTGGAGCAGGGCGCCGGCGTAGATCGCAGCGTGCCGGCGACCCGGCACCCGGCAGAAGGCGGCGAAGAGCAGCGTCCACGTGGCGACTCGATGGGAGTGGCCGGACGTCTCCTGCTCGCGCAGGTCGAGCGCATCGATCAGGGCGCGCAGGGTCTCGTCACGCCAGCGCATCCGGACGGAGTTGGGCGCGCGCACGGCGGCGGGACGGCTGGCGGTGCGAGACTCGGCCAAATGGGGCATCCCGGTGGAGCCAGGGCGACCTCACTCTTCGGCGGGCCGGCGCGGGGCGCTTGAACGCGGTCGAATCGGCCGTTCGGCCACGAAAGCGACGCCGGTACCATGCCCCCCGCGGCGAGCCTCGGCGGGCGGGAGGGGAGAAGTGGGGAGCACCAAGGAAACCGTCTGGCAGGCGCTCACCTTCGACTGCTTCGGCACGCTGATCGACTGGGAGCAGGGGCTGCGGCAGGCCCTGATCGAAGAAGGGGCGTTCGAGCCGGTGAAGGCGCGCTTCGACGAATTCCTGCGCTTTCGCGCGACCCGCGAAGCGGAGTGGGAGGCGCTGCCGTACCGCCACTATCGCGAGATCCTCGCGGTGTCGCTGCGGGAGGCGTTCGTGCAGTTCGGTGCCAGCATCGACGAGCCGACCGCGTTGCGCGTCGCCGATTCGCTCAAGCTCTGGCCACCCTTCCCCGACACCGTCTCGGCGCTGCGGCGGCTCGGCAGCCACTTTCCGCTGCTGCTGCTGTCCAACGTCGACCGTGCGCCGCTCGCCGCCGTGGTCGAGCGGCTCGGGATCCCCTTCGCCGAACTGGTCACGGCGGAGGACGTGCGCAACTACAAGCCGGCCCCGGCCCACTTCCTCGATGCGCGCCGGCGCCTCGGCTCGCGCGCCGAGGGCTGGCTGCACGTCGCGGCCTCGCCGTTCCACGACCTCGTGCCGGCGCATGCCGCCGGCATCGCCTGCGCCTGGGTCAACCGAACCGGCGCGCGCGCCCCCGAGGGCGTGGCACCCCGCATGGTGGTGAAGGACCTGCTCGAGCTGTGCAAGAAGCTCTCGGTCTGAGCGCGAAGCGCCGGCGGCGAGGAACCAGTCGGGCCATGGCGAAGCGAACGAGGCGAACGGCACCGATCGTCGCGCGGATCGGCGTGATCGGCGGCTCCGGGCTCTACGACATCCCGGGCGCGCGCGTGCTGGCCGAGCTGCGGCCGCGGACGGCGTGGGGCAGCCCGTCCGACGCGATCACCGTGGTCGAGATCGGCGGCACGCCGGTGGCCTTCCTGCCGCGCCACGGCCGCGGCCACCGCCTGCTTCCGGGCGAGGTGAATGGCCGGGCGAACATCGCCGCACTGAAGCAGGTCGGGGTCGAGCAGGTGATCGCCTTCTCGGCGGTCGGGAGCCTGAAGGAATCGCTGGCGCCGCTCGACTTCGCGGTGCCGGCGCAGGTGATCGATCGCACCCGCCATCGGCCCGACACCTTCTTCGGTGCCGGGGTCGTCGGTCACGTCGCCTTCGCCGATCCGTTCTGCCCGCGACTCGCGGCGCAGGCGCTGGCGGTGATCCGGGCGGCCGGGTTGCCAGGCGGCCATGGCGGCGAGACGCTCGTCTGCATGGAGGGGCCGCTGTTCTCCACCCGTGCCGAGAGCCACCTCTATCGCTCGTTCGGAGCCGGGCTCATCAACATGTCGGCGTTGCCGGAGGCGAAACTCGCCCGCGAGGCCGAGCTCTGCTACGCCCTGGTCTGCATGGTCACCGACTACGACTGCTGGCGCGAAGGCGAGAGCGACGTCGACATCCAGATGGTCATCGCCAATCTCACTGCCAACGCGCAGCGGGCGCGCGATCTCCTGCCGGCGCTGCTGCCGGCGGTCGGGGCGCAGGCGCGCGCCTGCCGCTGTGGCGAGGCGAGTCGGTTCGCGGTCATCACGGCGCCCGAACTCCAGCCCGCTGCCACGCGCAAGCGGCTCGCGACGCTGCTGCCGCAGTACTTCGCGCCGCTCTCACGGCAACCGCGGAGTGGCGGCCGCCGGCGACGTTGAGCGCTGCCTCGCCTCGAGGCGTGCGGAGGCGTGCGCCGGTGCGTCCCGCCGGCGCCGACGCGGCCGCCACCGGCCGCCGCCGCGAGCGTTACAAGTCACTGCCAGAACTTTGGTTGCGACGGTCGGCAG
>VGYY01000106.1 GCA_016872815.1 Planctomycetota bacterium
GCGCGGCGCGGCGTACGCCTGGGCCACGCTGCTGGTACGGGAAGCGGCGGCGCGCGGAGGCCCCGGGTTCTACGCGCGGCTGCTCGCCGAGCTCGAGCGGACGCGGGGGGGCGCGGCGGACCGCTTCCTGCCGGCGCTCGAGGCGGCCGCCGGGAGGTCGTTGCGCGACCTGTTCCGTGAGGTGGGCCTCAAGTCCTGAGGCAAACCGGCCGATCCCATGGAGGTCGGAAGAACTTTCGGGATCACCGCCTCGCGCGGTGAGGAGCTTCCGAGGGGCACCGGTGCCGACCGCGACGCACGAGCGCGGCGACCGGCGCGGACGAAGGGACGGGTTCTGGAGATCGCAGCGATGGGCAGCACCGCCAACGAACGGGATTACGATCGCACCGGCGCGAAGACGATGGTCGAGCGGCGTGGCAACGTGCGCCGGCCGACGCACGCCATCTTCACCGCCCGCTTCGAGCCGTCCCAGATGATGGGGGGCGGTCGCGACATCTCGCGCAGCGGCGCCTATTTCGTCACCAGCGACGAGCTCAAGCTCGAGGTGGCCTACGACAAGGACGGCCGCGAGGTCCGCGCCCCGGCGAAGATCGTCCGCATCGAGCAGCTCTCGCCCGGCACCTTCGGCATCGCCGTCCAGTTCGAGCGCCGCCTGCACGAGCAGGAGCTGCCCTGAGCGGAAGGGCGGCCGCGGCGATCAGCCGCCGAGCCAGCGCAGG
The DNA here is from genome assembly GCA_016872815.1 of Planctomycetota bacterium. GTDB lineage: Bacteria > Planctomycetota > B15-G4 > B15-G4 > SIAN01 > SIAN01. Next base: position 720 of record VGYY01000106.1, read on the forward strand.
AGCGGCTCCGGCCAGACGCCGAACAGCAGCACGCCGCCGCACGCCGCGGCGATGAGCAGGGCGACCCCGGTCGAGCCGAGCCGCGCCGGCGCCGGGGCGTTCTCGTCGGGTGCGCGCTCCATGTAGAGCGTCGACAGGATGCGCAGGTAGTAGCCGAGCGCGATCACCGAGGTGGCGGCCAGCACCACCATGGGGACGATCAGCTCGGTGCCGAGCGCGAAGGCGGCCTTCAGCACGTAGAGCTTGCCGAGGAAGCCGGCGGTGAGCGGCACTCCGGCGAACGAGAGGAAGCAGAGCGCCAGCGCCGCGGAGAGCCAGGGCCGGCGGCGCGCCAGGCCGCGCAGGGCGCGCAGGTCCTGCAGTTCGGCCGACTCGCGGCCGAGGTCGAGGATCCAGCCGAACGCGGCGAGCGTGGTCAGCGCGTAGGTGGCGAGATAGAAGACCACCGCCTGCACCGCGCTGTCGGCGAGCGGCGTCGCCGCTGCGCCGGTCGCGCCGGCGTGCGACTTGGCCGCCACCACCACCAGCACGCCGAGCAGCAGGTAGCCGGCGTGCGCGATCGACGACCACGCCAGCAGCCGCTTGAGCCGCACCTGCAGCAGCGCGCCGAGGTTGCCGACGAGCATGCTGGCGCAGGCGAGCAGCGCCAGCCCGGCGCGCAGCCCGGCGCCGTCGGGGAGCACCTCGTGCGCGAGGCGCAGGACGCCGCCGAATGCGGCCACCTTGACGCCGGCGGCCATGAACGCGGTGACCGGCGTCGGCGCCCCTTCGTAGACGTCGGGCGTCCACCCATGGAACGGCGCTGCGGCGACCTTGAAGCCGAGCCCGACCAGCAGCAGCGCCACGCCGACATGCCAGGTGGCGCCGAGCCGGGCCGGATCGGCGGCGAAGCGCGCCAGCGCGGCGTAGCTGGTGTCGCCGCAGGTCGAGAAGAGCAGCGCGATGCCGTAGACGAGGAAGCCCGACGCGAAGGCGCCGAGCAGGAAGTACTTGAAGCCGCTCTCGACCGAGGGCGCCGACAGCCGCCGGAACGCCGCCAGCACGTAGAGCGGAATCGACAGGAGTTCGACGGCGAGGAACAGCGCCATCAGGTCGCGCGCCTGCACCAGCAGCACCATGCCGGAGAGCGACGCCAGCAGCAGCGCGAAGAACTCGCCATGCGCGAGGCGCAGGCGCGCCAGCAGCGGCTCGGCCAGCACCACGACCGCGGCGCCGACCAGCAGCAGGAGCCCGGTCAGCGATCGCCCGAGCGCGTCGTCGGCGAGCATCCCGAAGGGCAGGCGGCCGCTTGGCGCGGTGGCGACCAGGCGGGCGAACGCGAGCGCGATCGCGGCGCCCGCCACCAGCGCGCCGAGGTGGCCGCTGCGGCCGGGGGCGAGCGTCTCGAGCAGCAGCACGGCGAGGCAGCCGAGCATCGGCAGCCAGAGCGGCGCGGTCGCGGCGAGGTCGGTGGCGAGGTCCATCAGCGGCGCTCCTGCACCAGCCGCGGCGCCTCGAGCATCCGCTGCACCGGCGGCTCGATGCGGTCGAGCAGCGCCTTCGGCGCGAAGCCGATGGCGAACATCAGCGCGAAGAGGGGCGCGAGCAGGAGCAGCTCGCGGCTGTTCAGGTCGCGCCAGGTGGCGGTCTTCGGGTGGACGATCGGGCCGAACAGGAGCCCCTTCACCAGCCCGAGCATGTAGATCGCGCCGAGCAGGACGCCGACCGAGGCGCAGCCGGCCGCGACCGGGTGGTCGCGCCAGGTCCCGATCAGGATCAGGAACTCGCCGACGAAGCCGTTGAGGCCGGGCACGCCGATCGAGGAGAGCGTCGCCAGCACGAGGCAGACGGCGAAGCGCGGCATGGTCCGCGCGAGGCCGCCGAAATCGGCCAGCTGGCGCGTGTGCGCGCGCTCGTAGATCATCCCGATCAGCAGGAACAGCGCGCCGGTCGAGAGGCCGTGGTTCACCATCTGCAGCACGGCGCCGCTCGCCGCCGTGGTCTGCACCGCGAAGAGGCCGAGCACGACGAAGCCGAGGTGGCTCACCGACGAATAGGCGATGATCTTCTTCAGGTCCTTCTGCGCCCACGCCAGCAGCGCGCCGTAGAGGATCCCGATCACCGCCAGGGCGAGCAGCAGCGGCGCGTGGCGGACGCTGGCGTCGGGGAACAGCGGCAGGCAGAAGCGCAGCAGCCCGTAGGTGCCCATCTTCAGCGTCACGCCGGCGAGGATCACCGAGCCGCCGGTCGGCGCCTCGACGTGGGCGTCGGGCAGCCAGGTGTGCAGCGGGACCAGCGGCACCTTGACGCAGAAGGCGGCAGCGAACGCGGCGAACAGCCAGCCCTGCTCGCCCGGCGCGAGCGGCAGCTGCTTCAGCACCGCGAGGTCGGCGCTGCCGGCGCGCTGGACCAGCCAGAGGATCGCCAGCAGCAGCGGCAGCGAGCCGGCCACGGTGAAGAGGAAGAACTTGAGCGCGGCGTAGGTGCGCCGCGCGCCGCCGTAGACGCCGATCAGCAGGTACAGCGGGACGAGGCTCATCTCGAAGAAGACGTAGAAGAGCACGAGGTCCTGCGCGGCGAACACGCCGATCATCCCCGCTTCCATCGCCAGCAGCAGCACGCCGTACTGGCGCACGCGGTCGTGCACGTGACCGTAGGAGGCCAGCACCACCAGCGGCATCAGCAGGGTGGTCAGCACGACGAGCGGCGCGGCGATCCCGTCGACGCCGAGGCTGAAGCGGATGCCGAACTCGGCGATCCACGGCGCGTCGAAGCCGTGGGTCATGCCGCCGCCGGCGTCGGTGGCGAGCAGGGGCAGCGACGCGGCGAACGTCGCCAGCGTGACCAGCAGCGTGAGCAGGCGCGCCGGCTCGGGCCGGAGCCCGGGGAGCAGCGCCAGCAGCAGTGCCGCCGCCAGCGGCCCGCCGATCAGGAGCACGAGGAGGGGGTCGTTCATCGCCGGCATCCTCGCGCGCTCATCCGAGCGCCAGCCAGAGCAGCGCGATCGCGCCCGCCACCATCCAGAACGCGTAGCGCTGCACCGTGCCGTTCTGCACGATCCGCACGCCGGTGCCGACCAGCGCGGCGAACTGCCCGAGTCCGCGCGCGGCACCGTCGACCACGCGCACGTCGAATTGGAGCGCCAGGGCGGCGAGGAAGCGCAGCGGCCGCACGATCAGTGCGCCGTAGATCTCGTCGACGAAGAAGCGGCCGGCCAGGGCGCCGGCGAAGCGCGGGAAGGTCAGTTCGGCGGCGCGCGCGGGCTCGCAGTCGCCGGAGTACCACTTGGCGCCGATCCGCCAGAAGAGGACCGCGATGAGGAACGCCAGCGTCATCAGCCCCCACAGCAGGGCGCCCGGCAGGGGGGGGAGGTCGAGCGGCGCGAGCGTCGGCGCCAGCCAGTGGTGCAGCGGCAGCCAGTGGAGCGCCTCGAAGCCCAACCCGATCCCGCCGACCAGCGAGAGCACCGCGAGGACGTTGAGCGGGATCGCCATCGGCGCCGGCGCCTCGTGCGGGTGGGAGTGCGCGTCGAGGCGGCTCGACCCGTCGAAGCAGAGCGTGATCATCCGCGCGCTGTAGAAGGCGGTGAGCGCGGCGGTCAGCACGCCCGCTCCCCACAGCACCCAGCAGGCCGGGTCGCCGGCGTAGGCGCGGGCGAAGGCGACGCCGAGGATCTCGTCCTTCGAGAAGAAGCCGGCGAACGGCGCGATCCCGGCCAGCGCGAACGCGCCGATGCGCATCGCGAACGCCGTCTTCGGCAGGTGGTGCTTCAGGCCGCCCATCTTCCACAGGTCCTGCTCGCCGTGGAGGGCATGGATCACCGCGCCCGAACCGAGGAAGAGCAGCGCCTTGAAGAAGGCGTGGGTGACGACATGGAACGCGGACGATGCGAACGCGCCGAGCCCGCAGGCGAGGAACATGTAGCCGAGCTGGCTCACCGTCGAGTAGGCCAGCACCCGCTTGATGTCGCGCTGGCGCAGCGCGATCAGGCCGGCGAAGAGCGCGGTGGCGGCGCCGGTGAAGGCGACGACGTCGAGCGCCCAGTCGGCGGCGACGAACAGCGACGACAGGCGGCAGAGCAGGTAGATGCCCGCCGTGACCATGGTGGCGGCATGGATCAGCGCCGAGACCGGGGTCGGTCCCGCCATCGCGTCGGGCAGCCAGACGAACAGCGGCAGCTGCGCCGACTTGCCGCAGGCGCCGACGAAGTAGCAGAGCGCCAGCAGCGGCGGCAGCGCGATGCCGGCGGCGAGGCCGGCGGCGAGCTTCGGCGTCAGCTCGCCGTGCTCGAGCGTGCCGAACAGCTTCCAGGTCCAGAACATCCCGAGCAGGAAGCCGACGTCGCCGATGCGGTTGACCAGGAACGCCTTGCGCCCGGCCTGCGCCGCCGTCTCCTTGCCGTACTCGAAGCCGATCAGGAGGTAGGAGCAGAGGCCGACCCCTTCCCAGCCGAGGAAGGTGAGGAAGAGGTTCTTCCCCAGCACCAGCGTCAGCATCGAGAAGAGGAACAGGCAGAGGCAGGCGAAGTAGCGCGCGCCGCCCGCCTCGTGCTCCATGTAGGAGATCGAGTAGAGGAAGATCAGGCTGCCGACGCCGGTGATGAAGAGGGCCCAGGTCACCGAGAGCGGGTCGAGCCAGACGCCGACGTCGAGCGTCAGCGCCGCGTCGCCGCGGCCGAGTTCGAGGAACGACCAGAAGGTCGCGGCGACGTGGCGGGCATCCTCGGGCAGGCCGCGCAGGTGGGTGAACGCCGCGACGGCGAGCCCGAAGCAGGTGGCGGCCATGGCGAACGCCAGCGTGCCGGCCGTCCGGGTCGACAGCCGCCGGTGGAGGATCCCGATCAGCGTCGCCGCGGCGAGCGGAAGGCCGAGCAGCAGGGCGCCGACGGTGCTCATGCGCGCAGCTCCCGCACCGCGTCGGAGTCGACGCTCTTCTTCAGGCGGAACAGCGCCAGCACCAGCGCCAGCCCGACGGCGACCTCGGACGCCGCGACGGCGATCACGAAGAGGGCGCAGGCGCTGCCGCGCGCCGGGACGTGGTCGCGGGCGGCGGCGACGAAGACGAGGTTGGCGGCGTTCAGCATCAGCTCGACGCTCATGAACATGACGAGGCTGTTGCGCCGGGTCACGAAGCCCACGATCCCGAGCCCGAACAGCAGGGCCGAGACGATCAGGTACCAGGATTGGGGAGCCATCGCCGGGGCGCCCTCCGTCAGACCGTCTCGTCGCGCCGCGGCCGGCGCGCGAGATGGATCGCCCCGACCATCGCGATCAGGAGCAGCAGCGAGACGACCTCGAACGGCAGCGCGTACCGGGTGAACAGCACGTTCGCCACCTGGCCGGCGGAGGCGTCGGCCACCGGCGACTCCGGCGTGGCGGCGGCGCGCAGTTCGGGCGCGCGCGCCAGCGGCAGCGCGATCAGGGCCAGCGTCGCCACCGCCGCCAGCAGCGATGCGCCGCGCGCGAACGACAACCCTTCGTCGGGCGGGGCGTCGAGGTTGAGCAGCAGGATCACGAACAGGAACAGCACCATGATCGCGCCGGCGTAGACCATCACCTGGATCGCGCCGAGCAGCCCGGCGCCGAGCGTCAGGAACAGCCCGGCCACGCCGAGGAAGGTGCCGACCAGCCAGAGCGCCGCATGCACCGGATGGCGGCGCGTGATCACGTTCACCGCGCCGATCAGCGCGATGACCGAGAAGATCAGGAAGGCGGTGCGTTCGCTCAGCACTTGCGGGGCGCCACCATGGATCTCAGAACCAGCCGAGCGCGGCGTGCGCTCCGGCCCACAGCAGGTTGAGCAGCGACAGCGGCAGCAGCCACGTCCAGCCGAACTTCATCAGCTGGTCGTAGCGTAGTCGCGGCAGCGTCCAGCGCACGTGGATGAAGAAGAAGAGGAAGGCCAGCACCTTGGCCAGGAAGACCGCCACCTGGACCAGCGCGCCGCCCGGTCCGACCACCGCCTCGGTGGCAAGCCACGGGCAGTGCCAGCCGCCGAGGAAGAGGCAGACGATCACCGACGAGCCGGCGACCATCGCCGCGTACTCGCCGAGGAAGAACAGCCCGAACCGCATCGAGGAGTACTCGGTGTGGTAGCCGCCGACCAGCTCGGGCTCGGCCTCGGGCAGGTCGAACGGCAGGCGGTTGGTCTCGGCGAAGACGGCGATGGTGAACAGCGCGAAGCCGAGCGGCAGCCGCAGCACGTTCCACGCGCCGCTCTCGGCCTGGAAGCGGATGATCTCGGAGAGGCGGAACGAGCCGCTCTCGAAGCTGCCCGACACCACCAGCACGCCGAGCAGCGCGATGCCGAGCGAGAGCTCGTAGCTGATCATCTGCGCCGAGCTGCGCAGCCCGCCGAGCAGCGAGTACTTGCTGTTCGAGGCCCAGCCGCCGAGCGTGATGCCGTAGACGCCGATCGAGGAGAGCGCCAGCACCGCCAGCACGCCGATGTCGGCGTCGGCGACCACCAGCGGGATCGAGCGGCCGTCCAGCTCGAGCGTGCCGCCGAACGGCACGACGGCCATCATCGACAGCGAGCAGATCGCCGCGATGGCGGGCGCGGCGCCGAACAGGAACGGCGGCACGCCGTCCGGCCGCAGCTCCTCCTTGAACAGCATCTTGACCAGGTCGGCCATCGGCTGCAGCGAACCGCCGATGCCGACGCGATTCGGGCCGACGCGGTACTGCATCCATGCCGACACCCGCCGCTCGGCCAGCACCAGCAGCGGCACGATCGTCATGGTGATGCCGAAGGCGACCAGCACCTTGATCAGCATGAGCCACGCCGGCTCCGCCGCCGCCGGCGGCGCGGCGAGCGCGGTGGTGACGGCGATGCCGGCGGCGAGCAGCGCCGTCATGCGCTGACCGCCGCGGCCGTCGGGGTCAGCTTCACGCCGTCGTCCGGCAACTGGTTCAGCAGCATGCCCGGTTGCCCGAGCGCCTCGAGCAGGGCGAAGGTGAGGTCGGGTTTCTGGGTCAGCGCCGCGACCGACAGCGACGCCGTCGCCGCCACCTGGAGCAGCAGCGCCGCCTCGGCGACCGTTCCCTGCGGCCAGCGCTGGGCCCGGCGCGCGCGCTGCAGCACGGCGTCGACGTTGAGGAAGGTCCCGTCCTTCTCGCTCGCCAGCGTGCCGGGCACGAACAGCTCCGCGCCATGCGGCGCCTTGCCGGCCGCCGGATCGAAGTCGCGCACCACGTCCACCAGCGCGAGCCGCTTGCCTTTCGCCTGCGCCAGCAGCCGCGCCGCGAGCGCCGCATCGAAGCAGAGCAGCCCGGCCGTCGCCGGCTCGGCCAGCACCTTCGCCGCCGCCGCCTCGTCGAGCGCCGGCACCGAGAGCCGCTCGAGCGCCTTCTCGTTCGGTGCGCGCCGCCCGGTGAACAGGATGTCGTCGCCGCCGCTCGCCGCGGTCGGCACCCAGGCCAGCTGCTTCGCGAGCGGCCCGAGCACGGCCGTCGCCAGCAACAACTCCTCGCCGGTGAGACGGGCGGAGAGCAGCACCAGCCAGCGGCCGCGTTCGGCGGCGAGGGTGGTCGCGAGCGCCGTCGCCGCCTCGGCCGCCGTCACCCGCGCGCCCTTGACCCAGCCGAGCTCCTCGCGCGCCACCGGGTTGGCCGCGTCGAGCAGGCCGAAACGGCCCTGGTCGCACATGAAGTGGCCGTTCACCTGCAGGTTGACGCGCGGCCGGACGCGCAGCAGGCGGTTGCGCTTGGTCTCGAGCAGGACGGAGCAGCCGCGATCGCAGCCGGTGCAGACCGATTCCTCGCTGCTCAGGTCCCAGACGCGGCTCTTGAAGCGGAACTCCTTCAGCGTCAGCGCCCCGACCGGGCAGATGTCGGCGAGGTTGCCCTCGTAGTTCGAGTGGATCGGCTCGCCCGGGAAGATGGCGATCACGTTGCGGTCGCCGCGGCCCGCGACCACGAGGCTCGGCGACTTCGCGTACTCGTCCATGAAGCGCACGCAGCGCGTGCAGAGGATGCAGCGCTCCTGGTCGAGCAGGATGTGGTCGCCGATCAGCTCGTGCTTCAGCTTCTCGCGCTTCGGCTCGCTGAAGCGGCCCGCGCCATGGCCGTGGCGGTAGGTGAAGTCCTGCAGGTCGCACTCGCCCGCCTTGTCGCAGATCGGGCAGTCGAGCGGATGGTTCGCCAGCAGGAACTCGAGCGTCGCGGCGCGCGCGGCGACGCAGTCCTTGCCGGTGGTCGAGACGTTCAAGCCCTGGGTCGCCTCGGTGCGGCAGGCGATGGCCACGCGCGGCGGCTTGCCCGGATCGAGGATCTCGACCTGGCACATGCGGCAGCTGCCGACCGGCGCGAGCGCCGGGTGGTAGCAGTAGTACGGGATGTCGATGGCGAGCTTGCGCGCGGCCTCGATCAGGTTGGTTCCCGCCGCGACCTCGACCTTGCGCCCGTCGATGGTGAGCTCAGCCATGGCTCGCCGTCCCGTGCGCCGCGGCGCCGCTGCCCGCATCCGCTGCGGCGCGTCGCGCCGACACCGCCATCAGGTCGTCCTTGAAGTGCTTCACGGCCGAGCCGAGCGGCCCGGCGAAGGCCTCGGGGAAAACGCAGATCGTGCGCTGCTTGCTGCCGCGCATGATCGCGTCCAGCAGGACGAAATCCTCGGTGCGCCCCTCGCCGCGCTGGAAGCGGCCGACCACCTGGTCGCTCCAGGCCGAGCCTTCGCGGCACGGGCTGCACTGGCCGCAGGTCTCGTGGCGGAAGAAGCGGGAGAAGACGCGCGCGGCATCGACGATCTCGACGCCCTCGGGGATGACGATGATCCCGCCGGTGCCGAGCATCGTGCCTTCCTTGCGGAGGCTCTCCGGATCCATCGGCACGTCGAGCCGGTCGGGTGGCAGGAAGCCGGTGGAGGCACCGCCCGGGATGAACGCCTTCATCCTGCGGCCGCCCTTGACGCCGCCGGCCCACCGCTCGACCAGTTCGCGCGCGGTGGTGCCGAGCGGCAGCTCGAAGCAACCGGGGCGCTCGACCGCGCCGGAGACGCCGAACAGCAGATGGCCCGGCGCCTGCGCGGTGCCGGCCGACTTGTACCAGGCGGCGCCCTTCTCGAGGATCGCCGGCACGTTGGCGAGCGTCTCGACGTTGTTCACCGAGGTCGGCCGGCCGAAGGCGCCCCAGACCGCCGGGAACGGCGGCTTCGGTCGCGGCTCGCCGCGGCGCCCCTCGAGCGAGTTGAGCAGCGCCGTCTCCTCGCCGCAGATGTAGGCGCCGGCTCCGCGGTGGAGCACGATCCGCATCTTCCGCTTCGTGCCGAACGCCGCGTCGCCGAGGATTCCGGCCGCTTCGAGTTCCGCGATCGCCTGCGCCAGCGTGTCGTGCGCCAGCTTGTATTCGCCGCGGATGTAGAGGAACGCCGTCTCGGCACGGATCGCGAACGAGCCGATCAGGATCCCCTCGAGGAGAAGGTGCGGGTCCTTCTCCATGATCTGCCGATCCTTGAAGGTGCCGGGCTCCCCTTCGTCGGCGTTGATGACGAGGTAGCTCGGGCCCTTGAGCGGCTCCTTCGGCATGAAGCTCCACTTGATGCCGGTCGGGAACCAGGCGCCGCCGCGGCCGCGCAGGCCGGAGTTCTTCACCTCGTCGACGACCTGCTCGGGCGTCAGCGTCTCGAACACGCGCTGCGCCGTCCGGTAGCGTCCCTTCGCGCGCGCCTCCTCGAGGAAGAGCGGTGTCGCGCGCCGGAACTCGGTGGAGAGGTAGTTCTCCATCGTCGTCACGGCCTCCCGTCGCGCGCACGGCGCAGTTCGGCGGCCGCGTCGGCGTGCGCGGCAGCGAGCGTCGCCGCCGCATCTCCTGCGCCGGCCTTGAGTCGCGCGAGCAGCGCCTTCACCGAGACGGGTGATTGCTGCTCGAAGTAGCAGCTGTCGATCTCGAGGCAGGGCGCGCTGCCGCAACTGCCGAGGCACTCGACCTCTTCGAGGCTGAACAGGCCGTCGGGCGTCGTCTCGCCCGGCCCGATCCCGAGCGTCTCGCGGACGGTCGCCACCAGCTGCTCGCTGCCGTTCACCCAGCAGGCGATGTTGCGGCAGACACCGAGCGGGAAGCGGCCGACCGGGCGCTGCCGGTACATGGTGTAGAAGGTCACGACGCTGAAGACGTCGGCGGCGGCGACGCCGACCAGCTCGCCGGCGAGGCGCATGTCGGCCGGAGTGAGGTGGCCGCGCCACTCCTGCAGGCGGGTGAGGATCGGCAGCAGCGCGCCACGCGCCTGCGGGTAGCGCGACGGCAGCGCGCGCAGCGCGGACATGAGGTCGTCCGGCGGCGCGGCCGCCGGGGCCGTCGCCGGCCGGTCGCCCGCACCCGCCTGACCTGCTGCGCTCACCCCTGTCCTCCCGCCCGCCCGCCGAGGTCGCTCATGCCGTTTCCGCCGGATCGCGCACCGCATCGAGGCTGAGCGCGCCCTTGCGCCACGCATACGCGAGACCGAGTCCGAGCACACCGACGAACAGCGCGACCGTCACCAGCCCGGCGAAGCCGAGGCTCTTCGCTTTCACCGCCCACGCGAACAGGAACACCGCCTCGACGTCGAACAGGATGAACAGCATCGCCACGACGTAGAAGTGGACCGAGAAGCGCTGGTGGGCGCTCCCGGGGGTCGCCGTGCCCGACTCGTAGGGGAGTCCCTTGGCCAGGGTGCGGCGGCGCGGGCCGAGCAGCTGCGACAGGCCGATCAGCGCGCCGACCGCCAGCGCCACCACGACGATGTGGAGGAACAGCGGCGTGTAACCGCTGATCGCCGCCGCCGGCTGCGGGTCCGACGCCATCAGCGAGTCGATCGGCATGGGCGACCTGAATTCCGGCGAACGGGGGCGGGCACGAGCCGCGGTCCGCTGCGGCGTCACGAGTGCCGCGCGAACGCCACGGCGAGCGAAAAGCGAGCGAGAACTTCTAGCCGCTGCCGCCCGGGGGCGTCAATCGTCGCCGGCGCCGTCAGCGGCGGCCGGATCGACCGCGGGAACCGCGTCGGCGGCGGCCGGCTGCTCGCCGATGAAGTCGCGCGGGATGCCGAACTCGAAATCGGCGCGGCGCGGCAGCGCACGCCGCCGGAAATAGTCGGCGGTCTCCGGCAGCAGCACGGTCAGCTCGTCGAGTCCGATGAAGGCCAGTGCCGGCGGCGCCGTCGACACCACGCCGTTCAGCATCCCGACCAGTTCGAGCATTCCTCCGCGCCATGCGAAAACGCCCGCGCCGCAGTAGCGCTGCGCCACGTCGAGGAGTTCCCCCTCGTGGAGCGTCAGAAGGTCGCCGCGGGCACCCTGATCGAGCAGGTGGCACTCGAGCAGGTCGGCGTGGTCGCCGGTGCGAACCTCGACGAAGAGGCGTTCGCCGGCTGCCGCCGGGTAGCGACCGAAACGCGCCGCGCTCGGGCGCGACGAGACCGGCGCGAGCAGCGCGACCTCGTCACTGGCACGCAGCAGGCGCGCCTCGTCATCGAAGAAGCCGGCGTTGCGGCGGCCGCGGAACGTGAGCGTCGTCCCGTCGGGCGGAAGGAGTTCCTTCAGCGCGACGATGCCGTCCTCGGTGTGCACCGCGCGGACGATCCCGCGCGGCGTCGCGATCTCGACGTTCGCCTCGACCGGAGTTGGAGCGCGGCAGGCGGCGCAGAGGAGCGCGCCGAGCAGCGCGCCGCCGTGGCGGCGAAGGGCGGCAGCGGACGAGCGGTTCGCGGGGCGGTTCATGCGTGGGGGAGCATATCGGCGCTGCAGGGCGGTCAGGCTGAGGCGGTCCGCGCCGACGGGGGGCGCGGCGCCGCCCGGAAAGCGGCCGCGCGACTTCGACGCGTCCCAGGCGTACGTTGCCATGGGCGGGTGCCCGAAGGCGGCCCCGACGGCGGCAGCGTGGCGAGGAGCGCGGCGTGGATCCGATCAGCGCAGGCTTCGACGGCGTCGCCGTCAACCGGACCTTCGGCTTCGAACGGATCCGCGCCGGCGTGGCGGGGGCCGCGATCCGCTTGCGGCCGACGGCGGCGCTGGCGCAGGAATACGGCGTCGTCCATGGCGGGGTGATCGCGGCGCTGGCCGACACAGCCGCCGTCCAATGCGTGCTGCCGGCGCTGGCCGCAGGCGAGCGGATGACCTCGATCGAATTCAAGCTCAACTTCACCGCCGGCGCGAAGCCCGACGGCGAGCCGCTGGTCGCCACGGCGCGTCCGGCGAAGATCGGCCGCACCGTCGCCGTCGTTCAGGTCGACGTCCATCAGGACGCGACGCTGGTCGCGACCGGGTTGTTCACCTACCTGCGCTTGCGCGCGGTC
>VGYY01000107.1 GCA_016872815.1 Planctomycetota bacterium
GTCCTCGCCCGCGACGTCGCCGGCGCCCACCAGCGGCGCCAGCGCTGCGCGGGCGGCGGCCAGGTCGTTCTCGTCGAAGTGCGCCGCGGCGAGGTCGCGGGCCAGCTGCTGCCCGACGGTGGCCGGGCTGGTCCACTCGAGCGCGCCTTCGACCGGAGGTGCGGGCGGGGAGTCCTCGCCGCAGCTCCAGAGCCCGGCGGCGGCGATGAGCGCGACCGGGAGCGCGCGCGCACCGTGGCGGAGCGGGAAGCGTCGGCAGGGCATAGGGTCCTTCCGCGGAGACGAGACGTGCGGCAGCGCTCTCCCGTCAGCGCCACCTGCCGCTTTTCACGCCATGGCGCTACGGTGTTACACCCTTCCGCCCGGCGCAGGCGCCGCGCGAGGACCGCGAGGATACGCCCGGGATGCAGCGCGCTCGACTCGTGATCGGCGGACTTCTGGTCGTCGCGATCGGCGGCGCCGTGTGGGCCGGACAGCGCTGGTGGCGCGGTCGCCCGAAAGGACCGCGCAGCGCCGAGGAGCTGGCCGAGACGAGCGGCGTGAAGAGCGGCCAGCCGATCGTCGATCTCGAGTTCACCGAAACCTGCTGCGACGAGGCGGCGCTGCGGTTGCTGCACTGGTGCGAGCAGCTGCAGGCGAAGGACTTCAGCGATCGCGACGAGGTGCTGCACGCCGACTTCAGCGGGCGATCGCTGGCGCCGCCGCCGGTGCGTGTGGCGCAGGCGTGGCCGGCCGGCATCCGGCGGATCGAGCACGACGTGACCGCCGCGGCGACCGTCGATCGCGCCGGATTCCTCGCGTCGCTCGCGGCGCTGTTCGGCGGGTGGCGCTCGATCGAGTGGGTGCGGCTCGACCTGACGCGCGCCGACTTCACCAACGGCCCGCCCATCACCGGCGCGATCGAGTGGCGGCTCGAGGTGATCGGCGACGATGCAGCGGGCACGCGCCGCGCGCATGCGGTGACCGGGACGGGAGAGCTGCGGAAGGAGCGGCGGCGCTGGTCGCTGGCGCGGCTCGACGCGCGCGAGTTCACCACGCTCGAGCGGGCGGCGCCGCTGTTTCGCGAGGTGAGCGCGGCGGCGGGCGTCGCGCAGGTCGCGCCCGACTTCGACAATCGCTCCTACGCATGGGAGGGGGCGGCCGCGGTCGACCTCGACGGCGATTCGCGGATCGACCTGTTCGCACCGGGGTCCGAGCGCGGCTTCCTCTACCTGGCCGATCCGGCCGGCGGCTTCACCGAGCAGGCGGAGCGGCGCGGACTGGCGGCGGCGAGCGATCCGACCGGCGTCGTCTTCTTCGACTGGGACAACGACCGCGATCTCGATCTGGCGCTGGCCGACGAGAGCATCCTCGACAAGGACGGCTCGGTGCACGGCCATCCGCTGCGCCTCCTGCGGCGCGACGGCACCGGCGACGACTGGCGCTACGTCGACGTGACGGCGGAGATGGCCGGCACGGTGCGCAGCTGGTTCACCACCGCGGTCGTGCTCGACTTCGACGGGGACGGCTGGCTCGACCTGTTCCTGTCGACCTATGGCGATCTCGCCCGCATCCGCAACAACAAGTGGACGCACGCCGACAACGCGCCGCCCAACGTGCTGCTGCGCAACGTCGCGGGCCGGCGGTTCGAGGACGTGGCCACGGCGGCCGGGCTGACCGTGACGCAGTGGGCGCTGGCGGCCGCCGCGGCGGACGTCGACCAGGACGGCGACGACGACCTCTACGTGGCCAACGACTACGGGCCGAACCAGCTGTTCGTCAACGACGGCAGCGGGAAGTTCGTCGACCAGGCGGCCGAGCAGGGCGTGCTCGACGTCGGCTTCGGCATGAGCGCCAGCTTCGGCGACGTCGATCACGACGGGAGGCTCGACCTCTACGTCGCCAACATGTGCGCGGTCGAGGGCGACCGGATCCTGGCGCGGCTCGCCCTGACGCCGTCGCAGCTGCACGGGATGGACGAGTGCGCACGCGGGAACTCGCTGTTCCTGCGCCGCGGCGACGGCTACGAGCGGATGCCGGCGAGCTACGGCGCGACGCAGGGGCGCTGGGGCTGGGGCAGCCAGTTCGCCGACTTCGACAACGACGGCCGGCTCGACCTCGCCTGCGTGAACGGCTTCATCACGCGCACGACGCCGGGCGACATCCGCAGCCTGACCTGGCGGCAGATGGTGGCGTCGACGGTCGACGCCGCGGCCGAACCGAGCATCCGGGTCGGCCAGCAGGTGAACTCCGCGCAGTACCGGCAGGCGCAGTACCACCTGATGTGGCGCGAGGGCTGGTCCTATGCCGGCCGCGAGCGCGACAAGGTGTGGCTGAACAGCGGCGCCGGATTCCTCGACGTGTCGGACGTGAGCGGCGCCGACTCGGCCGGCGACGGGCGGGCGCTGCTGACCGTCGACTTCGACGACGACGGCGATGTCGACCTGTTCACCCACGAGATGCAGCGCTCGCGCCACCGGCTGTTCCGCAACGACGCGGTGACCGCGGAGGGCGGTGCGGTCGGCGGGGCGCAGCAGTTCGTCAAGGTGCAGCTCGAGGCGACGACGCGCCACTGGTCGGCCGTGAACGCGCAGGTGATCGCGCACTTCGGCGACACGCGCTGCGCCCAGACCCTCGGGATCGGCAATGCCTACGTGTCGTGCCAGCCCTACGAACTGCACTTCGGGCTCGGCGCAGCCGCCGAGGTCACGCTCGAGGTCCTCTGGCCGGGCGGCGCACGCGAGACCTTCGGCCCGGTGCCTTCCGGCAGTCGTGTCCGCCTGCGCGAAGGCAGCGCCAACGCCACCCTCCTTCCGCTCCTGCCGCGCTCCCTCGCCCGCCCGTGACCCAGGGGGCGCACCGGCGCCGCGGGCCGCAGCAGGAGGCGCTCCGCCGCGGCCGGATCAGCCGCCGGCGCCGTAACCCAGCGCATCGAGCGCGGCCTGCTCCTCCGCGGAGAGTTCACGCGCCTCGGACGCGAGCGCCGGATGGGCCGCGATCCAGGCGTCGAGGCGAGCGGTGAGGCGCTGCACCATCTCCGGGTGTTCGCGGCTGACGTCCACCGGCGTCGCCTGGCCTGGCGCGAACAGCTGCACCGTCCCGTCGAGCGCGCGGACCAGCTCCCACCCCCGTTCCGACCAGCCCTGCAGCCGGCGCTCGCCGAGCTCCGCCTGGAACGCCTCCATGTAGAAGCCGCGCGCCGCGAGCTCGTCCGGCAGTTCCTCGCCGCGCCACGCCGCCAGCAGCGAGGACCCGTCGAGTGCGTCCGGCGCCGCCGGACCTCCGCCATCGGCCAGCCCCGCCGCCTCGAGCAGGGTCGGCGCGACGTCGACCTGATTGCACGGCAGGTCGATCCGCACGCCGGTCGCCAGCCCCGGCGTCCCGGTCGGCGGTCGCACCACCAGCGCCACGTGCTGCGTCGCGTCGTAGAGCACGCGATGGTGCCCGACGTGGCCACCCTCGCCGAAGCACTCGCCGTGGTCGGCCACCAGTGCCACCCACGTGCGCCGCAAGCCGGGATCGCGTTGCTCGAGCGTCGCCAGCAACTCGGCCAGCAGAGCGTCGAGCAGCTCGATCTCGGCTCGCTGCGCCACCAGCGCGTCCTGCTGCGCCGGGTCGGCCGCGCGCGGCCCCTCTTCGGCGCGCGCTGCGGTCCGCTCGCGGAACGGCGACTCGGGAGTGAACGGCAGGTGGGCGTCGTAGAAGTGCGTCCACAGGAACAGCGGCCCCGCATCGGCCGGCTGTGCCGCCACCCACTGCTGCGCCCGCGCCAGCGTCGTGCGACCCGGCGTGTGCGTCCCGGTCTCGCGCACTTTCGCCGGGATGAACTTGCGCGCCAACATCGAGCCGAAATGGAAGCGCCCGACGTAGCTCTCGAAAGGAGAACGATCGCCGCGTTCATCGAACCGCTCGAAGCCGCGATCGAAGCCGTACTCGTGGCGCAGCACGAACGTCGACACGAATCCGCCGGTGCGCCAGCCGGCAGCGGCCAGGATCTCGGGCAGCCGCACCGGCGCCGGCAGCGTCGCGCTGCCGGTCGGGGCCGCTTCGCCGTTGCTGCGCAGCCCGTGTCGCGGCGGCATCACGCCGGAGAGCAGGCTGGCGTGCGCCGGCGCGGTCGAGGGGGCGACCGCGCGACAGTCGGTGAACAGCGCGCCCTCCCGCACCAACCGATCGAGGGCCGGGGTGTCGAGCCCGCCGCCGCCGAAGCAGGGCAGCGAGTCGGCGCGCACGGTGTCCCAGGTGACCAGCACCAGGTCGGGCGCCGCCGCGAGCTGCGCGGCGGGCCAGGCGTCCGGCCCGCGCACCGCCGCGCGGTCGATCGGCGGCGTCACCACGTCGCGCCACAGCTCCGCCGCCGGCTTCAACCCGGCCAGCGCGACCAGCAGCAACGGCAGGCGCAGCCAGCGGTTCGCTGCCGCGCGCCGCGCGACCAGCATCGCGATCGGCACCGCGACCAGCACCGGCAGCGCGTAGGCCAGCACCGGCGACACGCCGTGCATCCCGCGCAGCGCACGGATCGAGCCCGCTGCCAGCGCCATCGACCCGACCAGCAGCGTGCCGGCGCTGATCGCCGCCACCTGTGCCGCCCGCGGGCGCAGCAGCGCCGCGAGCAGTCCCGCGGCCGCCAGCGTCCCGCCGATCGCCAGCGCACCGTGCGCCGGCTGCACCGTCATCCACCGGCACTTCCAGAGCCACGCCGCGCCGGCGACGAACAGCAACCACCATGGCGCACGCCGCGCGCCGAGCCAGCGACTGCAGAGCGCGCCGCCGGTCCATCCGAGCAGCACGTGGACGACGACGCCGGCGAACGGCATCAGCACCCACTCGTACCAGCGCTCGAAGGTGTCCGTGCGGCCCGACAGGACCAGCGCCGTCTCGACCAGCCCCACCGCCGCGCCGGTCAGCACTCCATGCATGCGCGCGCGCGCGCCGGCCGGGTTCATCCGCCGCTCCCCGCCGCACGGGCATAGGCCGCGAGCAGCGCCGGCACCTGACGCTCCCAGCACAGCTCGGCCTCGAAGCGCGCGCGGTTCTGCCGCCCGAGCTGCGCCGCCCGCGCCGGGTCGTCGAGCAGCCGCGCGATCGCCGTCGCCAGCGCGCCTGCCGCCGCCGCGTCCGCCGGCGCCACCGGCCACTCCACCAGCTCGCCGCCGCCCGCCAGCGTCCGCACGCTCTCCTGCAGCGCGAATCCCGCCACCGGCTTGCCGAGCGCCATGTACTCGACGATCTTGTTCATCGAAGAGCGGTCATTGAACGCGTTCCTCGGATCGGGGCAGGCACCGAGGTCGCAGCTCGACAGCGCCGCGGCGATGGTCGCGAGATCATGCACTCGGCCGGTGAATTCGACGCGCTCCGCGATCCCGAGTTCGCGCGCCAGCCGCTGCAGCGCGTCGAACTCGTCGCCGTCGCCGATCAGCACCAGGCCGACATTGCGTCCTGCCGCGACCAGTGCCGCCGCCGCGCGCAGCAGGTGCTCGACGCCGTCCTGGCGGCCCATCACGCCGATGTAGCCGATCAGCGCCGCGCGACCGCGACGCCAGCGCGCGTCACGCGCCGGATCCGGCCCCGCCGGCACGAACCGCCCGCGCGGCGGGGCCGACCGCACGACGAAGACCTCGTCCGCCGCCTTGCCGCCGCGATCGTGGCGCCGCGCGATCTCGGCGTAGCTGTCGTTCGGCGCGATCACGGCGTGCGCCGCTCGATGGGTCCGCCGTTCCATCCAGAGGATCGCGTCGAGCAGGCGCGGCCGCTCGCGGCCGGTCTTGGCCTGCAGCAACTCGGGGCAGAGGTCGTGCTGGTCGTAGACGAAGCGCACCCCGAACGGGCGCAGCAGCCAGGCGATGAGGAAGAAGGTGTCGGGCGGGTTGCACGCGTGCAGCAGGTCGATCCCGCGCACCCACAGCAGCCGCACGCACCAGAAGAACGTCGCGATCCAGCACCAGCCGAACTCGACCACGTATCCGGCCAGCCCGCGCGCCTGCGGCGGCGCCGGGTAGCGGCAGCACTCGATGCCCTCGAGCCGCTCGTGCCATGGCTGGCCTGCGCCGCGATGGGCGACGATCGCCACCTGCCAGCCGGCGTCGCGCAGCGCGCACGCTTCCGACCAGACGCGCCGATCGAGCGGCACCGGGAGGTTCTGCACGACGATCGTCGCCCGGCGCCGGCGCGCCGCCGCGTGGGCTGGCGCGGGGCGCGTCGCGTCGAGGTTCCCCGCCGCCGGCTCGCCGCTCACCGCGCACCCTTGGCGAACAGCACCGCCGGGATCGTCCGCAGCAGGATCTCGAGGTCGAGCCAGAGCGACCAGCGATCGATGTACTCGAGATCGAGCGCCACCCAGCGCTCGAAGTTCGCGATCTCGTTGCGGCCCTTCACCTGCCACAGGCCGGTGATGCCGGGACGCACCGAAAGGCGGCGGCGCTGGCTCGGCACGTAGAGGTCGACCTCGCTTGGCAGCGGCGGCCGCGGCCCGACGAGGCTCATCTCGCCTCGGATCACGTTCCACAGCTGCGGCAGCTCGTCGATCGAGAGGCGGCGGAGCCAGCGTCCCACCGCGGTGATTCGCGGGTCGTTCTTCAGCTTGAAGACCGGACCCTCCATCTCGTTCCGCGAGCGCAGCTCGGCGAGCTTCACCTCGGCATCGCGATGCATGGTCCGTAACTTGAGAAGCGTGAAGGCGCGACCGTTCAGCCCGACGCGTTGCTGGCGGAAGAGGACCGGGAAGCCGCCGGTCAGCACCACCGCCAGCGCCGCCACCGCCATCACCGGCGCCAGCAGCAGCAGCGCGAGCATCGCCACGACGAGGTCGATCGGCCGCTTCAGCGCCAGCGCGAACTCGTCGATCGGCACGCGCGCGGCGGTCAGCGTGGTGAGCCCGCCCACCCGCTCGACGCTCCAGTGCGCGCCGGTCAGCAGGTCTTGCGGCAGGAGCGAACGCACCGAGATGCCGCGCGTCGCCGCCGCCTGCGCCAGCTGCCATTCGGGCGAGGCATCGTTCGGCATCGCCTGAATCCAGAATTCGTCGACGGGGTTCTTGTCGAGGAAACGCTCGCCGTCCGCCAGCGCCACCAGCTGGACGCCCGGCGGCACCGCCTGGCGCAGCGCGCCCAGAGCTTCTTCCGGCAGCGGCGGCACGACGATCCCGTTGATCCGCAGCCCCCACCAATCGTGCGCGGCGACCTCGCGGACGACCTCCTCCACCGCCGCGCGGTTGCGCGCCATCACCAGGAGGTGCCGGAAGTTGTAGCCGCGTCGGCGCGCGCTCGCTGCCAGGCCGCGAATGCAGAGCTGAAGGCAGAGCATCGCCGTGGCATTCACCGAGACGAACAGGCCGAGCTGGAGGCGGTTGGTGCGTCCGAGGCGCAGTCCCGCCGCGATCGACAGCAGCGCGAGCAGCGTGATGCCGTGCGCAAGCACGATGCGCCGGAAGTCCGTCAGGAACCCGTGCAGGCGATTGCTGCGGTAGATCCCGAGCGCCGCGTGCGACGTCGCGAGCAGCAAGATTCCGGCCGAGGCGAGGATCAGGTGGGTCCACTCGTCGAGCACGAACTCGCGATCCGGGATGTGGATCCGCTCGCGCAGTTCCATCGACGCCGCGTACGACACCATCGCAAGCGCGATGTGGACGTAGATCAGCACGCGACGGACGAAGAGGCGGTGTTCACGGAGCATCGGGGGAGTCGATCATCGGCGGGCGTACGGCGGCGGCACGCTGGATCTGCAAAGTCGATGTGACGATGGCAGCGAGGCGGCCAGCGCCTCGGACGTGAATCATGGGTGTGGGTCGCCAGTCCTCCGAGGAGGTGAAGCCCGCAATCCTCGCCGCCGCTTCGGCTGTGCCCTCATGTGCCCACACCAGGCGGAGCTTACGTTCGGATTCCGACCCTCTCAAAGAGCGATATCCGATCATTCACCATCTTTGTCGCCGGGAAGCTCTCCCGAACCGTCCGCAAGGCACGGTTTCCGAACGCTCGCCGCATTTCGGGCGACCGCGCCAATTCGATCAGGGCCACTGCAAGCGACGCTTCGTCGCCGGTCGGCACCAGTCGTCCGTTGCCTCCGTCCTCGACCATTTCGTCGACGCTGCCGACCCGCGTCGCCACCACCGGCAGCCCGCACGCCATCGCTTCGAGCAGCGCCAGCGGGAAGGTCTCGACCCGGTCGTGCGAACAGAGCAGGGCGACGTCGCCCGCCGGCAGGAGCCGCTCGACGTCGCCGCGCTGGCCCAGCAGCGTGACGTGCCGCCCGAGCGAAAGCTCCGCGATGCGCCGCTCGATCACGTCGCGCTCCGGGCCGTCGCCGATCAGGAACAGGCGCACCTTCGGTTCG
The DNA here is from genome assembly GCA_016872815.1 of Planctomycetota bacterium. GTDB lineage: Bacteria > Planctomycetota > B15-G4 > B15-G4 > SIAN01 > SIAN01. Next base: position 8,308 of record VGYY01000107.1, read on the forward strand.
ATGTCGACCACCCGTCGCAGCGCCGCCAATCCGACCGCGTGCCCCTTCTCCGGACGCAGCACCGCGACGTGCAGCAGCGCCACCTCGTCGTCCGCCAGCCCGAGCTCCGCCCGGGTTGCCGCGCGCTGCGCCGCGCTCGCCGGGGCGAAGCGCTCGACATCGACGCCGTTGTGGATCACTACCAGTTTCGCGCGCGGCACGCCCTCGTGCTCGACGAGGTACTCCCCGGCGCCGCGCGCCACGGCGACGAACGCGTCGGTGAGCGGCGCCAGCAGCCGGTTCATCCGCTCGATCACCGGCCGTCCGGCCGCGTCGCGCGTCTTGTGGATCTCGCAGACGAGTCCGCGCGCACCGCCGAGCCAGCCGGCGAGCCGCCCCCAGAACATCTTGTCGCCGCAACCGATGGTGCAGACCACGTCGATCCGCTCCCGTCGCACCAGCGCGACCAGCCGCGGCAGCACGCGCAGATCGAGCCGATGGGCCAGCAGCCCGGCGAAGAGCGGCACGCCGAGCTCCCGCACCTGGGCTCCGAGCGCCCCCTCCTCCTTCAGGCAGACCACCACCGGTCGCACGCGCGCCCGATCGAGCCCGCGCAGCACCTCGAGCAGGACGCGCTCCTGCCCGCCCACCCGCAGGTCGGTGTTGACGAAGAGGACGTGGATGGGGCGGCCGGCGGGCATGGCGGAGGCCGACGGTAGCAGAGGCGGATCGCCCGCGCGGAGGGGCGCGGCCGCCATCGACGGCGCCGGGTGGCGCCGTGCGACCGTTTGGTATTCCACTCGCCTGATGGCAGCGGACGCCGCGATTCCCATCCTCCACCTGCTGCCGACGCTCTCGCTCGGCGGAGCGGAGCTGCATGTGGCGCGGCTCTGCGCCGGATGGCAGGACACGCCGGTGCGGCCGCGGGTCGTGGCGATGCATCGCGGCGGGCCGGTCGCCGAACGGCTGCGCCGCGAGCAGGTGCCGTTCGAGGTGGTCGGCATCCAGCGCGCGCCCGTCACGCGGCCGCTCCGTGCTTGGCGCGATGCGCGGCAGTTGCGGACGGCCGTGGTGGCGGCGGGGCGGCGCCACGGCGCGGCGCTGATCCAGACGCACCTCTCCGACGCCGACTGGCTCGGGCTGGCGGCGGGGCGCGAGCTTGGCGTGCCGGTCGTGATCACCTGCCACGATCCGCACCTGCTGCCGCAGGAGCGCACCGCCGGCGAGTGGCGGGCGCGATTGCGCCGCCTGGTGCAGGCGCGTCTCTGGCGGAGAGCCGCCGCGTTCATCGCCACCAGCGAGGGCGTTGCCCGCGCGATCACGCAGGTGCCTGGCGTCGATCCGGCGCGCGTCCACGTCATCCCATCGGGCTTCGAGTCGCGGCCGTTGCCGACGCCGGCGCAGCGGGCGGCCGCGCGAGCGCGTCACGCAGCGCTGCTCGGCGCGGCGGACGCCGTCGTCCTCGCAGTCGGACGACTGGTCGAGAACAAGGGAACCCACCACCTGCTCGACGCCTTCGCGCAGGTGGTGGCGGTGCGGCCGCAAACGCGCCTCTGGATCGCCGGCGACGGTCCCGAGCGCGCCGAGCTCGCCGCCCAGGTCGAGCGGCTCGGTCTGGTCGGGCGGGCGCTGCTGCTCGGCGCGCGCGACGACGTCCCGGAGCTCCTCGCCTGCGCCGACCTCTTCGCCACCGCGACGCGTTACGAGGGACTCGGACTCGCCGCCGCCGAGGCGCTCGATCAGGGGGTCCCGGTCGCGGCCTTTCGCGTCGGCGGGATCGAGGAGGTCGTCCAGCACGAGCAGACCGGCCTGCTGGTCCCGCACGGCGACAGCGGCGCGCTCGCCGCCGCCATGCTCGCACTGCTGACCGACGCTGCGCGCCGCGCCCGTTTCGCCGCCGCCGCCCGTCCCTCCGCGCAGCGGTTCGAGATCGCTGCAAGCCGTGCCGCGACGTGGCGGCTCTACGAACGGCTCACGCCGCCGCGCGCAGCGCGGTCCGAGTGAGAGCGCCCGCCGTGCGACGGCGCGGATTCGGGCAATCCCTTCCGCAACGCGACGGCGCGGTGCTCCGCCGCGCGTGCATGCCGTCCCCGCGCTCCAGCCGAGCTACACTTCCACCCCTTCATTTTCACCGATCCGATCCTGCGGAGTCGTTGCCGTCGTGAAGTGGCTGCCGCTCGAGCGATGGCTCCTTGCTGCCTGCGCGCTGTTCGCAGGTTGCGGCGGGCCGCCCATTGGCGAGGTGTTCGACGCGCCCGCGACGCGGCCGCCACCGCCGCTGCCGCTGCTGGCGGCGGGGGATGTGATCGAGGTCGAGTTCGCGCGTGCCGCGGCGCCACGCGGCGAGTACCGCCTCGGCGTCGGCGACCGGGTGAAGGTCGAGGTGCAGCTCCGTCCCGAACTCGCCGCGACGCTGACCGTCGCTCCCGACGGTTGCGTGACGTTCCACCGCATCGGCGCCGAGCTGGCGGCCGGCCGGACGCTCGAACAGCTGCGCGCCGCGCTCGAGGCGGCGCTGACGGCGCGCGCGCAGCTGCCCGAGTCGCGCGTCTCGGTCTTCCTCGAGCAGGGCGATGTCGCGCTCGATCGCGTCATCGACACGCTGCTGCGCCACCCGTCCGGCACTCTGCGTGAGCTGACCGTCGGCGCCGACGGCCGCGTCTCGCTGCCGTTGATCGGCGCGTTGCTGGTCGGCGGGCTCGCTCCGCATGAAGTCGAGGAGCTGGTGAACCAGCGTCTGGCGGTCGAGGTCGCCCATCTGCGCGCATCGGTGCGGGTGAAGCAGCTTCAGCGCGATCAGTTCACCGTCGCCGGCGAGGTGTGGCGCCCCGGCCGCTACCCGCTCTCCGGTTCGCTCACGCTGATCGACGCCATCGCGCTGGCGGGCGGCGACACGCCAGTGGCCGATCTCTCCGCCGTGCTGGTGGTCGGTGCGCCGCAGGGCGAGCACGTCGAGGCGTGGCTCTACGACGTCGAGACCGCGCTCGAGCACGGCAGCGCTCTGCCGCAGGTGCGTGTCCACCCGCAGGACACCATCGTCTTGCTCCGCACCGGGATCGGCGACGTGAACGCCTTCGTCGACCAGTGGATCCGTCGCAACATCCCGGTGAACATGACCTTCACCTACCGCCTCGACGATCCGGACGGTTGATGCTGCGCGGCGATCCAATGCCTCCCGAATCCGCCATCCCACCGAACCGCAACGACTCGGCCCGCAACGACTCGGTGCGCCAGGTCGTCCGCGCCCTGTTCGCGTTCCGCTGGACCGCGTTCTGGTTCTTCGCGCTCTTCTTCGGTTTCCTGCTGCTGATCGGCTACTGGTTTCCGCCGATCTGGCAGGCCAAGGCGCTGATCCTGATCAAGCCCGGGCGCGAGCAGCTGCCGCAATCGATCGTCCCGGTCACGATGGCGCCGTCGGGCAACCTCGCCGCCACCTCGGAGACGCTGAACTCCGAGATCTCGATCCTCACCAGCCGGCCCGTGCTCGAGGTGGTGGTCGACCGCCTGCTGGCCGAGCAGGAGAAGAAGCCGGACAACTTCCTCACCCGCTTCCAGGATTGGTGCCGCAGCGTCGGCCTGCTGCCCGACCTGCCGCAGCGCGAGAACATGATCCTGAGTCTGGGCGAGAAGATCGAGCCCGAGCCGCTGCCGATGACCAACGTCATCGAGGTCACCTTCACCAGCTTCAACGACAAGTCGGCGTTCCGCACACTCGACCACCTCGTCGATGCCTATCTCGCGCAGCACGGCAAAGTCCACTCGAACCCCGCGGCCCTGGCCTTCTTCACCGGCGAGACCGCGCGGGCCAAGGCGCTGCTCGATCCGGTGGTGGCGCGGCTGGCGCAGTTCCGCGCCGACAACGACGGCGGCGACCTGACGCTGAAGCGCTCGCTCCTGCTGCAGGAGCTGACCGTCACCGAGAGCCGCCGCCGCGCTCTCGATCAGATCCCGGCCGGCAGCGAGGAGCTCGCCAGCGCCGTCGTCGCCGACAACCCGGTCATCGCGCAATCGCGCCAGCGGCTGTTCGATCTCCGCCTCGAGCTCGCCTCGCTGGTGCAGCAGTACGGCGAAGCGGCGCGCGAGACCGAGGCCGTGCGCCAGCAGATGCAGCTGACTCAGGCCGACCTGCGCCTGCAGCTCGAGCGGCTGCACGCCGTGCTCACGTCGGCCGAGGAGCGACTCCGCGGCGACCTGCGCGCGGCCGAGGAGAAGCGCGCCCTGCACGATGCGCTGGTGGCCGAGGAGGCCCAGCTCCGCCGTGACCACGAGCTGTATCGCCAGAAGATGGAGGAGGAGCGGATCTTCGAGCAGATGGACGCCGACCAGATGGTCAGCGTCCGGGTGGTCGAGCGGCCGACGGTGCCGCTCAAGCCGTGGTTCCCGAACGCCTTCATCCTCGCCCTGCTCGGGATCGTGCTCGGCGTACCGGGCGCCATCGCCGCGGCCCTGCTGCGGGCGTGGCTCGCCGGGCGGGTGGCGACCGTGCAGGACGTCGAGGAGCGCCTCGAGCTGCCGGTGCTGGCCAGCGTCGTGCGCCCGCACCGGTGGACCGCGGCAGACCGGCGCGCCGCGGCGATGCGC
>VGYY01000108.1 GCA_016872815.1 Planctomycetota bacterium
GGCGGCGCGGGTCGCGCTGCCGGCGCCGGTGGTCGCCGGCAGCGGCGCCGCCGGCAGCGCCTTCGAGTGGTGCTTCCTGCTCAGCGATCGACTCGAGGAGGGGTGGCTCACGCTCGCGTTCGTCGCGGTCGACGCGGCCGGTGGCGGGGTGCCGTTCGCGACGGTGACGCGCTCGACGCAGCGGCCGTTCAGGTTCGACCGGCGCGTCGCGTTCCATGCGGCGGCGGCGCTGCTCCTGCTGCTGGCGAGCGCGCTGCTGCGCGGCCCGGCGGCGGCGTGGTTGCTGGCGCTGCTCACGGTGGCGGAGCTCGCCTGGTTCGGGGCGCGCTACCAGGCGACGACGCCGTCCACGCGCATCCCCGGCGCCGTCGAGCCGCTGCCGTTCCTGCAGGAAGATCGCGCGCGGCGCGGCCCCTCCCGCCTCTTCACCGCCCGCACCCACCTCCATCCGAGCCTCAACCTGCCGCTCGGGATCGAGGTGCTGCGCGGCTACGACTCGCTCGAGCCGCTCGCCTACGTCCGGCTGCTCGATGAGCTCGCTCCCGGCCGCGTGGTGCCGTGGGTGCACATGGATTTCTCGACGCTCGACTTCGCCGGGCCGCGCGGACGGGCGATCGCCGACGTGCTGGGCGTGCGCTGGTTCCTGAGCGAGGAGCCGCCGCCGCCCGATTTCCGCGAGGCATGGCGGCGCGGATCGCTGGTCCTGTGGGAGAACCCGTCCGCATTGCCGCGGGCGTTCGCGGTGCAGGCCGGGACGACCCTGCGCGAGGCGGTCGCGCGCGGCCTCGATCCGCGGGCGACCGCCTGCTGGGACGATGCGCCGGGCGCGGCGGCGGAACTCGCCTTCTCCGGACGCGGGCAGGTCGTGGCGCTCGACCACGGCCGCGGCCGGCTGCGCGCGGAGGTCGAGAGCGACGGCGGCACCATCGTCGTGTTCAGCGAGAACCACGGCGGCTGGGAGGCGACGATCGACGGCCGGCCGGCCGCGATCCGGCGCAGCCACATGGCGCTGCAGTCGGTGGTGGTGCCGACCGGCGGTCGCCACGTCGTCGAGTTCCGCTATCGGCCGCGCTCGATCGTTTGGGGCGGCTCCATCAGCGCGATCGTGCTGCTCGCGACGCTGGCCGTGGCGCTCGCCGGTCGGCGGCGCCGGCCCCTGCCGTCCGCGCCGGCCGGCGCCTGAACGCCCGGCTGCGGTGCGCCCCGCCGGGAGGCGGGAATTCCTTTCAGGGGGGCGGTGAGCGCGGCCGACGATTGCCGGAGAGGCCGCGGCGGCCTCGCCGCCTCCGCAGCGTTCGGCTAGGGAGGGGACAGCGCGCCGGTGGGCGCGGACGGGAGGGTGCCATGGCGATCTCTCGCGACAGCCTGAAGGCGATCGTGAAGTCGGCGTCGGAGCGCGAGGAGTTCGCCGCGTCGCACTGGGAGGGGTCGTTCGACGACTACCTCGACGTGGTGGCACGCGAGCCGCGGGTGGTGCGCAACGCGTTCCAGCGCCTGCACGACCTGATCGTGTCGTTCGGCGTGAAGGAGGGTTCCGACGGCAAGGAGCCGGTGCGGACCTACCCGTTCTTCGCCGATCCGCTCGGCGGCGGCCGCGACGCCGTGTTCGGGCTGCAGCGTCCGCTGATGGACCTGGTCGCCAACCTGAAGTCGGCCGCGTACGGCTACGGCGTCGAGAAGCGCGTGCTGCTGCTGCACGGCCCGGTCGGCAGCAGCAAGTCGACCATCGTGCGGCTGCTCAAGCGCGGGTTCGAGTGGTACTCGCGGCAGCCGGAGGGGGCGCTCTACAGCTTCGAGTGGAAGCTGCCCGACGGCGAGGTCGCGCGCTGCCCGATGCACGAGGAGCCGCTGCACCTGCTGCCGGCGAAGGCGCGGGAGAAGTTGCTGGCCGAGGTGTCGAAGGGGCGCGAGCCCGGCTACCCGCTGCGGCTCGACGGCGAGCTCTGCCCGTTCTGCCGCCACTGGTTCGCCCACTTCCTCGCCGAGGCGCGCGGCGACGAGATGAAGGTCCTCGAGCGGGTCCGGGTGCGCCGCATCGTCATCTCCGAGCGCGACCGCGTCGGCATCGGCACGTTCCAGCCGAAGGACGAGAAGAACCAGGACTCGACCGAGCTGACCGGCGACATCAACTACCGCAAGATCGCCCAGTACGGCTCCGACAGCGATCCGCGCGCGTTCAACTTCGACGGCGAGTTCAACGTCGCCAATCGCGGGATGATCGAGTTCGTCGAGGTGCTGAAGCTCGACGTCGCCTTCCTCTACGACCTGCTCGGCGCGTCGCAGGAGCACGTGATCAAGCCGAAGAAGTTCCCGCAGACCTCGATCGACGAGGTCATCATCGGCCACACCAACGAACCCGAGTTCCGCCGCCTGCAGGGCAACGAGCTGATGGAGGCGTTCCGCGACCGGACCATCCGCGTCGACGTGCCGTACAACACCACGCTCGACGACGAGGTGCGGATCTACCGGAAGGACTACAGCGCCCGTCGCGTCAGCGGCAAGCACATCGCCCCGCACACGCTCGAGATGGCGGCGATGTGGGCGGTGCTGACCCGGCTCGAGGAACCGAAGAACGCGCAGCTCACGCTGCTGCAGAAGCTCAAGCTCTACAACGGCAAGACGCTGCCCGGCTTCACCCAGGACAACATCCGCGAGCTGCGCGCGGAGTCGCCGCGCGAGGGGATGGAGGGCATCAGCCCGCGCTACATCCAGGACAAGATCAGCAACGCGCTGGTGGCCGAGACCGGCGAGCCGTGCGTCAATCCGTTCATGGTGCTGAACGAGCTCGAGGAGGGGCTGGGCTTCCACTCGCTGCTGGCCAGCGCCGAGCAGCGCAAGCGGTGCAAGGAGCTGCTGGCGACGGTCAAGGAGGAATACGAGGACATCGTCAAGAACGAGGTCCAGCGCGGCATCGCCGCCGACGAGGAGGCGATCGCCCGGTTGTGCGGCAACTACCTCGACAACCTGAAGGCCTACACCCAGGGCGAGAAGGTCCGCAACAAGTACACCGGCCGCGACGAGGAGCCCGACGAGCGGCTGATGCGCGCGATCGAGGAGAAGATCGGCATCCCCGACAGCCGCAAGGACGACTTCCGGCGCGAGATCATGAACTACATCGGCGCGCTGGCGATGGAGGGGAAGACCTTCACCTGGAAGAGCAACGAGCGGCTGCAGAAGGCGCTCGAGCTCAAGCTGTTCGAGGACCAGAAGGACTCGATCAAGCTGACCAGCCTCGTCTCGGCGGTGGTCGACAAGGACACCCAGGAGAAGATCGACGTGGTCAAGGCGCGGCTGGTGAAGAGCTACGGCTACTGCGACGTCTGCGCCACCGACGTGCTGAACTTCGTCGCCAGCATCTTCGCGCGCGGCGACGCCAAGGAGAGCTGAGCCGAGCTTCCGGAGCCCCGCCGTGATCCGCCGCATCGAACGCGACCGGACCCGTTTCAACGAGATCGTCCGCGGCCGGATCCGCGGCGAGATGAAGCGCTTCGTCGCCAATGGCGAGATGATCGGGCGCAAGGGCGGCGACCTGGTGTCGATCCCGCTGCCGGGACTCGAACTGCCCCATTTCCGCTTCGGCGACAACCGGAAGGACGGCGTCGGCCAGGGCGATGGCACGCCGCAGCCGGGCCAGGGCGAGGCGGGCGACCAGCCGGGCGAGCACGTGCTCGAGGTCGAGGTGCCGCTGGCGGAACTGGCGCAGCTCCTCGGCGAGGAGCTCGCGCTGCCGCGGATCGAGCCGAAGGGCACCGACTTGCTCGAGGCGGACGCGACCCGCTGGACCGGGCTGCGGCGCACCGGCCCCGAGAGCCTGCGCCACGCGCGCCGGACGCTGAAGGCGGCGCTCAGGCGGCAGGTGATCGCCGGGACGTTCGACCCGAAGGACCCGCGCATCGTGCCGATCCGCGCCGATCGCCACTACCGCAGCGCGAAGCGCCGCCCGACCGCAGAGAGCGCGGCGGTGGTGATCTGGATGATGGACGTCTCCGGCAGCATGGGGAAGGAGCAGAAGGAGCTGGTGCGCGCCGAGGCGTTCTGGATCCACTGCTGGCTGAAGAGCCAGTACCGCCAGCTCGAGACCCGCTTCATCGTCCATGACGCGGCGGCGCGCGAGGTCGACGAGCACGCCTTCTTCCATCTGCGCGAGTCGGGCGGCACCAAGATCTCGGCCGCCTACGAGCTCTGCGCGCAGCTGATGCGCGAGAAGTTCCGGGCGTCGGAGTGGAACGTCTATCCGTTCCACTTCAGCGACGGCGACAACTGGTCGGGTCGCGACACGGAGCGCTGCATCGAGCTGCTGCAGCGCGAGATCCTGCCGGGCGCGAACCAGTTCTGCTACGGCCAGGTGCGCAGCGCCTACGGCTCGGGCCAGTTCAAGAAGGACCTCGACGCGGCGCTCTCGCGCGACGAGCGGCTGGTGACCAGCGAGATCCAGGACCGCGACGGGATCCTGCCCTCGATCAAGGCGTTCCTCGGCAAGGGACGGTGAGGCGCGCCGTGGCGACGCGGGGAGGCGGCCGATGAACCTGACGCCGGAGCTCGAGCGCGCCCGCGTCGAGATCGAGCGCCACGCGCGCGAGTTCGGTCTCGACTTCTTCCCGACCGTGTTCGAGCTGGTCGACCACGACGAGCTGAACGAGGTCGCCGCGTTCGGCGGCTTCCCGACCCGCTATCCGCACTGGCGGTTCGGCATGGAGTTCGACCGCCTGCAGAAGGGCTACCGCTACGGGCTGTCGAAGATCTACGAGCTCGTGATCAACAACGACCCGTGCTACGCCTACCTGATGAAGTCGAACTCGCTGGTCGACCAGAAGCTGGTGATGGCCCACGTCTTCGGCCACTGCGACTTCTTCAGGAACAACGTCTATTTCGCCCACACCGACCGCAAGATGGTCGACCGGATGGCGAACCACGGGACCATCCTGCGCCGGCTGATGGAGCGCCACGGCGTGAACGAGGTCGAGGTCTTCCTCGACCGCTGCCTCGCGCTCGACAACCTGATCGACCCGCATTCGACCGCGCTGCGACGGGCGCCGGCGGAGCCGGCGGCCGACGCCGCCGACCTGCCGCGGCCGGCGCCGGGCAAGCTGCGCGCGAAGTCCTACATGGACCGCTACGTGAACCCCGGCCGCCACCTCGACGAGCAGCGGCGCGAGGACGCCGATCGCGAGCGCGCGACCAGCCGCTTCCCGGTCCGCCCCGGCCGCGACGTGCTGCGCTTCCTGCTCGACCACGCGCCGCTCAAGCGCTGGCAGCAGGAGGTGCTGTCGCTGGTGCGCGAGGAGGCGTACTACTTCGCGCCGCAGGGGCAGACCAAGATCATGAACGAGGGGTGGGCCAGCTACTGGCACTCGACGATCATGACCCGGCGCGTGCTGCGCGACAGCGAGGTGATCGACTTCGCCGACCATCACGCCGGCACGCTGGCGACGGCGCCCGGCCGCACCAACCCCTACAAGCTCGGCATCGAGCTCTATCGCTCGATCGAGGAGCGCTGGGACAAGGGCCGCCACGGCCGCGAGTGGGAGGAGTGCCAGTCGCTGGCCGAGCGGCGCCGCTTCGACCGCCGGTGCGGCGAGGGGCGCGACAAGATCTTCGAGGTCCGTCGGCTGCACTGCGACGTGACCTTCGTCGACACCTTCATCGACCAGGACTTCTGCGACGCGCAGCGGATGCACGTCTGGCGCACCAATCCGCGCACCGGCCAGCGCGAGATCGCCTCGCGCGACCATCGCCTGGTGAAGGAGCAGCTCCTGTTCGGGTTGTCGAACTCGGGCCAGCCGATCATCGAGGTGGTCGACGGCAACCACGACAACCGCGGCGAACTGCGCCTGGCGCACCGGTTCGAGGGGCTCGAACTCGACCTGGCCTTCGCCGGCGAGACGCTGAAGGTGCTCGAGGCGATCTGGGGCCGGCCGGTCTGCATCGAGAGCAAGCTCGACGGCAAGGGGACGCTGGTGCGCTGCGAGCGCGGCGAGATCGCGACGCGCGAGGTGGCGCCGTCGGGGGCCACCGACCGCGTCGCCGACAGCCGCTGAGTCCGACCCGCGGCGCTGCCGGTGGTGAGGGTCCCGCCGGACGCGGTGCCGGGGGCGGTGGCGGGCGTCGTCGGCGCGTACCTCGCATGGTTCCCGCGGTCGCGCGGGTCGCGCAGCGGCCGCAGGGTCGCCGGAAAACGAACCCGGCGGGCACGCCGTGAAGCGTGCCCGCCGGAGTCATTTCGTTCGTTGGGTCTAGTTGCTGGTTCGCCGACGTCTCAGCGCTTGCCAGCCTTCTTCTTGCCCTTCTTCGCCTTCTTCGCCGCCTTCTTGCGCTTCGCCATCCGAGAAACCTCCAGTGAATTGGTCCGACGAACCGGACGACCTGACCTACCCGATCCCATCGGCGGAACGCGGCGACTCTTGAGCGATTTTTTTTGGCGCAACCGGCGCCGCGCTCCGCATGCGGGCCGCGTCGGTCGTCCGGCGTGGCGCGGTTGACGGGCCGCCGGCACGCTTCTAGAGTCCCCGCCCTTTCGCGGCCGGCGCCTGCCGGTCGCGGGACGCTTCGCGTCCGTGCACCCATAGCTCAACTGGATAGAGCGTCGGCCTACGAAGCCGAAGGTTGGAGGTTCGACCCCTCCTGGGTGTACCAGTTCCGCCTTCCGCCTTCCGCCTTCCGAACGCCGGCTTCGACGCGCCCGCGCGAACGTTCCACGCGCCCGTGCCCCGCCCGATCGTGCCACGCCGTCGCGCCGCTGCCACCCGCTGCGGTCGTGATCGCGCCCGTGCGCGGGGCGCCGCGTCGGCCGCCAGCCTGGTGGCGGCCGCGTTCGACCCGAGGAGTCGTCGGTTCGCATGGACCCGGTCGCCGCCGACCACTGGATGGAGGTCGCCCTCGATCTTGCCGCCCGTGCCGGGCGTGAGGGTGAAGTGCCGGTCGGCGCGCTGGTCCTGCGCGACGGCCAGCTGCTGGGCGACGGCTACAACCGGACCGAGGCGCTGGTCGATCCGGCCGCCCACGCCGAACTCTTCGCCCTGCGCCGTGCGGCGGCACGGAGCGGCAACTGGCGGCTGACCGACGCCACGCTGGTCACGACGCTCGAGCCGTGCGTCATGTGCTTCGGCGCGCTGCTCGAGGCCCGGGTCGGCACGTTGGTCGTCGGCGCCGGCGATTCGCGCCGTGGCGCGATCAGACTGTGGAAGTCGGGGCACCTTGCCGGATACCCTGCTCGCCCCCTGGAACTCATCGAGGGGGTGTTGCAGGGGCGGTGCGAGGCTCTCCTCAAGGATTGGTTCGCACAACGCCGAGCAGGGCCGGAAGCGGGGCCCGGGAGCGGGATGGGGAACGGCAACGCCCGCTGAGCCGACCTGCTGCTGACCTGTTGCTGACCTGCCGCTGACCGAATTCCCTGCTGCCGGCCGGAGCGACGGAGACGTCGAGACCGGGCCGGACGCCGCGAACGATGGAACCGACGAGAGCGACGTAACCAGCGAAAGCGGACGACAAGAACGCCGCGCCGACACGATCAGGACGGATTCACCACGGAGAGGTGCCAGAGCGGCCGAATGGGCCGGTCTCGAAAACCGGTATCGGGTTTACGCTCGATCGAGGGTTCGAATCCCTCCCTCTCCGCCATCTCTCATGCTGCGCACCCGTTCGTCGGCGCTGCCATCCGCCATCGCTCCCGTTCGCCTGCCCGGCCTTCCGCCGGCGCTGCCGCGCATGCGTGGGTCTCCGTGCGCTCCCACCTGCGTCCTCCGCCGCGACTTCTCGCGCCGTCGCGCGCCGCTGTCGGTCGCGCGCGTCCGCCGGAGCGCAGCGCGCTTTCGCCCCCGGGCGCCCGGCGCTAACCTGCCGCGCCGCCGATTCCAACGGAGAGGTGTCTGAGCGGCCGAAGGAGCGCGCTTGGAAAGCGCGTAGGCGGCTAAACACTGCCTCGCGGGTTCAAATCCCGCCCTCTCCGCCAGCCCGAGCCGGCCGGTCGGCGCGCTGCTGCGCCGATCGCATGGGATCGAGCAGGGGTAGAAGACGAAGCAGCCGTTCGACCGCGTTCCAGTCCGGGACCGGGGCGACGGGGCGATGGGTGAACCGGGTCAGGCCTTGACCGGAGCAGCCCTAAGCCCGTGGTCCCGGGTGCTTCCGGTCTCGGACTGGAACGCGGTCGGAGTGCCGTCGCCGCCACCCGGGGGATCGCGTGTCCTACCTCGTGCTCGCGCGCAAGTACCGGCCCGAGACCTTCGTCAAGGTCGTCGGCCAGGAGCCGATCGCCCGCACGCTGCAGAACGCGCTCAAGACCGGGCGACTGGCCCACGCCTATCTCTTCACCGGGCCGCGTGGCGTCGGCAAGACGTCGATGGCGCGCATCCTCGCCAAGGCGCTCCTGTGCGAGCGGGCGCCGACGCCCGATCCGTGCCTCACCTGTGAGCGGTGCCGCGGCGTCGCCGCCGGCAACGTGCTCGACGTCATCGAGATCGACGGCGCGAGCAACCGCGGCATCGAGAACATCCGCGACCTGCGCGAGTCGGTGCGCTACGCCGCGACCGCCGGGAAATACAAGGTCTACATCGTCGACGAAGTGCACCAGATCACGCAGGACGCGTTCAACGCGTTCCTCAAGACGCTCGAGGAGCCGCCGCCGAACGTCGTGTTCGTCTTCGCCACCACCGAGGTGCGCAAGGTGCCGGAGACGATCCGCTCGCGTTGCCAGGAATTCGAGTTCCGCCGCATTCCCGACGCCGCCATCGCCGGCCACGTCCGCGATGTCTGCGCCGGAGAGTCGTTCACGCTGGCGGCCGGGCTCGATGCGGCGATCGCGCGGCGCGCGCGCGGCGGGCTGCGCGATGCGCTCTCGCTGCTCGACCAGCTGGCCGCATTCGGCGCCGGCGCCATCTCGCACGAGGCGTTCCAGGAGCTGACCGGCTACCTCGCGCCGGAGCGCGTGCGCCAGCTGTTCGACGCGCTGCTGGCGCGCGATGGCAGCGCGGTCTTCAGCTGGCTTGCCGATGCGCTCGGCCATGGCGCGGCGGCCGCCGACCTGCTCGACCAGTGGCTCGACCACCTGCGGGCGCTGGTCCATCACCGCGTCGGCAGCCCGCGGCCGCCGGATCTCGCCGGCGTCGGCGCCGACGCGCTGGCGGCGCAGGCGAAGGCGCTCGACGAGACGCAGTTGCTCGGGGCGATGCAGGTGCTGCTCGACGCGCGACGGGCGCTGCGCGACATCGAGGACGAGCGGCTGGTGCTGGAGATGGCGCTGGTCGAGTTGCTGCGGATCCGCGATCTCGAACTGCTGCGCGACGCGCTCGCCGGTGCCGCAGCGCCGGCACGGCCGCCGGCGGGCCCCCCACAGCGCGCGGTGATCGCGCCGCCCTCGCCCGCGCCGCCGCCGGTCACGACGCCTCCGGTGGCACCGTCCGCGCCGCGTGCCGCCACGCCGGCGGCGGCGCGGCCGCCGTCACCACCACCGCCGCCGCCGCCAACGGCCCCGCCAGCTGGCAGCGGTGGGGGGGGCGATCTTCCGGCGCGCTTCGAGCGACTGCGCGCAGCGCTGCTGGCCGAGGCGCCGTCGCTTGCGGCGCTGGTCGCGCCGCTCGAACCGGTGCGCGACGACGGCGGCGTCGTCCAGGTGCGCGCGCGCTCGGGGCCGGGGTTGCCGGCGACGCCGAATGCGCGGCTCGACGAGGCGACGCGGCGGCTCGGCAAGAAGCTGTTCGATGTCAGCTGGACGTTGCGTCCCGAGACAGTGGCCGCGGCGCCGACCGGCGGTGGCGACACCCCAGCGCAGGCGCTGCTGGTGCAGGTGAAACAAATCTTCGGCGGCGAGACAGTCTCGGGGCAGGAGGCGCAGGGATGAGCAGCCGCAAGCCGGGCGCGGCCGACGAGCCGGCGAGCAAGGTCCCGCAGGGTGGCGGCGAGCTGTCCGGCCTGCTGCGCCACGCCGAAGTGCTCCAGCGCGACCTCGACAAGGCGCTCGCCGACCTGCGCAACGAATTCGTCGAGGGCCGGGACGCCGCGCGCATCGTAGAGCTCCGCGTCGCCGGCGACGGCAGCGCCGTCGAGGCGCGCGTCCAATGCGGGACTCTCTCGGAGCGGGATCGCCGGCTGCTCGAGGAGGCCTTGAACGTCGCCGTCCGCGCCACCCTGGAGCGGCTGTTCGAGCTGCGGCGGCAACGGGCGACGACGGTGACGAAGGGGCTCTCGCTCCCCGGTCTGCTCACCTGACGATCGCCTGACGATCGCCTGACGCTCGTCGGACGCGGCAGTCGAGTCGCGGCAGTCGAGTCGCGGCAGTCGAGTCGCGGCAGTCGAGTCGCGGCCGCAGTCGCCTCCGTTTCGACGCCCGTCGCGCGCCACGACCGCGCCCGGGAAGCACCTGCCTAGCAAATCGCCTTCCACAATCGCTCCGGTCGCGCTAAGAGAAGCGTCGATTCTCCGGCAGGTGCAAATCTCCGGACGGCGCGCCCCGGGGCGCGACGGTGAAACCGAGGAGCGAATGGCCTACCCCGAGGCGATGGCACGGCTGCTGCGGGAGCTCGAGAAGCTCCCCGGGGTGGGACCACGAACTGCGGAGCGGTTGGCGCACTTTCTGATCCAGAGCGGTACGGAGCGCGCGCTGCCCCTGGCCGCGGCGCTGGAAGCGGTCGTCGCGTCGGTGCGGCCGTGCAGTGTCTGCCGCCACCTCGCCGATGCCGACCCGTGCGCCATCTGCGCCGATGCGACGCGCGATCGTTCGCGCATCCTGGTGGTCGAGCAGCCGCGCGATCTCGAGGCGCTCGAGCGAGCGGGATGGCGCGGCGTCTACCACGTGCTGAACGGCTCGGTGCGCGCGGACGCGACCGGGTCGATGCCCGACCTCGAGCCGCTTCGCCGCCGGGTCGAGCAGCACGACGTGACCGAGCTCGTGCTCGGCACCGATCCCGACTTCGAGGGCGATGGCACGGCGTTGGCCATCGCCGAGCTGGTGCGGCGCAGCCGCCGGCCCGACCTCAAGGTGAGTCGACTCGCGCGCGGCATGCCGACCGGCAGCGCCATCGAGTACAGCAATCCGGCCGTCCTCGCCGAGGCGCTGGCTGAGCGGCGCGCCGTCGGTCGCGGTGGCGGCGCGGAGGACGGCGCGTGAGGCCGGAGCTGTTCCTCTCGCAGCGCCCCGAGCTGCGCCTCCAGCTCTCGCCGCAGCTGATCCAGCGCATCGAGATCCTGCAGCTCAACGCGGCCGACCTCCTCGAGCTGATGGAGAACGAGGCGCTCACCAACGACGCGCTGATGGCGGTCAAGCCGCCTGACCCGTCGCTGCAGACCGAGCGTCCCGAGCAGTTCGAGAAGAAGGACGCGGCGGCGGCCGAGGCGAACCCGGAGGACAGCGAGGCGCGCGCCGAGCTCGACTGGTGGAACGAGACCTACCGCGGCCGGGTGCGGCGCGAGGCAGCGGGCGGCGACGCCGACCCGAAGCACGAGGCGATCGCCAACTCGCCGGGCCGGCCGCGGACGCTGCAGGAGCATCTCGACGAGCAGATCGACGTGGCCGACGCTGCGCCGGAGGTGCGGGAGCTCGCCCACTTCCTGGTCCAGAACCTCGACCGCAACGGCTGGCTCAAGGAGCCGCTCGGCGAGCTGATCGTGCCGTTCCATGAGCGGTTCACCCTCGACCACGCCGACCTCGCGCTGAAGCTGGTGCAGGCGCTCGATCCGGCCGGCGTCGGCGCGCGCACTCCGGCCGAGTGCCTCGCGCTGCAGGTGCGCGACGACATGCCGCTCGCGCCCTACCTGCGCCGGCTGATCGACGGGTCGCTCGACGACCTCGCGCGCAACCGGCTGCCGAAGGTGGCGAAGGACCTCGGCATCACCGTCGACGAGGTGAAGGACCTCGCGGTGGCGCTGCGCCGCAACTTCGACCCGTTCCCCGGCCGTCGCTTCGCCTACGAGCCGCCGATGCGGGTGCGTCCCGACGTCGTGGTGGAGAAGCGCGACGGCCAGTGGGAGATCACCCTGGCCGACGACTGGATGCCGCGGCTGTCGATCAACCCGGAACGGCTCAAGCTGCTGCGCAGCAAGGCGCTCGGCGGCGACCTGAAGAAGCACCTGCGCCGCGACGTCGAGTCGGCCCGCTTCCTGATCGAGAGCATCGAGCAGCGCCGGCGCACGCTGGAGCGGGTGGCGCACGAGATCGTCAAGCGCCAGTCCGAGTACCTCGAGCACGGGGTCGAGCACCTGAAGCCGCTCAAGATGCAGGAGATCGCCGACGAGCTCGGCATCCACGTCTCGACGGTCAGCCGCGCGCTGAAGGGCAAGTACGTGCAGACGCCGCAGGGCGTGCAGGAGATGAAGGCGTTCTTCACCGGCGCCTCGCAGGGCACCGACGGCGTGGTCGAGTCGCGGACCGGCGTGCGCGAGCGGGTGCGCGACCTGGTCGAGAAGGAGGACAAGGCCAACCCGCTCTCGGACGAGGAGATCGTCGACCGGCTGCAGGCGATGGGGCTCAACGTCGCCCGCCGCACCGTGACCAAGTACCGCAAGGCGCTCAAGATCCCGTCGTCGCGGCAGCGCCGCGAGTATTGAGCGCGCGGTGGCGGGAGCATCACCCCGGGGCGGGGCGGAGCGGCGCACGGCGCAGTCGCGCTACTTCCTGCTGACGGTCGCCTACGACGGCGGCGAGTACCGCGGCTGGCAGCGCCAGCGCTCCGGTTCGACGGTGCAGGGCGAGCTCGAGGCGGTGCTGGCGCGGGTGCTGCAGCAGCCGGTGGCCGTCCGCGGCGCCGGGAGGACCGACGCCGGGGTGCATGCGCTCGGGCAGCTCGCGGCGTTCGCTGCCGTCACCCGGCTCGACGCCGGCGCGATCCGCCGCGCGCTCAACGCGCTGCTGCCCGCCGCGATCCGCGTGGTCG
>VGYY01000109.1 GCA_016872815.1 Planctomycetota bacterium
GGGTGCGGGGCGCGGCGGCACGCGGCGCGGCGGCGGCACGCGGCGCGCCACCGGCATCGCGCTGCACCGCTTTGCGACGGGGAACAGGCAGCGGATCGTCGTCGACGTCGACGTCGTCGCCGGCGTCCTCGGCGGCCGTGTCGCTCACCGCATCGTCCTCCGCGTCATCGGCGACGTCGTCGCGCACCTCGTCCGCGCGCTCGTCCAGAGCGCGATCCGGGGTGGCGCGCGTCGCCTTGCGTCGAACCGTCTTCTCGACGGGCTTCCGCGACACCTTGGCCGCCCGGCTGCCGCTCGCACTCGCCTTCTTGCGCGTCGCCATCGCTCCCTTTCGCGCCCCCCCTCCGGAGGCCCTGCACCGTCGGCTGCGCGGCCGCCCGGCTGCGGCTTCGCGTGGAACCGCGCGGTCACCGACGGTGCCGCGCCACGGCGCTCCGGCGTCCGGGAGACCCGGACCGGGCGGCCGACGACGGACGAAGGTCTACGTCCTCCGCGCCGGGGAAGCAAGGGCCCCGAACGGCCGCGCCACGCCGCCGTCAGCGCGATGCAGAGGCGAAGAGGTGACCGCCCCGCTCGAGCCGCGGGCCGGCCGCATCGGCGACGGCGAAGGTCGGTCCGTCGATCAGCGACGCCGATCCGTAGCGACCATCTTTCGCCAGCGCATACAGCGATAGGTTGAAGGTCGGCCGGCCGCTGCCGTCGGCGTTGCCATTGCGCCGGCTCTGGTCGACCACGCGCGCGAGGACGTCGAGGCACGCATCGAGCGGCGCACGACCGGACCGCATGCGTTCGACCACGGCGAAAGCGCCGCAGGCGAGGATCGACGCCTCGCCGCGGCCGGTCCCGCCGGCCGAACCGACCTCGTTGTCGAGGTAGAGGCCGTCCCCGATCAGCGGCGAATCGCCGACCCGGCCGGGGATCTTGAACGCGAGCCCGCTGGTCGTCGTGGTGCAGCCGAGGTCCCCCTGCGCGTCGCGCGCCGAGAGGTGGATGGTGCCGGTGGGCCGGTCGCGCAGGACCGGGTCGGCGGCGATCTCCGCGGCGGTCGGCGGGAACCAGTCGTCCTTGGCCGAGAGCGTCTCCTTCCAGTGCAGCCAGAGCTTGCGCGACTTCTCGGTGAGCAGGTTCTCCTCGCTGAAGCCATGGGCACGGGCGAACCGCAACGCGCCTTCGCCGACGAGCAGCACATGGTCGCTGCGACGCATCACCTGCAGGGCGACCCGCGACGGCGTCTTGATGTTGCGGAGCGACGCCACGGCGCCGGCGCGATGGGTCGGTCCGTCCATCACCGCGGCATCGAGCTCGACCACGCCCTCCTCGTTGGGCAGCCCGCCGTAGCCGACGGAGTCGTCCTCGGGGTCGAGTTCGTTCAGGTTGACGCCGGCCACCGCGGCATCCACCGGCGATTGCCCGTGCCGCATCGCGGCCAACGCCGTGGCCACGGCGGCGAGGCCATTGCCCGACGCGATGCAGCGTGCGTCGCCGCCGGCGCCGACCGCACCGCCGGCCGCGGCGGTCGGTTCCGTCGCCTGCGCGGCCGCGCAGGCGAGCGTGGCCGGCACTGCAGCGCCGGCGGCGACGGCGGCGAGGAACGAACGGCGGGTCGATGGCGACTCGTGCATGCTCACGCGCTGCTCCGACGACGGCGCGGCGCGGGAGCGCGCGCGGAGCGGCGTATGGTAGCCGGCACGCTTCGCCGGAGACCGTGATGGCTGCGCCGCTGTTGCTCCTCCTGCTCCTGCTGCTCGCGCCGCTCGGCCGCGGCGCCGACTCCGGCGTCGCTGCGGCCAGGCCGGAGCCGGCCGACGTGGTGCTGCGCGCCGAACTCGTGCGCACGCTCGACCCGGCGCGACCGACCGCCGGCTTCGTCGCCTGGCGCGGCGATCGCATCGTCGCCGTCGGCGACCGCGGCGACGCCGCGAGCTGGATCGGCGCGGGAACCCGCCTCGTCGAGGCCCCGGCCGGAGCGGTCGCGCTGCCCGGTTTCATCGACGCCCACGCCCACCTGTTCGGGCTCGGCCATTCACTGCGCGAGGTCGACCTCGCCGGCACCGCCAGCTTCACCGAGGTGATCGCCCGCACGGTGCAGCGCGCGGCCGCGACGACCAAGGACCGCTGGATCCGCGGCCACGGCTGGGACCAGAACGACTGGCCGGTCCAGGAGTTCCCGCATCACGCGGAGCTGTCGGCCGCGCTGCCCGACCATCCGGTCCTGCTGCAGCGCGTCGACGGCCATGCCGCGCTGGTCAACGCGCGCGCCCTGGCGCTGGCCGGGATCGATCGCTCGACGCTGGCGCCTGCCGGTGGCGAGATCGTGCGTGACGCGCGCGGCGAGCCGACCGGAGTGCTGATCGATCGTGCGGTCGACCTCGTCGCCACGCGCCTGCCGGAACCGGCGCCGGCGGAGGAGCGCGAGGCGCTGGCGCTGGCGCTGGCCGAGTGCGCGCGCCACGGCGTCACGGCGCTCCATGACGCCGGTATCGGCGGACCGCGACTGGCGTTGCTCGAGGAGGAGGCGCGTGCGGGGCGGCTCACGCTGCGCATCCACGCGATGCTCGACGGCGACGACGCTGCGCTGCTCGACCAGCGGCTTGCCGCCGGCCCGACCCTCGATCCGGGCGGTTTCCTCGACGTGCGCGCGATCAAGGTCTACGCCGACGGCGCGCTCGGTTCGCGCGGCGCCTGGCTGCTCGACGACTACGCCGACCGACGCGGCCACCGTGGCCTGCCGCTGATCGATGCCGACGAGCTGACCGCGCTCGCCCGCCGCGCACTTGCCGGCGGTTTCCAGCTCTGCACGCATGCCATCGGCGACGCCGCCAACCGCATGGTCCTCGACGCCTATGCCGCCGCGCTCGGCCGCGACGCGCCGCGCGACCACCGCTTCCGCGTGGAGCATGCGCAACTGGTCGATCCCGCCGACGTCGCCCGCTTCGCGGCGCTCGGCGTCATCGCCTCGGTGCAGTTCTGCCACGCGACCTCGGACGCGCCGTGGGTGCCGGCGCGACTCGGCGGCGCGCGGACGGCGGCCACCGCCTACCCGTGGCGCCACCTGCTCGCGGCCGGGGCGAGGCTGTGCAACGGCACCGATGCGCCGGTCGAGCCGCTGTCGCCGCTGCGCAACCTCGCCGCCGGCATCACGCGGCGCAACCCCGACCAGGACGTCGCCGCGCATGCGAATGTCGTTGCCGCCCCGTTCCTCCCCGAGCAGTGTCTGACGGCCGCCGAGGCACTGCAGGCGTCGACGGTCGCCGCCGCTCATGCGGCGTTCCGCGAAGCCGATCTCGGTCAGCTTGCGCGCGGAATGCGAGCCGATGTCATTCTGCTCTCGAACGACCCGGTGACCGTCACTCCGGAGACCTGGAGGGCGATTCGAGTGCTCGCGACCTGGTCGGGTGGACGTCAGGTCCACGGGTCACGCTGACCGCTTCGGCACGAGGGCCGGTGCCGCCGAAACCGCGAGCCGGCCGAGGCCCCGCCACGCACCTGGCCGTGCGGCGAGAACAAGACTCCGATCGAATGCCGGCGAGCTCCGGGGCGATTACGGGAATACCCTGCAACAGCCGCCACGAGGGCGGTTACTTTTCCGGCCCGGCATCGCGCAGGTGGCGCTGCCGTGCTCTGCCCGCGCGTGCTGCTCCGGCGCGGATGAGTTCGCGGCGATCGCCGGTCCGTCGTTCGACCGGTACGCCGTCCGACCTGACCGCGACTGCCTGATCGCGTCTAACCGACATCTGGAATCTGAGAAGGAGACGGCCTTGCGAGCAGGTCTGTCCACCTCCTCGTCGCATGACGGGAACATCGTCGCCCCGCGCCGTCGCCCCATTGCCGTGGAACGGCACTCCCTGTGGGCGGCGCTCCGCGCCGGCGCCGTCACGCTGGCCGTCGCCGCCACGATGCAGGCGACCGCCCCCGCGCAGCAGCGCGTCGGCTCGTTCGTCGACGGCGAACGGCCGATGTACCTCGAATGCTCGACGTGGGTCGACGGGCAGACGGTCAGCTTCGAGCTGCGCAACCTTCCCGCCGGAGCGAAGGCGCCGCTGCTGTTGTGGGGTGTCCAGACCAACCTCGTCGATCTGACGCCGTTCGGGATCCCGGGCTATCTCGGACCCGACCTCGATGCCGGCGGGATGATCGACATGGATCCCGTCAGCTTCAGCTACACCACGGTCCTTCCCACCGGCATCGCCGGCATTCCCGTGTACCTGCAGGCCTACGTCAAGCTGCCCGGCGGCGCCGGGCGGCTCAGCTCGATGACGGTCTGCAACGCGATCAATCCCGGCGACGATCCCGGCACTGCCCCGAGCGTGATCTTCCCGTTGCCGCTCGAAGTGAGCGCGATGACCGGCCCCGGCGCGCCCTCCCTCGACCGGACCGCGGAACCGGTGCGCGTCGGGATCCCGCTGCCGATCGGACAGGTGCAGGAGGTCGGCGGCGTGCCGCAGCTGACTATCGTCGGCGCCAACGAGGGGCAATTCTCGACGCTCGCGCACTGGCCGGACGGCAGCGTGAAGTGGGCGCTGTGCGAGTGGCGGACCGACCTCGCCGCCGACGCGATCTCGACGGCGTATTCGATCGACAAGGGCGCCGGCAATCACGGCGGCGCCGCGCTCGCGACGATGGCGGGGAGCGTGGTGACGGTCGACACCGGTGTCGTGACGGTGAAGTTCGATCCCGCCGGTGACAGTCTGTTCGACAGCTTCGTGCTCGCCGGCAACGAGGTGTTCGACGTCACCCGGAGCAACCTGCCGCACTTCTGGGATGCCACGGATGCCGAATGGACCTGGCACGAGGAAGCGGTCGCGCTGCGTCGCAACGGTCCGGTCCGCGCCGAGGTGCAGGTGGACGGCCGCTTCACGCGGAGCAGCGACTCCACCGACCCCGATTGCGTGTTCGCCCGCTTCCTGGTCGAGCTGACCCGGGGCTCGGCGACGGCGCGGGTGACGGCGTCGCTGCGCAACACCTCGATCAACTTCCCCGAGCACCTCTTCTATCGCGGCTTCAGCTGGCGCGGGTTCGTCAACGAGTCCGGCCCGTTCGAGGTCCGCCTGCCGCAGACCACCAAGGACGGCCTGCCGCCGGGACTGTGGACCGGGGCCCTCGCGACCAGCGGCGACACCGCGCGGTTCGACCAGGCCTTCGCCAAGAAGACGAAGGACGACCTCTGCTACGACCCCAACTGGTCGAGCTATGTCCCGCTGATCGAGCGGTTCGGCGTCGATGTCTTTGCCCGCGAGGGCGTGCAGGCACGCATCGGCGCCACCTGGTTCACCGGCAACGCCTCCACCGGCTACCGCACTGCCGAGAGCGAATTCGCCATTCCGAGCTTCCTCGAACTGAACCGCGTCGACGGCGGTCGCGGCGTCCTCCTCGGACTGCCGCTCGCCCGTTTCTTCTGGCCGATCGCCGTCGATGCGGGCGGTGACGGCCGGACCGAGGTCGGGATCCTGCCGCACCTCGACCCGGCCGACGCATACGCCTACACGCTGACCTATGCCTGCAGCGAGACCCGCTTCTTCACCATCACGCCGACGCTCGCGCCGACCGCGGATCCGGTCGCGCTGCTCTACGCGGGAGAGGCGCCGCTCGGCGCGCGCGCCCTGCCCTGGGTCTACAACCAGGCCGAGGTGTGGCACTGGAAGCTGATCACCAAGGCCGAACTCGATGCCTACACCGCCCATTCGGGGCTGCGCACGCCGAAGCCGGCGGCGACCGACATCATCCGCACCATCTACGAGTATTCGAACACCACCGGTGCCGGCGGCAACAACTGGGACGAGACCCGCCGGTTCTACCAGTGGCTGCGCGGCGGACTCGGCGGCGCCGCGATGAACTCCTGGATGGAGGCGTTCTACAAGGTCGACAAGATGCCGTGGACGTTCGATGACGGCTCGGTCGCGAACCGCGGCTCGATCCGCAACAAGACCGCCGTCATCACCAAGAAGGACGACTACTACAACAACTCGAAGCACACCTACTGGCAGGTAGTCACCGACTGGGGGTTCGCCCGTGGCGAGACCTTCCTGCTCGACAGCGGCCGCCACATGGCCGAGACGATCCTCGACCCGTCGATCTCGCCCAACGTGCAGCCGGCCGGGAACTTCGTCTCCGGCACCTTCGGCGCGATGGTGAACGCAGCGCTCGCGGTGCTCGACTACCATGACGACGCGACGCTCGAGACCTGGGCCCGCGACATCGGCTACCAGTGGGCCAACATCGTCTTCAAGGTCGACAACAACTTCGGCGTCAACACCAACACCCGTGGCTGGCAGGCGGCCATCGGCACGCCGCCCGGCAGCGCCGCCAACCCCGACGGCTACATGATCTCGTGGGACGCCGGCAAGTCTTCCGACAGGGCGAACTACGGCTACACGACGCAAGGCTGGACCGACATCCGCAACGGCGCACAGGCGTTCCAGGGCCTGGTGCAACGGTTGCGAGAGCACGCGCCCACCGATCCCCTGATCACCGACCTCATCCTCCGCGGCGAGGACTGGTACCACTACGCCCGTCGCAGCATGCGCGACGACTGGAACCAGAACACCGGTGACATCTACATCGTCGACGTCTTCCGCGGCGATGGCGGCACCTCGAACGTGGACCCCTTCACCGAACCGGGGTTCGACATCGAGGATGACGACGCCGCGGGCTACGCGTTCCACGCGCTGATCAACCTGAAGCTGCTGAACGGGCTGTCGGAGACCGCGTTCTCCTACGGCGTCGAGCTCCACTCGAGCCAGGGCAAGAACACCTTCGACGCCTCGATCAATGACCCGCTGCTGAACGAGTTCATCTGGCGCTATCTGGTCCACTACGGAATGCTCAAGCCGTGACGGGCTGACCGGCCGGCACGTCGCCGCGCCGCGGCAACCCCGGTCCGAACTTCTTTCGCATTGGAGGCATCCTCGGGCTCCGCCCGCTTCAGAACCCCGACGACGACGACGAAGCACTCCCGCGATTTGCATCGCAAGCGGGCTCTTCGGAGATCGTCACGAACATGTCGAAGCACTTCACCGTTCCGGCGCTCGTCGCCGCCCTCGCCCTCGGGGCGAACGGCCAGTCGACCTCCACGTGTTCGATGGGTTCGCACGTCAGCGGCGAGCGGCCCTACTACCTCGAACTCGACCAGTTCGCCGACGGCCAGCCGTTCACGGCGAAGTTCATGAACCTGCCGGCGAACGCGACCGACGTCACGCTCTACATCTCGCCGAAGATCGTCGTCGCCAGCCACCCCGACGGCAGCGCGCCCGGGTTCCTCGGGGTCGATCTCGCCAGCGCCACCGCGATCGCGGTCTCCGGCAGCAGCTACTCGGGCACGGTCGACGCCGCGAAGTGGAACGGGCCGGTCTACCTGCAGGGCTACTTCAAGACCGGCGGCAAGGGTCGTCTCACGTCGCTCGTCGAGGTCCACCCCGACGAGGCAAGCACCAGCGACCCGACGCCGACCGTCTCCTTCCCGATCCCGCTGCTGACCCAGGAGGTGCTGCGCGCGGGCAAGGCCGGCTTCGACCGCAGCCTGGCGCCGGTCCGCATCGGCGTGCCCCTGCCGAAGGGTCAGGTGTTCGAGAAGTCGGGCGTGCCGCAACTGACGCTCACCGGCGCCAAGGAGGCGCAGTTCAGCACGCTCTCCACGTGGAGCGACGGCAGCGTCAAGTGGGCGCTGGTCGAGTATCGCGCCGACGTCGTCGCCGACCAGGTGAGCGGCGCAGTCAAGGTCGACAAGGGCGCCGGCAGCTTCGGCGGCGGCAACCTCGCCACCACCAGCGGCTCGGTCACGACCGTCGACACCGGCTCGATCAAGGTCACGCTCGACTCGGCCAAGGCCGACCTGTTCTCCTCGATCGTCGGCAGCGGACGCGACCTGATCTCCACCACCGCCGGCAACGTCCCCCACTACTGGGACGCGGCCGACAAGGAGTGGACCTGGCACAAGACCGCGGTCACGGTCCGGCGCAACGGCCCCGTTCGCAGCGAGATCGAGATCGACGGCATGTTCACGCAGTCGACCTCGTCGAGCGATGCGAATCGCGTCCTGGTGCGCGTCTACGTCGAGGCGTTCAAGGGCTCCTCCGACCTGCGCGCGACGGTGTCGCTGCGCGACACGAGCCTGCAGTTCCCCGAGCACCTGCAGTTCCGCGGCTTCACCTATCGGATGAAGCTGAACGAGTCGGGCCCGTTCGACGTGCGCATGCCGAAGCCGGCGCTCCACGGCGACTCGACCAGCCTCGTCTCCGGCGCCATCGGCAGCGGCCAGGACGCCGCCTTCGTCACCGGCTTCGTCAAGCGCAAAGACTACCAGCTGCAGACCGATCCGAACTCGGGCTCCTACAAGGGCTTCCTCGAGAAGTTCGGCAAAGACGCGTTCGCCATCGAGGGCGTCTGCGCGCGGATCGCCAGCACCAACTTCTGCGGTTCCTCGGCCACCAACTGGTTCTCGGCGGAGAACGAGTTCTCCGATCCGGCGTTCGTCGAGGTGAACAGCCAGTCGTCGGGCCGCGGCGTCCTCTTCGGCGTCGAGCACGCCTGCCGCACGTGGCCGGTGGGACTCGAGGCGGGCGGCGACGGCCGCGTCGAGATCGGCCTGCTGCCGCACAAGGCGGCGAGCGACGTGCACCTCTACCCGCTCACCTGGGCGTCGGCGGAAACGCGCACCTTCTGGCTGCGCTTCGAGAACGCGCCGGCCGCCGCGCCGCTGAACGACGCGTCGAGCTTCGACTACCCGGTGGCGGCGCGCGCCGAACTGTGGGCCTACAACCAGTCCGATGTCTGGCCGTGGAAGCTGGTCACCGAAGCCGAGACGAAGAGCTACCAGACGCTCGCGAACATCCGCACCAGCGGGACGGTCACCACCCGCCCGCAGCGCACCAACTACCGCTTCGCCGGCGGCACCGGCGGCGGCAACAACAACTGGGAGGAGACGCGCCGCTTCTACCACTGGCTGCGCACCGGACACGGCGGCAGCTACCTCCACTCGCTGTTCGAGGCCTACTACAAGGCCGACAAGATGGCGTGGAACGTCGATGACGGGAAGCTCGCCGACCGGCAGAACATCCGCAACTCGACCGCGCCGGTGACGCGCAAGACCGACATGTACGACGGCAGCAAGCACACCTTCTTCCAGGCCGTGCCGGACTGGGCCTTCTCTCGCGGCGAGACGCACCTGCTCGACGCCGCGAAGCCGCTGGCCGAGACGATCCTCGACAAGAAGATCTCGCCCAACGTCCAGCCCTACGGCAACTTCGTGCCCGGCACCTTCGCTGCCATCACGAATGCGGCGTGCGCCGTGCTCGACCTCGGCGCGAACAAGGAGCTCGAGGACTGGCTCTACACGGTGATGCACCAGTGGGCCAACGTCGTCTTCCAGCAGAGCAACAACTTCGGCGTCAGCACGACGACGCTCGGCTGGCAGGCGCCGGTCGGCACGCCGGAAGGCAGCGCCACCAACCCCGACGGCTACATGATCACGTGGGCCTCCGGCAAGTCGTCCGACAAGGCCACCTACGGCTACATGTCGCAGACGTGGACCGGCCTGCGCGGCATGGCGCTCGCCTACAAGCAGTTCGCCCACCACCTCGAGGAGAAGTCGCCGGGCGACCCGCTCATCGACGATCTCCTGCAGCGCGCGCCCGACATCTACCACTACGCGCGCCGCGGCATCATCGACGACCACAATCGCAACACCGGCGACTACTACATCACCGACGTGTTCGCGGGCGACGCGGGCAACAGCAAGCCGAACCCGCTCTCCCCGCCGGGCAACCTGATCGCGACCCCCAACTCGAGCGGCTACGCGAACCAGAGCATCATCAACCTGCTGCTCGACTTCCGTCCGAGCGAGACCGCCTACAGCTACGGCGTCGAGATGAACCGCAGCATGTCGGAGACGACCTTCCAGAACATGGCGCACGACCCGGTCTTGAACGACTTCATGTGGCGCTACCTGGTCCACTACAAGGTGATCAAGCCGTGACGTGACCCGGCCACGACCCGGCAAGCGCGCACTCCCCCCCGCGCGCCGTCCGCACGACGCGCCCGCACCCTTCCGGTGCGGGCGCGCGCGTTCTCAGGCGGTCTGGACGGCGCCGCGCAGCCGGGCGAGGAGGCGGGACTTGACGCTGGTCATCGTCACCGAGTCGGCGGCGTCGCCGCGCGACGACGAGAGGAACAGCGGCGCGCTCTCCGGCCCGGCCGGCAGCAGCCCGTGGCTGCCGCGCGCAAGCCCCGGGTCGAGCGAGATGGCGCGCATCAGGTAGCGAAAGCCGAGCTTTTTCCGCAGCAGCCCTGCCGCGAGGCGCAGCTTGACCCAGCGATCGTCGGGAGCGAGCAGCAGCTCGCACGGGTCGTAGCCCGGCTTGCGGTGGATGTCGACGGTGCGGGCGAAGTCGGGCGCGCGCGCGTCGTCGAGCCAGTAGTGGTAGGCGAAGTAGCGGTCGCGCGCCGACAGCGCCACCAGCTCTCCCGCGCGCGGATGGTCGAGCCCGGCCGCGCGCTTGCCGTCCGCGTCGAGGACGCGTTCGACCCCGTCGGTGCGTTCGAGTCGGGCGCGCACCGCGGCGAGGTCGCCGGCACGCCGCACGTAGACGTGGGCGATCTGATGGTCGGCGACGGCGAACGCCCTCGATCCGCCCGGATCGAGCAGTTCGCCGCACGGACCGTCGCGCACCGCCAGATATCCGGCTTCGCGCAGCACGCGATTGATGGCCACTGCGCCGACCGTCGCATCGATGCCGTACTCCGACACCACCACCACCTCGCGCCCGGTGGCCAGCGCGTGGTCGACCAGCTTCGCCGCCTCGGCGTCGACCGCCGCCACCTGCGCCGGGATGCGCGGATCGCGCGGGCCGAAGCGTTGCAGGTCGTAGTCGAGGTGCGGCAGGTAGACGAGCGCGAGATCGGGATCGCGCGTCCGCAGCACGTGGAGCGCGGCGTCGGCGATCCAGCGCGTCGATGCGAGCGCGGCCGTCGGGCCCCAGAACTGGAACAGCGGGAAGGTGCCGAAGCGCTCGGTCAGCTCGTCGCGCAGTTCGGGCGGATCGCTCTGGCAGTCGGGCAGCTTGCGGCCGTCGGCGGGGTAGTGCGGCCGCGGCGTCACGGCGAAGGTCGCCCCCGATTGGAAGTTGAACCACCAGAAGAGGTTGGCCGTGGTCGGTGCCGGCTCCAGTTCGGCGAGCTCCCGCAGCAGCGGCTGCCCCTGCACGAGGTGGTTGCTCTGGCGCCAGAGCCACACCTCCGCCAGGTCGCGGAAATACCAGCCGTTGCCGACGATGCCGTGGGTGCGCGGAAGCGCACCGGTCAGCAAGGTCGCCTGCGCGGTGCAGGTGACCGCCGGGAGCACGCCATCCATCGGCGCGACGAACCCCTGCGCGGCCAGCGCCGAGAGCCGCGGCGCGTGGCGCAGGAGGTCGCGCGTCAGGCCGACCACGTCGAGGACGAGGAGAGGGTGGCGGGTCATCGCCGCATGATCGCCCGGGGGCCCCGGCGGAAGAAGCGTCCCGCCCCCGCCGCTTGCGGCCGCCGACGATCGCGGGCATGAACAGTGCATGCCCGGCTCCGTCGGAAGGGCGACGCCGCGCGAGCGGCGACCGCATCCGGCAGGTCCGGGGCGAATCGGGAACCCGCGTGGACCTCCTGCGCAGCTTGAACCCGAGGAAAGCGGTGGAAGACGACCGCGCGCTGGCACAGGCGGCGTCGCGCGGCGACCGCGGCGCGTTCGACCGGCTGGTCGACCGCTACCTCGACCGCACGCTGCGGATCTGCCTGCGGATGCTCGGCAATCGCGAGGATGCCGAGGACGCCGTGCAGGAGACCTTCGCCAAGGCGTGGATGCGGCTCGCGAGCTTCGCCGCCCAGTCGACGTTCGGCACGTGGGTCACCTCGATCGCGCTGCGCCACTGCACCGACGTCGAGCGCTCGCGCCGAAGCCGCAAGCGCCATGTCGGCGACCTGCCGCGCGACTTCGAACCCGACCGCGATGCCGTGAACCGGACCGCCGCCGTGCCGTCCCGGCAGGCGGAGCAGCGCGAGTTGCTCACCGACCTCGAGCGGGCGCTGACGCAGTTGCCGGCGCGACTGCGCACCGCGCTGACGCTGCGAACGATCGAGGGGCTCGAGTACGAGGAGGTCGCCCGCAGCATGGGCACGTCGATCCGTTCGGCGCGGCTCTATGTCTGGGAGGCGCGCCAGCGCCTGACCCGCGAACTCGGACTCGCCGACGACGGCGATCGCGCGGAGGCGCGGACATGAGCGCCGCCGCGCCCCGCCGCTGCCCGCACGCGCGCGATCTCCCGGCCTGGGTCGATCGCGATCTCGACGTCGACGCCGCACTCCGGTTCGAGACGCACCTCGCCCATTGCCGTTCCTGCGCCGATGCCGTCGCGACGCAGCAGCGGCTCGACGAGGCGCTCGCGAACCTGCCGCAGCCGCGCTCCTCCGGTCCCGAGCGCGAGCGGCTCCGCGCCGCCATCCGCGACCGCAGCGCCGCACCGGCGCCGCTCGTGGCGGCACCGCCGGGACGGAGCTGGATCGTGTCGCCTGCGTCCCGATTCGCCGCCGCCGCGGCGCTGCTGCTGCTCGGCGCGATCGCCGCGTGGCACGGCGCGAATCGCGGCAGCGGACGCGACACGCAACGCGACGAAATCGCGCTGGCGCCCA
>VGYY01000110.1 GCA_016872815.1 Planctomycetota bacterium
AGTCAGCAGGGCGCAGCCGGCCGCGGGCGGGCGCGCGAGCGGCCGCCGGACGTGGGGTGACCGGGAGCGGAGTGGGCTTGGCACTGCAGATGTTCGGCGTGGCGCTCGGAACGGGCGTGCTGTTCTTCGGCTGCGTTCCGGTGCTGGCGCGCGTCTTGCGATTGAAAGGCGGGCCGGATGGCATGCAGGCGCAGCTTGCGGCCATGGCGGTGCGACTTCTCCTCGCGGCGCTCACGGCACTCGGCTTCGGGCTGAGCGGTCTGGAGCACCGCGTAGCGCTGGTTTTCACGGTGGGTGCGGCTTACTTCGCGGCGGCGATGGTCGAAGGGACGCGGCAGTTCCGGCGACGCGGCGCGGCGGGCGGTGCGAACGACGGGGTCAGGCGGTCGCCGCAGGGTGCGGGCGACGGACGGGAGCTCGATCGGTGATGCAGCTGGCGATGACGATGCTCGCCGACAGGCTGGTGCCGCTGCTTGGCGCCCCGGCCGGTCTCGCGGCCGCACTTGCCGGTGACGGGGCGGACAGCGCCGTCGCGGGGGCGGCGGTCGAGGGCGGCCACGCCGCGACCGAGCTGTCGCCGTCCGCGATGATGCAGACGATCTACGCCCACCTCTTCGCGCATCCGTACACCCACGAGCCGTACGCGCAGCTCGGGCCGATCCCGTTCCACTTCACCAACCACAACCTCGCGCTGCTGGTCTCGGCGGCGCTCGTGCTGATCGCGTTCGGTTGGCTGGCCCGCTGTCGGAAGCGGGAGGTCGTCGCGCGCGGCCCGTTCCAGAACGCGCTCGAGGCGCTGGTGACGTTCGTCAAGAACGACATGGTCTACGCCAACATGGGCGAGCACCATGGCCGCCGGTTCCTGCCGCTCTTCCTGACCCAGTTCTTCTGCATCCTGCTGATGAACCTGTTCGGGATCCTGCCGAACTTCGATTTCTTCCGCTCGATGCACTTCCCGACCACCGCCACCGCCAACATCTGGGTGACGGCCGGGCTCGCGCTGACGACCTTCACCGTCATCCTCTACGGCGGCATCAAGGAGCAGGGGCTCGGTCACTTCGTCGTCGGACTGGCGCCGCCGATCAACCTCGGCGACTCGCCCGGCATGAAGGCGATGCGGGTCGCGATCCTCTGCATCATGTACCCGATCGAGGTGCTCGGCCTGATCATCAAGCCGGTCGCGCTCACCATTCGTCTGTTCGCGAACATGGTCGGCGGCCACCTCGCGATGCTGACGGTCTACGGGCTGATCTACCTGTTCAAGAGCTACGCGATCGGGGTGGTCGGGGTGGGCTTCAACACCTTCCTCACCTTCCTCGAACTGCTGGTGGCCTTCATCCAGGCCTACATCTTCACGTACCTCTCGATCCTGTTCGTCGGCGCCGCGGTCCACCCGGAGCATTGAGCCGGACGACCGCGCGCACGACGCGAATTCGCTCACGACAAACGCGCCCCGGCGGGCGCACCACACGGCGGGCGCCCGCGAGGGTGCCGGACACGGAGATTCGGAGATGGACCTGCTCGTTTCGTTGGTGACCCTGGTTCAGGACGCGGCCAAGACCGAGGTCTTCGATTTCGGCCTGAACAACGCGGCGGCGGCGATCGGCGCCGGCCTGTGCATCATCGGCGGCGCGTTCGGCATCTCGCGCCTCGCGGCGGCGGCGATGGAGGGCATCTCGCGCCAGCCCGAGGCCGCGGGCGAGATCCGTGGCGGCATGCTGCTCGCAGCGGCGCTGATCGAAGGCGTCACGCTGCTGGCGATCATCACCTGCATGCTCGCGATCTTCATGTGATCGCCCGTCCTGCGGCCGGCGCGACCGGGGCCTCCACCCCGGTGACGTCGACCGCGGGGTTCCGACTTTCCGACCGATCGCAGCGTGGGACCCGCCGAGGGCGGCGGCTCCGCGGAGCACCGGCATGATCGCGCGCTCGTTCAACCTCCTCATCGACTGGGACCCGCTCAAGTTCGACCCGGGCACGTTGTTCTGGACCTGGGCCGTCTTCGGGCTGGTCGTCTTCGTCATCGCGAAGTTCGCGTGGGGGCCGCTCATCGCGTCCCTCGAAGCGCGCGAGAAGAAGATGGAGGAGGGCCTGTCGAAGGCCGAACGCGCCGAGGCCGAGGCGAAGCGGGCCGCCGCCGAGACGGAGACCCGGCTGAAGGAGGCCTACGCCAAGGCCGACCAGATCGTCGAGGAGACGCGCGCGCGCGGCGAGAAGCTCGCCAAGGAGCTCGAGGCCGAGGCGCGGGCGGCCGCCGACAAGGTGCTGCAGCGGGCGCGCGAGGAGATCGCGCTGGCGAAGCAGCAGGCGGTCGAGGAGATGCGGGTCCAGGCGGTCGACCTCGCGCTCGAGGCGGCCTCCAGCGTGCTGGGTCGCAGCGTGAACCAGGACGACCATCGTCGGCTGGCCAGCGCGGCGATCGACCAGATGAAGCGCGGGTGATCCTTCCGTGACGGAACGCACCATCGCCCGCCGCTACGTGCGCGCGCTGTTCGAGCTGTCGCTCGAGCAGGGCGGCGCCGACGCGGTGATGGCCGACCTTGCCCGGCTGCTCGAGGCGCTGGCGCGCGCGCCGGCGCAGCTGTCGACGCTGCTCGATCCGCGCGCCGACGTCGCGGCGAAGCGGGCAGTCGTGGATGCGGCGCTCGGGGCGACCGCGCGGCCGCTCGCGCAGGACTTCTGCCGCATGCTGATCGACCGCAAGCGCGAGCGCCTGCTCCTGCTGGCGGCCGAGGAGTTCGCCTCCCTGCTGCGCGAGCAGCGCGGCGAGGCGGTGGCCGAGGTCACCTCGGCGGCGCCGCTCGATGCGGCGGCGCGGGAGGCGCTGCAGGCGCAGCTCGGCCAGCTGACGCGGAAGAAGGTGAGCCTGCAGGAGGCGATCGACGCGACGCTGCTCTCAGGCGTGCGCGTCCGGGTCGGGTCGATGCTGCTCGACGGGTCGGCGCGCCGCCGACTGGCCGGCATGCGCGACGAACTGATGAAGGTGGCGCTGCCGACGGCGCCGGAGACGGGCTGAGCGCGACGGCGCGCGGTTCGACAGGTTTCTCGACACGTTTCGCGACACACCGGCCGCCGCGCTGCGGCGGCCGAGCACAGGGAACAGCCGATGGATCTCAAGCCGGCGGAAGTCACCGACGTCCTCAAGCGCGAGCTCAAGAACTACCGCGCGACGCTCAAGGTCGAGAACGTCGGCACCGTGCTGTCGGTCGGCGACGGCGTCGCCCGCATCCACGGGCTCGACAAGTGCATGATGAGCGAGATCCTCGAATTCCCCGGCGGGGTGTTCGGGATGGCGCTCAACCTCGAGCAGGACAACGTCGGCGCGGTGCTGTTCGGCGCCGAGACGAAGATCAAGGAAGGCGACGAGGTCCGCACCACCGGCCGCCTGATCTCGGTGCCGACCGGCGACAAGCTGCTCGGCCGCGTGGTCAACGCGCTCGGCCAGCCGGTCGACGGCAAGGGCCCGATCGAGGTCGGCAGCGACGAGTGGTACCCCTGCGAGGGGCGCGCGCCCAACGTCGTCGAGCGCCAGCCGGTCAAGGAACCGATGATGACCGGGATCAAGGCGATCGACGCCATGATCCCGATCGGCCGCGGCCAGCGCGAGCTGATCATCGGCGACCGCCAGACCGGCAAGACCGCGATCTGCGTCGACGCGATGCTGAACCAGAAGACGACCGACGTGATCTGCATCTACGTGGCGATCGGCCAGAAGATGTCGACGGTGAAGTCGGTCGTGCGCGCGCTCGAGCAGGGCGGCGTGATGGACAAGTGCATCGTCGTCAATGCGCCGGCGTCCGACCAGGCGTCGATGCAGTTCCTCGCGCCGTTCTCGGGCTGCGCGATGGGCGAGCGCTTCCGCGACGAGGGCAAGCATGTCCTCGTCATCTACGACGACATCTACAAGCACGCGACCGCCTGGCGCCAGGTGTCGCTGCTGCTGCGCCGCCCGCCGGGGCGCGAGGCCTTCCCGGGCGACATCTTCAACCTGCACAGCCGCCTGCTCGAGCGCGCGGCGAAGATCAACGTCGACGCGCCGAAGCTCAATCCGCAGTTCAAGAAGGGCGGCGGCTCGCTGACCGCGCTGCCGATCGTCGAGACGCAGGACGGCGACGTCTCGGCCTACATCCCGACCAACGTCATCTCGATCACCGACGGCCAGATCTTCCTCGAGACCGACCTGTTCAACTCGGGCATCCGGCCGGCCGTGAACTCGGGCATCTCGGTGTCGCGCGTCGGCGGTTCGGCGCAGACGGCCGGCATGAAGAAGGTGGCCGGCGGTCTCCGCCTCGGCCTGGCGCAGTACCGCGCGCTGGCTGCGTTCGCGCAGTTCGGGTCGGACCTCGACGCCGCGACGCAGGCGCAGCTGACCCGTGGCGAGCGGCTCACCGAACTGCTGAAGCAGGGCCAGTACCAGCCGATGGCGATGGAGAAGCAGGTCGTCTCCGTCTACGCCGGCTCGAGCGGCGCGCTCGACGCGATCCCGGCCGCAGCGGTCGGTGCGTTCGAGAAGGGGCTGCACCGCTTCCTCGAGGACCGCTACCCGGCCGTCCTCACCCGGCTGCGCGACGAGAAGAAGCTGGCCGACGACGTGAAGGCCGAGCTCGACAAGGCGATCGGCGAGTTCAAGCAGGGCTTCCGCGCCAGCTGACGCTGGCGCGCTGCGCCGGCGTTCGGCGCGGCAGGTGACGCGAGGATCACGGGAGCCGATCGATGGCCCAAGGCATGAAGGAGCTGCGCCGCCGCATCCGCAGCGTGACTTCGATCCAGAAGATCACGCGCGCGATGGAGATGGTGGCGACGACGCGCCTGCGCCGCATGCAGGGCAAGGCGGAGGGGGCGCGTCCCTACGCCGACGCCATCAAGGCGTTCAGCGCGCTGCTCGCGGGCGGCGCGGTCAAGCTGTCGTCGCCGTTGACGACGGCGCGCGCGAAGGTCGGGCGGATCGCCGTGCTGGTGATCAGCTCCGATCGCGGCCTCTGCGGCGCCTACAACGCCAACGTCTTCCGCAAGGTGTCGGCCTTCCTCGGCGAGAAGAAGGACGTCCCGCTCGACCTCTACACGCTGGGCAAGAAGGCGCGCACCCACTACGCGCGCCGGATGGCGATCAAGCACGCCTACCTCGACGAGGTCGAGAAGCTCGGGTTCCGCCGCGCGCGCGAGATCGCGCGCGAGATGACCGACCTCTTCCTGAAGGGCAGCGAAGCGGGCGGCGTCGACGAGGCGTACGTGGTCTTCACGCGCTTCGTCTCGGTCGGCAAGCAGGTGACGACGGTCGACCGGCTGCTGCCGATCACCGGCGACGCGGGCGGCGCGGCGCCGAACGCCGGCGATGCCGGGGCGGCGAAGCCGGCGCAGGCCAGCGCGCAGATCCTGCTCGAGCCGTCGCCGCAGGAGCTGTTCGACCAGCTGATGCCGAAGAGCCTCGCGATGCGGACCTTCGCGGCGATGCTCGATTCGATGGCGTCGGAGCAGGCGGCGCGGCGGATGGCGATGAAGGCGGCGACCGACGCCGCAGGCGAGATGATCGGCACCCTGACGCGCAAGTACAACCGCGCGCGCCAGGAGACGATCACCAAGGAACTGCTGGACATCGTCGGCGGCGCCGAAGCCCTCGCGTGACGGTGCGGCGGCTCGTGACCGGACGGATCGGATCGGATCGCAGGACAGGAATCAGGACGCGGAGATCGCGATGAACAAGGGAAGCGTGCTCGAGGTCGTCGGACCGGTCGTGGACGTGAAGTTCGCGGCGGGGCGGCTGCCGGCCATCTACAACGCGCTCAAGCTCGACGATGGCGGCCGCAACCTCCACCTGACGCTCGAGGTGGCGGCTCACCTCGGCGACGAGGTGGTGCGCTGCGTCTCGATGGCGTCGACCGACGGCATCGTGCGCGGCCTCGAGGTGGTGGACACCGGCGCGCCCATCACGATCCCGGTCGGCGAGCCGTGCCTCGGCCGCCTGTTCAACATGCTGGGCGAGGCGATCGACGGCAAGGGACCGGTGGCGAACACCGAGACCATGCCGATCCACCGGCCGGCCCCGACCTTCGAGGACCAGATGCCGGTCTCGGAGATCTTCGAGACGGGCATCAAGGTGATCGACCTGCTCTGCCCGTTCGCCAAGGGCGGCAAGATCGGCCTGTTCGGCGGCGCCGGCGTCGGCAAGACCGTGCTGATCCAGGAGCTCATCCACGCCATCGCGACCGAGCACGGCGGCTATTCGGCGTTCGCCGGCGTCGGCGAGCGCACCCGCGAGGGCAACGACCTCTACCTCGAGATGTCGGAGTCGGGCGTCCTCGCCAAGACCTGCCTCATCTTCGGCCAGATGAACGAGCCGCCGGGCGCGCGCCTGCGCGTGGCGCTGACCGCGCTCACCATGTGCGAGTACTTCCGCGACGTGAAGGGGCAGGACGTGCTCCTTTTCGTCGACAACATCTTCCGGTTCGTGCAGGCCGGTTCGGAGGTCTCCGCCCTCCTCGGCCGCATGCCGAGCGCCGTCGGCTACCAGCCGACCATGGCGTCGGAGATGGGCGCCCTCCAGGAGCGCATCACCTCGACCCGCAAGGGCTCGATCACCTCGCTGCAGGCGATCTACGTCCCGGCCGACGACTACACCGACCCGGCGCCGGTCGCGACCTTCACCCACCTCGACTCGACCATCCGCCTCGAGCGCTCGATCGCCGAGCTCGGCATCTATCCGGCCGTCGATCCGCTGCGCTCCACGTCGCGCATGCTCGATCCGCAGTACGTCGGCCAGGAGCACTACGAGCTGGCGCGCAAGGTGCAGGAGACGCTGCAGCGCTACAACGACCTGAAGGACATCATCGCGATCCTCGGCATGGAGGAGCTGTCGGACGACGACCGCCTGACCGTGCAACGCGCGCGCAAGATGCAGCGCTTCATGTCGCAGCCGTTCTTCGTCGCCGAGCAGTTCACCGGCGCGCCGGGCCGTTACGTCAAGCGCGAGGACACGGTGCGCTCGTTCAAGGAGATCGTCGAGGGCCGCTGCGACAGCCTCCCGGAGCAGGCGTTCTACATGGCCGGCGCGATCGAGGAAGTGCGCGAGAACGCGAAGAAGCTCGGCGCGAAGGCCTGACCCGGTCATGGCCTCCACCGCTTTCGATTTCGAGGTGATCACCCCGGAAGGCCACGCCTTCCGCGGGCGCGTCACCGCGCTGCGGCTGCCCGGTCGCAAGGGCAACTTCGGCGTGCTCGCGCGGCACGCACCGCTGGTCGGTGCGCTCGACGCCGGCGTGCTGCGCGCGAAGGGCGAAGACGGCAAGGAGAAGGCGTTCGCGATCGGCGAGGGCTTCGTCGAGGTGCGCCGCGGCGGCGTGCGAGCGCTGGTCGACTTCTGCAATGCGAAGGGCAAGGTCGACGTCGCCCGCGCCGAGAAGGCGATGAGTCGGGCGAAGGAGCGCGCGCGCAGCCGCGATGCGAAGGTCGACCACGCGCGCGCCGAGGCGGCGCTGAAGCGCGCGCTGGCGCGCCTGTCGACCTCACGGCTGACCGGGCTCGACTGAGCGGGCTCGTCTGAGCGGAGTGGAACGGCCGTACGGATGCAGCGGTGGCGTGCGCGCCGCCGCGGGCGTGCGCGCGGTCGCCGCTATGCTCCCGCGTTCCTGACAGGAGCGCGAGAATGAGTTCCGGCGGCAGCGCCTATCCGCGGCGCACCCACACCTGTGGCGAGCTGCGGCCCGCGCACGTGGGGCAGCGTGTGACGCTGAACGGGTGGGTCCACACCACTCGTGATCATGCCCATTTCGTCTTCGGTGACCTGCGTGATCGCTACGGCCTGACCCAGGTCTTCTTCGGCGGCGACGACGCGGCGCTGCTCGCTGCGGCGAAGACGCTGCGCCCCGAGGACGTCGTCGCCGTTAGCGGCACCGTGCGGGCCCGGCCGACGGAGAACGTCAACGCCGACCGCGCGACCGGCGCCGTCGAGCTGGTCGTGACGCAGCTCCAGGTCCTGAACCGCGCGAAGACGCCGCCCTTCGAGATCCGCGACGAAGCGAAGGTCTCGGAGGAGGTGCGGCTCAAGTACCGCTACCTCGACCTGCGCCGGCCGCTGATGCAGCGCAACCTGCTGTTCCGCCACCGTTTCCTGCAGGCGATCCGCGACGACTTCACCCGCCAGGATTTCGTCGAGGTCGAGACACCGTTCCTGACCAAGGCGACGCCGGAGGGGGCGCGCGAGTACTTCGTGCCGAGCCGCCTCTACCCCGGCCACTGCTACGCGCTGCCGCAATCGCCGCAGATCTTCAAGCAGCTGCTGATGGTGGCGGGCTACGACAAGTACTTCCAGATCGCGCGCTGCATGCGCGACGAGGACCTGCGCGCCGATCGGCAGCCGGAGTTCACCCAGCTCGACCTCGAGATGAGCTTCCCCGACGAGGAACTCGTCTTCGCCACCGTGGAGTCGGCGCTCGCCCACTCGGTGAAGGCGACCCTCGGCATCGAGCTCAAGCGCCCGTTCCGGCGGATCACCCACGCCGAGTCGATGTTGCGCTTCGGTTGCGACAAGCCCGACCTGCGCAACCGGCTCGAGATCCGCGACGTCACGGCCGAGGCGAAGGGGAGCGAGTTCAAGGTCTTCCGCGGCGCGGTCGACGCCGGCGGCGTGCTGCGCGCGCTCAAGGTTCCTGGCGGCGAGGCGCTGTCGCGCAAGGAGATCGAGGGGCTCGAGGCGAAGGCGAAGGAGCACGGCGCCAAGGGGCTGGCGTGGAGCAAGATCGACGCGGCCGGCAAGGCGGCCGGCGGCGTGGCGAAGGGGCTCGAGGATGGCGCCGGCAAGGCGATCGTCGCGCGTCTCGAGGCGGCGCCGGGCGATCTGCTGCTGTTCGTGGCCGACCGGGTGAAGGTCGCGTGCGCCGCGCTCGACGTCGTCCGCCGCTCGCTCGGCGAGCGGTTCGGCGGCGTCAAGAAGGGCGTGCTCGAGATGTGCTGGGTGGTCGAGTTCCCGCTCTTCGATTTCGACGAGGAATCGAAGCAGTGGATCGCGGCGCACCATCCGTTCACGACGCCGATCGAGGCCTACGCCGGCCAGATCACGCAGGAGCCGGGCGCCGTCAAGGCGCGCGCCTACGACCTGGTGATGAACGGCTGGGAGCTCGGGTCGGGCTCGATCCGGATCCACGACCGCGAGCTGCAGCAGCGCGTCTTCACGGCGGTCGGCGTGGCGCCCGAGGTGGCCGAGCGCAAGTTCGGCTTCATGCTGGGCGCCTTCGACTACGGTGCGCCGCCGCACGGCGGGATCGGCATCGGGATCGACCGGCTGATCGCGTTGCTGCTGGAGCAGGACAACATCCGCGAGGTGATCGCCTTCCCGAAGACGGCGACGGCGACCGACCTGATGACGGGCGCGCCGACGCCGGCCGACGAGCGGGTCGAGCGCGAACTGAAGATCCGGTTCGAGCTGCCGCCGACGTGAGCGGGCGGCGTTGCGCGCGCGGCGCCGCCCGGCGTCCGGCGCGGGCAGCGCAGCGCGTGCAGTGACGTTCGAGCGGTGGCGTGCGAGCAGCGCCGCACAGGCAGTGAATCAGGCGATTCGACGAGGGACGACGATGGCCGACACGATCCAGGTGACGCTGCCCGACGGGAAGGTGATCTCGCCGCCGAAGGGGATCAACCTCGGCGAACTCGCGAAGTCGATCGCGATCTCGCTCGGCAAGAAGGCGATCGGCGCGGTGGTGGACGGCGAGGTGAAGGACCTCCACAGCGGCCTCGAGAAGGACGCCAAGGTGAAGTTCGTCACCGAGGCCGATCCCGAGGCGCTCGACATCGTCCGCCACAGCTCTGCGCACCTGCTCGCGCAGGCGGTGAAGCGGCTGTGGCCCGAGGCGAGGTTCGGCGTCGGGCCGGTGATCGAGAACGGCTTCTACTACGACATGGAGATCCCGAAGCAGCTCGAGCCCGAGGACCTGGAGAAGATCGAGGCGGAGATGAAGGCGGCGAGCGGCGCCGACTTCCCGCTCAAGCGCGCGACGATGGCGCGCACCGCCGCCCTGCAGTGGGCCGAGGAGCGCAAGGACCCCTACAAGCGCGAGCTCATCTCCGATCTGCCGGCCGACGCGACCATCAGCTTCTATACGCAAGGCGAGTTCACCGACCTCTGCACCGGCCCGCACGTGCCGTCGACCGGCCGCCTCAAGCACTTCAAGCTGCTCTCGATCGCGGGCGCCTATTGGCGCGGCGACGAGAAGCGGCCGATGCTGCAGCGGATCTACGGGACCGCGTTCCTCGACGCCAAGGCGCTCGAGGCGCATCTGAAGGCGATCGAGGAAGCGGCCAAGCGCGACCACCGCAAGCTCGGCAAGGACCTCGGCTACTTCATGTTCCACCCGCTCGCGCCGGCGAGCCCCTTCTTCCTGCCGAAGGGCGCGTTCCTCTACAACGCGCTGGTCTCCTACCTGCGCGGCCTCTACGCCGAGTTCGGCTACCAGGAGGTCGTGACGCCGCAGATCTTCTCGAGCGAGCTCTTCAAGATCTCGGGCCACTACGACAACTACAAGGAGAACATGTACTTCACCGAGATCGAGGAGCGGGAGTTCGGCGTCAAGCCGATGAACTGCCCCGCCCACGCTCTCATGTTCGGCGCGCGCGGTCGCAGCTACCGCGAGTTGCCGCTCCGTTTCGCCGACTTCGGGCGGCTCCACCGCTACGAGCGCAGCGGCGTCGTCGCCGGCCTCACGCGGGTGCGCACCTTCGCGCAGGACGACGGCCACATCTTCATGGGCGAGGAGCAGATCGGCGAGGAGATCGAGAACTGCTTCGCCCTCCAGCAGCGCATCTACAAGGACCTCGGGCTCTCCGCGCCGACGATCCTGGTCGGCACGCGGCCGGAGAAGTCGGTCGGCTCCGACGATCTATGGCAACGCGCCGAGAGCACGCTCCTCGCGCAACTCGAGCGCCTGGGCCAGACCTACAAGGTGAATCCGGGCGACGGCGCCTTCTACGGCCCGAAGATCGACTTCCAGGTGCGCGACGCGATCGGGCGCATGTGGCAGCTCTCGACCTTCCAGCTCGACTTCAACATGGGGCTGCGCTTCGACCTGCACTACAACGCGAAGGACGGCACGCAGAAGCGGCCGGTGGTCGTGCATCGGGCGATGCTCGGCTCGCTCGAGCGCTTCATCGGCGTCTACCTCGAGCACGTGGCCGGCAACCTGCCGTTATGGCTGGCCCCGGTGCAGGCGAAGGTGCTGACGGTGATGGAGGACGTCGTACCCCATGCACGCGGGGTGGTGGCGCAGCTGGCGGCGGCGGGGTTCCGGGTCGAGCTCGACGACCGCTCCGACAAGATCAGCGCCAAGATCCGGGATGGGGCGCTGGAGAAGGTGCCCTACCTGCTGGTGATCGGTGCCCGTGAGCGTGATTCGGGTGCCGTCGCGGTGCGTGAGCGTGGCGGCGGCGACCAGGGGGCGGTGCCGTTCGCGCAGATGCTCGAGCGGTTGCAGCGGGAAGTGGCCGAGCGGCGCTGAGCCCCCGGAGGGAGGGCAGCGGCGCCGCCGCCGACGGCGCCGGACACCTTGATCCTTCGCGGGGGTGCCCCTAGGATGCCGCGCCCCTTTCCTTGGACAGGCGAGGGGCATGACTCCCGGGCGACCACGTCGTTGGCCTGACGACGGGGGGGCGAGCGCCCGGAGGTCGCGTTTTGAGTTCAGGAGGGATTGCCCACGTCAGCGCATCAGTACCGCATCAACGACATGATCCGCATCCGGCAGGTGCGGCTCATCGACGATTCCGGCGCCATGGTCGGCGTCGTCGACACCGAGGTTGCGCGGCAGATGGCCTGGGACAAGGGACTCGACCTCGTCGAAGTCTCGCCCGAGGCGCGGCCGCCGGTGTGCAAGGTGATGGACTACGGCAAGTTCCTCTACACGCTGAAGAAGAAGGAGCACGAGTCCAAGAAGAAGCAGAAGAAGGTCGAGACCAAGGAGATCCGTCTGCGGCCGAAGATCGCGGACCACGACGTCGGCTACAAGGCGAAACAGGCGCGCGACTTCCTGCTCGATGGCGACATGGTGCAGGTGACCATGCTGTTCCGTGGGCGCGAGATGTCGCACATGGACGTCGCCAAGACGGTCATGGACGAGTTCATCGAGCAGCTGGCCGACGTGTCGAAGGTCGATCGACCGGGTCGGCTCGAGGGCCGGCGGCTGTCGATCCTGCTGCGGTCGACGGCGCCGCCGAAACCGAGCCACAGCGAGAAACCTGCCGACAAGGACGACAAGCATGAGAAGGGCGTGGGCGACAAGCCGCGCGCCCCGAGCGAGAACGGGAAGCCGGCGGTGACCGGGACGATCGAGGCGAGCGGCGAGCAACCGACGAACGAGCCGCAGAAGCGCGATGACGATTCCGACAAACCCGGCGGGATGTTGGCGGTGAAGTGAGCGCCGACTCGCGCGCGAGCGCAAGTCGGATCAGGACGAGGCAACGAAGGCTGGTTTGCGACCCCGCAGGAACCAGACGACGCAGGAACGAGACGACGCAGGATCGAGACGACGCAGGATCGGGACCCAGCAGTTACGGAGAGCGTTCGGCGCGAGTTCCCGCACTGGGAAGCACCGCCGGAACGAGATGCGCCCCCGGAGAT
>VGYY01000111.1 GCA_016872815.1 Planctomycetota bacterium
CCGCGCGCGGCCGGCGCCGCCCGACCCCATCGCCGCCAGCGCCAACCCGCGCGCCACCAGCCACGGCGCCCGGCGATGCGGCGTCTCGAGGCGCGCGCCGAGCCAGTCGGCATCGCCCCCGCTGACCAGGATCGGCAGCGCGGCCCCGGTGGCGGCCGCCAGCCGCACCAGCAGCCGATCGACCATTCCCGGCACGCCGACGTCGAGGCCGTGGCGGATCGCCGCCTCGGTCGTGGTGCCCGGCAGCGCGAGCGGTCCGTCGGCCCACGGTGCGATCTCCGGCAGGAGGTCGGTGTGGAGCCGCAGCGCCTGCGCCTGGAGCCGTCGGCCGGGGACGATCGCGCCGCCACGGAAGGCGCCGTTCGCGTCGACCCAGTCGACGGTGATGGCGGTGCCGGCGTTGACGCAGAGCGCTCCACCCGGATGGTCGCAGGACGCGGCCAGAGCGGCGGCCAGCCGGTCGACGCCGACGGTGTGCGGCGGCGGCAACGCGCAGCGCAGCGGGAACTCCGCCGCGCTGGCGAAGTGGTGCGCACCGACCGCCGCCGCCAGCGCCGTCCCGAATCGGTGGACGCTGCCGACCACCACCCGCGTCGGCGCCAGCGCGGCGACGATCGATCGCCACGCCGCCAGTTCCGCCGCCTCATCGGCGCCACGCACGCGATGGTGCGCGAACGACGGCGTGAGGCGGGGATCACCGGCGAAACCGGCCGCCGTGACGCTGGTGTTGCCGACGTCGAGCGCGAGGAGGTCCACGGCGTCGGGCGCGGCGCGCCGACCTCAGCTCTTGTCGCGGTTGACGAGGATCGTCTTGGTGACGTCCTTGCCCTTGCGCCGGATCACCACGACGTACTTCGCCAGGTTCGAGTTCTCTCGCACGTAGGTGTACGCCTGCGCCTTGCCATTCACCGGCGTGCCGTTGATCGAGATCAGCTGGTCGCCGGTCTGGATGCCGTAGGTCTTCGCCAGGTAGCTCGTGTTGCGCAGCATCCCGACCGTGTAGTACTTCTTGCCATCGGCGTCCTTCGCGTCGCTGAGGCGCGCCTCCCGCAGGTACTCGTCCGCCTTGTTCGACAGCGTCGAGTAGTCCTCGTTGCCGATCACGAAGCCGGCGTCGTCGGGGAGCGCCACCGTCTTCTCCGCGTTCTTGTGCGCGGCGAGCAGCTCCTGCTCGGCAGTGGTGAGGCCGGTCTCGACCGCGGCGGTGCCGGCACCGGGGACGGTCGGCGACTTGATCCCCTCCTCGCGGCGCGTCGGGTGGAGTTCGACGTCCTTGCCGAACCACTCGAAGATCGCCGAGTCGCCGCGGATCGACTTGAGCTTGCCGTGGTACGGCTCGCCGTCGTAGGGATAGGTGAGCGTGCCGCCGACGGCGAGGATCAGCTCGTCGCGCAGCGGCTTCACCGTCTCGTCCTTGTACTTCACCACGACGCGGCCGGCGCCGCTCGGCGCCTCGGTGATCGCGTTGACCTTGAGGACGTCGGCGAGTGGCTTCTCGGAGATCGGCGCCGGCGTGTCGTCGACCACGACCGGCTTCGCCGGCGGCGGCGGCACGTAACCGTTGATCGGCACGCTCACCAGCTTCTGGTAGTCGCGCCACTCGGCGATGCTGACCGACTTCTGATCGATGGTGCCGA
This sequence comes from Planctomycetota bacterium, assembly GCA_016872815.1. Classification (GTDB taxonomy): domain Bacteria; phylum Planctomycetota; class B15-G4; order B15-G4; family SIAN01; genus SIAN01. Next base: position 1,638 of record VGYY01000111.1, read on the forward strand.
GCGCTTCGCCGATGAGCCCGGTGAAGTGGGCCGAGTCCTTGGCGATGTAGGCGCCGCCGCCGTGGCGCTGCCACATCCCGAAGCCTTGCCAGCCCGCGAGGCCGACGAGCCCGAGCGTGGCCACCCAGAGCAGGCCGCGCCACTGCCGAACGTGCATCTGCATGCCGATGGTCGCCATCCGTGTGACCTCCCGCGCGCGCGGCGCATCCGCCGCCACCAGAGGTCGATCGCAGCGGCAGGAAGCCTATCGGCCGCCGCTCCCCCGGGGAAGCGCGGGGTCTGACGATGCCGCCCACCGGCGCTTCCCGCGCCGTCGTCCGCGGCTACAGCCCGCGCGAGACGCCGGCGAAGGCGAGCTTGAGTTCGTCGGGGTTGTCGGCTGCCGCCAGAGCATCCTGCAGGGCGATCTTCCCCCCCGTGTAGAGCTTCTGCAGGCTCTGCGCGAAGGTGATGGTGCCGAAGAAGTTGTCGTGGGCCAGCGCTTTCGGCAGTTCGTCGGTGCGGCCGCTCTTCAGCATCTCGCGCACGGTCGGGGTCGGCAGCAGCAGCTCCACCGCCGGCAGGCGGCTCTGGCCGTCCATGCCGTTCAGGAGCCGCAGGGAGACGATGCCCGCCAGCACCATCGACAGCTGCAGCCGGATCAGCGAGTGCTGGTAGTCGGGGAAGAACGACAGGATCCGCTCGACCGTCTGCACGGCGTTGATGGTGTGGAACGTGGAGAGGACGAGGTGGCCGGTCTCGGCCGCGGTGATCGCCGCATCCACCGTCGCCTTGTCGCGCATCTCGCCGATGACGATGACGTCGGGCGCCTGGCGCAGCGCGTACTTGATCGCGGTGGCCCAGTCGGCGGTGTCGCTGCCGATCTCGCGCTGCGAGATCACACAGCCCTTGTCGCTGAACAGGAACTCGACCGGGTCCTCGATCGTGACGATGTGGCGGCCCTGGTGCTGGTTCATGTGCTCGACGATGGCCGCGAGCGTGGTCGACTTGCCCGAGCCGGCGACACCGGTGGTCAGCACCAGGCCGCGCCGGAGCGAGGCCAGCTTGGTCAGCTGGTCGACCGGCAGGTTGAGGTCGGCGAAGGTCGGGACCTCGGCGCGGATGTGGCGGAACACCACCGCCGGCATGCCGAGCTGGTGGAAGACGTTGACGCGGAAGCGCGCCAGCCCGGCGACCTCGTAGGCGAGGTCGACCTCGCTGCCGCGGACGAACGCCTCCATGCGCCGGTCGTCGAGCAGGGACGCCACGACGCGCAGCAGGAAGTCGCGGGTCAGTTCCTCCTCGGCCAGGTGCAGCAACCCGCCGCGCGCCCTCACGGTGGGCCGGGCGCCGACCTTCAGGATCAGGTCGGGAGCGCGGTGCTCCACCATCGACTCGAGCAGCTCGAGCAGCTCCATGCGCGGGCTCCGGCGACGGCTGCGCCGCGCGGCGATGCGCCCGGCGCGGGATGCGGCCCCGACCGACGATCGACGGCCGTTCCGGTCGCGCTTGAGCGGCGGCGCGGCGCGCGCTCCGGCGAGCGGAAGCTCTTTCCGGTCAGCCCGCGTCGGGGGCCGCCGCCGGTCGCCTCAGCGCGAACAGCCGCGCGCCGAGCTCCTCGAGGCCGATGCCGGCGTGGCTCGAGAGGACCAGCGGGTCGCGCCCGGTGAGCCGCGCCACCTCCGCCACCGGCGGAGGCTCCGTGCAGAGGTCGGCCTTCGACAGCACCAGCAGCTCGGGCTTCGCCGCGATGGTCTCGCCATACGCCTCGAGCTCGCCGCGGACGATGCGCCACGCCGCCGCGATCGTCGCGGCGTCCCCGCTCGAGGCGTCGACCAGGTGCACCAGCACCCGCGTCCGCTCGACATGCTTCAGGAACTGGTGGCCGAGCCCCTTGCCATCGCTGGCGCCCTCGATGAGGCCCGGCAGATCGGCGAGGGTCATCTGCTCGAAGTCGCGTTCGACCACGCCGATCCGCGGCTGCAGCGTCGTGAAGGGGTAGTGCGCCACCTTCGGCCGCGCCGCCGAGAGGCGCGAGAGGAGCGTCGACTTGCCGGCATTCGGCAGCCCGACCAGGCCGGCGTCGGCCAGCAGGCGCAGCTCGAGCCGCACCTTGCGGAGCTCGCCTTCCTCGCCCGGTTCGGCGATGCGCGGCGTCTGCCGGTTCGGCCCCTTGAACGAGTGGTTGCCGCGGCCGCCGCGGCCGCCCTTGAGCAGCGGCACCGGCTGATCGGCCGCGACCAACTCGACCAGCACGTGGCCGCGTGCCGCGTCGCGCACGACGGTGCCGACCGGCAGTTCGAGCAGCAGGTCGCCGCCGGCGCGCCCGGCCCGCTTGTTGGCCTCGCCCTGGCCACCGTTGCCGGCGCGCCAATGCCGCTTGCCCTTCAGGTCGTCGAAGGTGTTGCGCGACGTGCGCGCGATCAGGATCACGTCGCCGCCGCGGCCGCCGTTGCCACCGTCGGGGCCGCCGCGCGGCATGTGCTTCTCGCGCGCGAACGAGATGCAGCCGGCGCCGCCCTTGCCGGCGAAGAGCTGCAATTCGACTTCATCGAGGAACGGCATGACTTCCACCCGCTACCGGCCCGGGCGGCCGTGCCGGCCGCGACGAGGCGTACCAACGACCGCTGCTCGCCGCGAACGGGATGCGGCACCGCGCGCGCACGGGCCCTGGCGCCCGGCGCCGGGCCCATCCGGATCAGGACCGGTTCGATCGGATCAGTTCTTCGCGGCGGCTGCCGCGACCGGCTCGACCGTGACCTTGTTGCCGGCGAGGTACTTCACCTTGCCCGGCTTCAGCGCGAACAGCGTGAAGTCGCGGCCGGTGCCGACGTTCGCTCCGGCGTGGATCCGATTGCCGACCTGACGAACGAGGATCGCGCCGATGCCGACCGTCTCCCCCGCGTAGACCTTGACGCCGCGATACTGCGGATTGCTGTCGCGCCCGTTGCGGGTCGAGCCCTGTCCCTTCTTGTGTGCCATGTCGCGTGAACCTCGTCCGTCGTCGTTTGCGTGCGGGTCGTTCGTGCGCGGATCGCTGCCGGATCGCGCGGGGTTGGTCTAGCCGCTGATCCCGGTGATCTTCACCCGGCAGATCGCAGCGCGGTAGCCGTTGCGCCGCCGGTAGGCGATGCCGCGACGGTACTTCTGGATGTAGATCTTCTCGCCGAGTCCGGCGAACACCACCTCGCCGGTCACCTGCGCCCCGGCGACCGTCGGCGTGCCGAGCTTCCCACCCAGCAGGAGCACCCGATCGAACGCCACGGCGTCGCCGACCTTCTTGTCCTTGCCCTCGATCTCGATCACGTCGCCCTGGCTCACCTTGAACTGGTGGCCGCTGGTCTCGATCACGGCGTACATGGCGCGCTTCCTATGGCGGAGTCGATGCGGGACCGGTCGAACCGGCGCCCTCGTTTCCCGGGGGCGCCGGGAGAAAAGGGGCCGGGGATGCTAGCGACGGATCCTGCGACTGCCAAGCCACGCGGCGGGTGACCGAACGCAGCGCCAGTCCCGCCGGATGCGCCTGGCGCAGCGCCTCGAGGAAGCGGCCGACGGAGACGCGGGTGCCGGCGGGAGCGGTCAGTTCCAGCACCACCTGCCCGCCGCCGTCGGCGGCGGGAACCACCGGGTCGAGCGCTCGCCAGCTGCCGCTCCATCCGGGAATCGCTGGCGGCAGGGCCGCCAGGGCGGCCGCCAGCGCCTCGGCCGACTCGGCGTCACAGGCCAGCCGCAGCGCCGCGTCCAACGCCTCGGGATGCTCGCCCGCCCACGCCGCCAGCACCTGCAATCCGACCGGCAGGCGCCCCTCCAGCCGGGCGATGACCGCCGCCGGCGCCACCGGGGAACCGAAGCGCACGACGTAACGCTCCGCGTCCGAGCCGACCCCGAGCGGCAGCGGCTCCGGCAACCGCATGCGGATCCGCCGATGGAATCCCTCGGTGAAGCGCAGCGGGAACTCGGCCCGCCGCAGCGCGCGTTCGATGGCGCGCGCCAGATCGAGGTGGCCGAGCCACGCCAGTTCGCCGCCCTTGCGGACGATCAGCGTCACCGGGTGGTCGGGGCGCGCGGCGGTCATTCGGGACCCGGGAAGGGCGGCGCCAGCGGGCGCGGGCGCGCGGGCGGCGGCGGCGCGGCGTCCCCACGGAACGACGACGCCCCCGACCGGCTGGTCGAGGGCGTCGCAGGATACTCGCGGTTCGCGGCGGCGTGGCGCCCGATCAGCCGGCGCCGCCCGCCATCTCCTCCCACTCGAGCGCGGAGGAGCGCTGGTAGCTCTCGATCACCGACTTCAGCTTGTCGTCCGTCTTGTCGGACGACTCGACGATCCACGGCGTGACGAACACCAGCAGCTTGCGCTCGTCGTCGCTGTCGATCGTGCTCTTGAACAGCTCGCCGAGCAGCGGGAGGTCGCCGAGGAACGGGACCTTCTTCTCGGTGCGGTTGGTCGAGTTCTGGATCAGGCCGCCGACGATGCCGGTCTGGCCATTCTCCAGCATCAGGTGGGTGACGATGGTCTGCTCGCCCACGCGCGGCAGCTGGATCGAGCCGCTGCCCACGGCACCGGCGCCGACCGTGAACAGGTCGAAGCCGACGTGCTCGGGATCGGTGGTGCCGGTGAGCGTGCGCGCCTGCGGGATGACGTTCATCAGCACCTTGTTGCTGCCCGGCACGACGTGCGGGATCACCAGCAGCTGGAAGCCGGTGTCGACCGGCGAGCTCTTGCCCTCCTTCACCGACAGCTGCAGGCCGCCCGACTGGCTCGACGCCGCCTCGGCCTCGGCGTACGGCACCTGCTCGCCGACGAAGATGGTCGCCTCGCGGTGGTCCACCGTCGTGATGGTCGGCGCCTGGATGATCTGCGCGCTCTTGTCCTCCTTGATCAGGCGGATGGCGAACGAGGTCGCCGAGAAGTCGAGCGACCCCGGAGTGACCAGGCTCGTGGTGTTGTCGAGGCCGACGTTGTCGGTGGTGCGGCCGGGCAGCAGGTTGTCGCCGAAGCTGCCGGGACCGAGATTGAACGGGAATCGGCTGGTGCGGCTGGCGCCGGTGATCGAGGCGTTGAAGCCCTGGTCGAAGCCGAAGGAGAGGTCGCGCGACGAGTTGTTCGTGGTGGTCACGAAGCGGACGTCGATGTGGATCTGCGCCGGCTCGACGTCGAGCCGTTCGAGGAAACGGCCGATCTCGTCCAGCACCGGCTTGGTGTCGAGGACGAGGATCGCGTTCTGGTCCTCGAGGTAGTCGATCTCGCCTTCCTTGCTCTTCATCTTCTCGAGCGCCTCGAACAGCGGGAAGCGGCGCTTCACCTGCTCGGCCAGCGACTGGGCGCCGCCGCCGGACTGGGACGCCGACAGCTGGCGCTTCTCGATGTACTCGCTCTCGATCTGCGCGGTGTAGGTGCCCTTCGGCCGCAGGTAGCGCAGCGGGAACAGCCGGCGTTCGGTGTGGGTCGAGAGCCCCTCCTGGTCGACGACCCGCAGGATCCCGCGATCCTCCTGCACCAGGAAGTAGCCGTTGGTCTTGATCACGGCCTCGAGCGCGTCGCGCCACGGACGGTCGTTGATGACCATCGTCACGCTGCCCTTGACCTTCTCCGACACGACGATGTTGGCGTTGCCGTACTTGGCGATCGCCTCGATGACCTTCTTGATGTCCTCCGCCTGGAAGGACATGGTCACGCGCGGCGGCTTCTCGACGCGCCACAGCTTCGCGCTGTCCTGCGTCGCGATGCAGCCGGCGTGCTCGGCGATGATGACCAGCGCCTCGGCCCACGGCACGTCGCGCAGCTTCACCGAGACCCGCGCATCGGCGCCGACCGGCGACACGATGGTGATGCCGACCTTGTTGCGGATGTGGTCGAGCACGTCCTCGAGCGGCCGCTCGGCCACGTCGAGCGTGATCATCGCGCCCTGGTCGACCGAGTTGGCCAGCGGGCGCCCCTCGCCCACCACCTGCGCCTCCGCCGGGGTGGCGCCTGCGAGAAGCAGCGCCAGCGAACCCGCCGCGATCGAGCCATTCCGGTTTGCAGCCATCCGTCGTTCTCCCGGGCCTCCCGGCCACATTCTTCGCGCCCGCCCGTCGCAGCGGCGAGCGATTCCTCCGGTCGCGAACCGCCTCACAGGTCGTAGGTCAGCGGCACCCCGCGGTACTCGAAGACCAGACGATCCTCGTGGATCTCGAGCAGCACGAGGTCGTCCTCGACGGCTTCGCCGGCGCGGTAGACCACGTGGTTGATGATCGCCACCGATTCCGCGCCCTGCTCGACGACGAGACCGGTCACGTCGAGCTGCTTCTTGCCGAACTCGACGGCGGTCTGCGCCGCGAGGTAGTAGCGCTCCATCTGCCCCTCGAGCGCGACGACGCGCGGATCGGCGCCGTTGCCGCCGCCGGAGATGCGGACCAGCTCGAAATCCTTGACGCAGGCGGCGTAGTCGCCCGCCTCGTAGTGCGCCTCCATCGTCGCGAGCGCCTGCTCGAGCTGGCGCACGCGGGTCGGCCGTCCGGCCAGCCCTTCGGGCGCGGCCTGTCCGCCGACTCGCTCGCGCAGCTTCGCGAGGTCGGGGAGGACCTTCTTCTCCCAGTCACGGCGCAGCAGCGCGTCGGTGAACCCGCCGCGGACGCCGACCTCGTCGGCCTGGCCCTGCAGCTCGGCGACGAGGTTGATCGCCTGGACGCGCAGCTCCATCTCGCGGATCACGTTCTTCGTCTCGGCCATCAGGTCGAGCAGCTGGTTGGCCTCGTCGAGCCGCGCCGTCACGCGGTTGAACAGGGCGCGCTGGTCCTCGATGCCGGGGGCGTTGCGCCCGGATTCGTCGCGGCGCCGCCGCGGATCCACCAGCGGGTCGCGCCGCATCGCGTCGGAGAGCAGCTGGAATCGCTCCAGCGCGAGGTCCTCGCGCGCCTCGGCGATGCGATCGAGCATGCGGTCGCGCTTGCGCTCGAAGGCCGGGATCGACACCGACTTCCCCGCCGCGTCGCCGAGGTAGACGTACGTGACCAGCGAGAGGTCGACGTCGTGCACGGGCTCGCCGGGCTGCTTCTCGTCGCGCTTGCCCGCCTTGACCTTCACCTCGGAGATGCTGACGAACCGCTCGTGGTTCTCGAGCCGCTCGATGAACTTGAGCAGCTGGCGGAACGTCGCGGTGAACTTCATCTTGTATTCGGCGCGGTCGAAGACCTGCGACGTCTGCAGCTTGGTGCGGGCGCGCTGCGGCTCGAGGTTGTCGATGGTGATCCCGGAATCGCGCTGGAACGCGTTGATGGTCCGGAAGAACTCGTTGACCTCGGCGTCGTTCGGCAGGATGCGGATGTAGCCGGCGACGTTCTCGCGCAGCACGATGACCTCGGTCTCGAGATCGTCGATGCCCGCGACCTTCTTCTTCATCGCGCCGACCTGGTCGGTGATCGCGGCAGCCTCGGCCTCGAGGTCGCCGCACTCCTTCCAGGTGAACCACGAGCCGGCCGCCGACCCGGCGAAGAGGATGCCCGCGAAGGCCAGGAAGGCCTTGTGGTGCCGGTGGAGTTCGAGCTTGCGCTTCACGCCGTTTCCTCCCCGCTTCCCGTCACGAGCCCGTCGCCGCCGGCTTCTTCGGCGGGGCCGTCTTGCGCACCGGCGCCTTCTTCTCCTTCTCCGGCAGGCGGATCTCGAAGTTGAACTCGCGCTTGACCGGCGGGTCGAGCTCCTCCTCGGCGTCGCCGAGCTTGCTCTCCGGCGTCGTGAACGCGACGAACCCCTCCTTGAACACCGGGTCCGTCTTCAGGTCCTCGTGGAAGTTCGACACGCCGTCGAGGTCTCTGCCGGACGAGAAGCCCTTGATCTCCACGCCGGCGCGGCTCGAGTCGGTCCGCGCGTCGACGTCGACGGACGACAGCCAGATGCGGTGGCCGCGCTGGGTCGAGTCATGGGCGATGATCTCGCCGAGGCGATCGAGCTTGCGGGTCCAGACGATGCGCGACGCGGCGATCTCGCCGATCGTCTTGTTGCGCTTCTCGAACTCCGCCTTCTCCTGCGCCAGCGAGTCGGCGTACTTGGCGCGCGGCGCCAGGTTGTCGAGCTGCTCCTTCGCGATGTCGACGCGCCCCTGACGGTCGGCGCGCACGTTGAACCAGAGGAAGCCGGCGGTGCCGAGCGCGCCGAAGCACAGCAGCGACGCCACGAACAGGAGCCCGAGCGCGTGCGGACTCGAGCGGCCGCCGCGGCGGAGTTCGTCGGGAAGCAGGTTGATCTGGATCATGGCGCGACTCCCTGTCTCAGGCGCTGACGCGCGCGGCGAGACCCGCCGCCACGGCCAGCGACGGCGCGCACTCGAGCAGCGCCTGGTGATCGAGTCCCGGGTCGAGGTCGAAGCCCTCGAGCGGATTCCAGGTCATCGCGCGCCGCTCGAAGATGCGCTCGAAGGTCTCCTCGAGTCCGGGCACGCGGCTGCCGCCGCCGCTCACGAAGACCTCCTCGACCTTGCTGTCCGACTGGTTCTCGTAGTAGTCGAACGACAGGTGGATCTCGTTGCCGAGATCCTCGAGGCTCTGCGCCACCGCCTCGGCGATCTCCTGCTCGCGGCTGGCCGGCTGCCGCTTCAGCTGCTCGCCCTCGAAGGTCTCGATGCCGAAGCGCTTGGCGATCGCGTTGGTCACGTCGTTGCCGCCGACGTAGACCTCGCGGGTGAAGTAGCTCTCTCCGCCGCGGACGATGTCGACGACGGACTTGCTCGCGCCGATGTCGACCAGGGCGACGACCTTGCCCGCAGCGAGCTCGTAGGTCGGCCCGCCCAGCGCGAAGGCGTTGCCCAGCGCGAAGGCGTCGACGTCGATCACCTGCGGCTGCAGGCCCGCGCCCTGGATCAGGCGCAAGTGCTCGTCGACCACTTCGCGCTTCACCGCGACCAGCAGCAGTTTCATCTCGTTGGCGCCGACGCCGGGCGCGTCCTCGATCCGGTGGCAGTCGAGCACGACTTCGTTCAGGTCGAACGGGATGTAGCGGTCGGCCTCGTAGCGGATCGCGGTCTTCAGGTTCTCGTCGGGGATGTCCACCATGTTGAGGTAGCGGACGATCACCGAACGGCCGGAAACCGAAGTCGCCACGCGCTTGCTGCGGAAGCCGCAGTGGCGCAGCAGGTCGGCCAGGGCGTCGGCGCGCGCGTCCGGGGTGGGCAGTTCGACCCGGCCGAAGCCGGTCACGCGCAGGCGGCCCTTCTCCCTGACCGCCTCGATCGCCTTGATGCTGTCGCTGCCGAGATCGATGCCGAGCAGGGTCGGACTGCGCCGGAACAGGGCCATCGCCGCCTCCGCCTCCGGGGTCGCGCGGGGTGCGGCAACGAGCCGGATCGGAACGATCTTCGTCTCGCGCCCCCCGGCAGCTTGAGCGCGCGGGACCGGGGCCGGACGGGACGAATCGTGGCATCGGCGCGACCCGCACGTACGGAGCGGGTGCGTCGGGCGCGCCTCCCCGGGGCGCGGATCAGCCCGGAGCGGCTTCGCCGAAACGCAAGTCGACCAGGCTGACGAGCGCGTCGACCAGCGCCTCTGCGTCCTCGCCGTCGGCGTCGAACTCGATCTCGGTGCCGCTCGGCGCCGCCAGCATCAGCATCTCGAGCATCTTGCGGCCATTCGCCCGCTTCGTCCCGCAACGGATCATCACCGCCGCCGCGAAGCCCCGCGTCGTCGCGATCAGCTTCTGGATCGGGCGAGCGTGGAGTCCGTGCTCGTTGCGCAGCACGGTGACGCGTACCACGCGGGGCACGGCCGCCCGCTCACTTCCCGCCGTCGCGTGCGCGCCGCACGATCTCCTCGTAGGTCGGCTCGGCGTCGCCTGCCGCCGGGTCCTTGCGGCTCGGCTTCGGCGCGTCGGCGAAGCTCGGCCCGCGGTGGTCCTTGCGCTTCTGCTTGCTCTTCTCGAGCTGGCGCTCCAGCTTCTCGACCAGCAGTTCGACGCAGCCATGCGCGTCCGCGTGGGCGTCGTGCGCCACCAGCCGCTCGTGGTGGCGCGATCCGTGCAGCGTCGCCTCGCCGCTCCACTTCGTGTGGTCCTTCTTCAGCACGAACTCGACGCGCGGAGGATCGCGCAGGAACTTCTCCAGCCGCGCGCACTTCTCTTCCGCGAACTGGTTCAGGTCGGCCGGTGCGTCGCCGCTGCGGATCGTGATGGAGATCGCCACGAGTGTCCCTTTCAAGGTTGCCTAAGGTCGACGCGCCACAGCCAGAGCCCCTCGGGAGGGAGCGTCGCCGGCGCCGAAGCGCGGTCCTTCGCGGCGAGCATCGCTGCGACCGCCTCGGGCCGGCAGCGCCCCTGTCCGACGGCGACCAGCGCCGCAGCGAGCGTCCGGACCATGTTGTACAGGAAGCCCGACCCGGTGAAGAACAGCCGGACGCCGCGCGGGATCCTCGCGACGCGCACGGCGAACAGCCGCCGCACCGCGCCGCGCCGCGTCGCCTCGGCGCGCGCGAAGCTGGTGAAGTCGTGTTCACCGTGCAGGAGCCGCGCCGCCGCGCGCATCGCCGCCACGTCGAGCGCGGAGCCGGCATGGACGAAGTGGCGACGCCGTTCCGGCGGCAGCAGTTCCCCCACGTGGAGCTGGTAGACGTAGGTCTTGCGCCAGGCGCTGCGCCGCGGATCGACCGCCGCCGCGCGCTCGTCGGCAGCGACCACGCGGATCGCGGCGGGCAGCAGCGCGTTGAGCGCGCGGCGGATCGCGCCGGCGTCGAGCCGGGTGACGGCAGCGAACGCCGCGAGCTGCCCGAGCGCATGCACCCCGGCGTCGGTCCTCCA
>VGYY01000112.1 GCA_016872815.1 Planctomycetota bacterium
CGCGTGCGGTCGACCACCGCCAGCAGGGAGCCTTCGCGCCGCCGCTCGCGCGTGGTCTCGAACAGCTCGAGCGCCTGCACCGCCGCGCGGTCGAGCCGCATCGCGCCGGCTTCGGCCCGCCGCCGCAGCCGCGCCACGTGGTCGATGGCACCGCGCTGCGTTTCGCGCGCGTAGTGGAGCAACGCCGCGGCCGGCGCGATCACCGGGTCGTCGGGTTCGAGGCCGAAGCCGGCGAGGTCGCCGACGCGGAACTGCTCGCACAGCGCCTTGCGGCCGAGTTCGGCCGAGAACTCGTGGTCCGGGCGCCACGCCAGCGCCGGACCCTCGTCGCGCGCGGCCACGAGGAACGCCGCCTCGGCGGGCGGGCGCTCCTTCCAGCCTGCCGGCAGCAGCAGTTCGGCGGGCGCGAGGCGGGCGAGCTCGTCGCGCAGCCGCTCGGCGCCGAAGCTCGCCGCCTCGAACCGGCCGGTCGAGAGGTCGAGCCAGGCCAGCGCGGCGGTCGCGCCGGCGCCCGCGTCGGCGCTGTCGGATGCGCCCGGATGCCGCTCGAGCTGCAGCGCGGCGACGAAGTTGTGCCGCCCGCCCTCGAGCAGCGCGTCCTCGAGGATCGTGCCGGGCGTCACGATGCGGGTGACCTGCCGATCGACCAGCCCCTTCGCCTGCTTCGGATCCTCGACCTGGTCGCAGACGACGACGGTGTGGCCGGCCGCGATCAGCCGACGCAGGTAGGCGTCGACCGTGCGCACCGGGACCCCGGCCATCGGGATCTCCTGCTCCTTGCTGCGCGAGGTCAGCGCGATGCCGAGCACGCGCGCGGCGACGCGGGCGTCCTCGAAGAACAGCTCGAAGAAGTCGCCCATGCGGAAGAAGAGCAGCGCCTCGGGGTACTGGCGCTTCACCCCGAAGTACTGCTGCAGCATGGGGGATGCGCGGCCTCCCGGCAGGCCGTCCGCGGCCGGGACGTCGGTCATTGCGCCAACTCGATCGCCACCGGGAGGGTCGCGTGGTCGGTCGGTCCGAGGGTCACCGCGGCGAGATGGAGGGTCGCGCCAGCGAAGGCCGGGTCGGTGCCGGGGTCGAGATCGAGGGTCGCCGTGGTGCGCCCGGCGCCATCGAGCGCGCCGAGGAAGCCGGGCAGGTACGGCAGCAGCTCGATGCCGAGCTGGGTGATGACATCGAAGTTGAGCGGCACGTGCGTCTTGCCGAGGTTGAGGCCGGGCGTCGTCCCCGAGATCGACGCGAGGAGCGCATAGCTGCGCCCCGCGAACGGGACGCCGAGGTTGAGCGCCACGTTCGACGTCCCGCCGGCCTGCAGCGACAGCACGCCCACGTCGCGCCACAGTTCCGGCTCGGTGCCCGGCGCGATGCTGTAGAGCTCGACGTCATCCACGGTCCAGCCGCCGAACTGCAGGCCGCCGTCGCTCACCAGCTTGAAGCGCACCTTGAACGACGGGTTGCCGTCGGCCACCGACGACAGGTCGACGTCGTGGATCGTCCACGCGTCATCGATCAGGTGGTCGGTCCCGCCGCCGACCGGGTTGCTCCACTGCAGGAGGGTGTTCACCCGGATCTCGGCGTCGTCATAGAAGCCGTCCTCGACCCCGAGCCAGCGCGCGTAGCGCAGGTGGACGTTCGATTGGCCGGTTCCGTTCAGCGCCGGCGAGTCGAGCCAGCAACTGGCGTTCGCCCGGTACTCGCCGTTGTAGCCGCTGCCGCCGAGGTCGTTGCCCCAGCACTTGGCGCCCGAGTGCGCCGCCGCCGGATCGGTGCTCTTGCCGGCGGGAGTGCCGAATTGCCAGTCGTCCTGGGTGCCGCCGTGAGTCCAGCCGAGCGCGGCGCCTTCGAAGTCGTCGGACCAGAAGGTCGTCTGCTGGCCGATCTGGAACTTGAAGCTGCCCGACGCCGGCAGCCGTTCGATGTTGCCGGCACTGTCGGTCGCCAGCAGCCAGTAGGACAGCTGCGCGCCGACCGGCTGCGGCGGGATCTCGCCGATCCATTCGTCGGCAGTTGCCGCGGCGAACAGCGCCACCGTGGTCGCGCCGAGCCCGGCGTCCCAGGTGAGCTCGCAGGCGGTCGCCGTGGCCGCCGTGTGCGACGTCGTCGTCACCCGCACGGCGTGGGGATTCCACGAATCGGCGCTGTCGGCCAGCGGTGCGTGGGTCAGCGTCAGGTCGATCGGCTCGGCGTAGGTGGCGAGCCCGGCCGCGACCGACTGCGTGATGAGCGCGGCGAGCTGGAAGTCGTTGGCGCTGCTGCCATGGGTGTCGTTCGCGCTGTGGATCGAGGGCGAGTAGCGGTCGATGTCCTCGAAGTAGAAGGCGGCCGGGAAGCCGTCGTAGTAGAAGCTCTTGTGGTCGGACGTGCCGCCGAAGAGCTGCCCCTTCACCACCGGCAGCGACGGCACGTAGAGCTGCGACAGCAGGACGAGGTCGTCGGTCAGCCAGCCGGTCGTGTCGTTGGTGACCATGTCGAGGTCGAGCGCGTCGGTCGGGTCGCGATAGGCGTTCATGTCGGTGTTGAGCATCGCCACCACCTCGACGCCGGCGGCGACGAGGTCGGCCGAATAGTGGTCGGAGCCGACCAGCCCGAATTCCTCCGACGCGAACAGGCAGAAGCGGACGGTGTAGCGGAACTGCTGGCCGGAGGCGACGAAGATGCGCGCCAGTTCGAGCACGGCGGCGGTGCCGCTGGCGTTGTCGTCCGCTCCCGGCGCCTTGGCGGTGGAGCCGGCGTGGTTGATCGAGTCGTAGTGCGCGCCGACCAGCACGACCTTCTGCGGATCGAGCGCGCCCGGCAGCTCGGCGATGACGTTGTCGGAGTTGCCGTCGAAGTCGTGCGTCGTGGCGGCCAAGCCGAGCGACTGGAAGCGCGCCAGCAGGTCGGCCTCGGCGCTGTCCGCCTCCGGCTGGTCGGAGCGGCGCGTCTTGAAGTTCTTCGAGTAATGGCTGACGTCGGCGTCGAGGTTGGCCTGCACCACCGCGCCGACGATCGCGCTGACGCGTGGATCCGCCACCGACGGGGCACGCGTGGGCGGCGTCGGCTGGTGGCGCGAGCCGCGCGCCGGGCTCATCCGCCGCTGCGGCACGAGGATGACGCCGTCGTGGAACGGCTCGCGCGTGCGGTCGATGACCAGCTCGTGGAGGTCGAAGGCGAGATCCGGCGGCAGGCCGATCATGACCTGCGTCTGCGACTGGTCGAGCACGCGCAGCCCCGGCACCGGCCGGAGCGTCTCGCCGGGAAGCAGCGTGACCGCGAGGAGCCGCTCGCCGGGGACGATGGCGCCGAGCCATCGGCTCTGCGGGAAGCGGCGTTGCGCTCGCGCCAGGTCGGCCGCGTCGCCCTGCGCCAGCGCGAAGTCCTGGAAGCGGCCGCGCAGGTCGAAGTCGCGCGCCAGCCGCTGCATCGTCGCCTCGTCGCGCACCGGCGCGATGGCGATCCAGTCGGTCGCCGCCGCGGCGCGACAGGGGCTCGGCGCGGCGGCCGCCGCGAACGGCGGCGGCAGCGCCGCTGCCGCGCCGGCCAGCGCGACGAGCAGCGCGGCGGGCAGACTCAGCGGGCGGCGCGAGCGTGGGGTGGGGGACGGCATGACGGCCTCCGGTGCGGGGCGGGTGACCGGGTGGATGATAGGCTCGCCCGGATGGACTGTCGGTACCGCATGCTGGCGTTCGACCTCGACGGCACCCTGCTCGAGGCCGACGGCTCGCTCGCGGCCGCGAGCGCCGCCTGCCTGCGGGAGCTGGCGGCGCGCGGGATCGTGGTGGCGGCAGCGACCGGGCGGCGGCTGTGGAGCGCGCTCCCGCGGCTGCGCGGGGCGGGCCTCGTCGGCAGTTGCGTCGTCCACAACGGCGCCCTGGTGGCCGACATCGCCAGCGCGGACACGCTCGCCGCGACGCCGCTGGCTCCCGCCGAGATCGCCGGCATCGTCGCGCGCCTGCGCGAGCGCGGTCTCGCGCCGGTCTGGTTCACCGACGCGCCGCGCGGCCCGCGCGAGATCCTGCACGAGGATGGCGCGCCCGACCCGACCGGGTTCCTCGCGTGGTACGGCCGGTACGCCAGCGCGCACCTGACGCGGGTGGCGCCGCCGCTCGCCACCGTCGCCGGGGAGGCCGTGCTGCGCGTCGTGACCCACGGCAGCGCAGCGGCGATGACCGCGCTGGTCGCGGCCGTGGAAGCGGCGGTCCCGACCGTGCGCGGCTTCGTCCAGCGCGAGATGGCGGTCCCCGGCTTCCGCGCGGAGCTGCTCTCGCGGCGCGCCGACAAGTGGCAGGGCATCCGCTTCGTCGCGCGGCGCCACGGCGTCGAGCCGGCGGAGATCGTCGCGGTGGGGGACGACGCGAACGATGTCGAGCTGCTGCGCGGCGCCGGCCACTCGCTGGCGGCGCCCGGAGCCACGCCCCCCGCGCTCGCCGCGGCGAAGGAAGCGCTCGCGGGCGACGGTCCGCGCGCGGTGGTGGCGGCGCTGCGACGGCTGTTCGCGCTCGGCGGGAAGGACAGCGCCGGGGGCGATTGCTAGACCATGCCGCCCTCGCGCCGCCGCCCAGACGGGTGGCCGCGCCGTTCCACCACTACCGAGGACGCCCGATGCCGACCCGCCATGCGGTCGCCGATGTCTCCGAGATCCCCGCCGGCCGCGGCAAGAGCTTCGAAGTCGCCGACCGCCAGATCGCCGTGTTCAGGGTCGCCGACCGCTGGCACGCCATCGACAACACCTGTCCGCATCGCGGCGGACCGCTGGCCGACGGCCCGCTGCTCGGGGACGTCGTCAGCTGTCCGTGGCACGGCTGGCAATTCGAGCTCGCCACCGGCAAGTCGACGCGCAATCCGGCGGTCTGCGTCTCCCAGTACTCCGCCAGCGTCGAGGGGTCGACCGTCTACGTCGAGGTGTGATCCGGTGGCGACGCCGAGGAGTCGACCGCCGGCCGCCGCATCCCGCGCGCTGCTGGCGCTGGCGGCGGCGTGGCTGTTGCCGTTCGCGGGCTGTCGCAGCGCGCCCGACCTCGCGTGGAAGCGGGTCGTCATCGCCGGCGTCGACCGGGCCGCGTTGTTCGAATGGTGCCGGCAGGTCGTGGTGCGTCGCTACGCCGGCACGCAGATCCGCATCGACGCCGCGGCCGGGAAGATCGAGACCGGCGAAGTCGAGGCGGTGATCCGCGGCAAGGTGCTCCGCCAGCGCTGCGCCGTGGACGTGCAGGCCGTCGCGGACGGCCATGAGATCGCGCTTCTCGTGCCGCTGACGCGGCGCGAGTTCGACCCGGCGGCGGCGACGCCGGTCACCTGGGTGGAGCTCGGTTCCGACGTCGTGGTCGAGGGGCTGCTGCTCGAGGAGATCTGCGGACTCGCGCTGGCGCGCGACCCCGACGCGGCGATCGTCTCGACCGACCTGCCGCAGCTCGACTCGCGGCGCTGAAGCGCCGCGACGGAAAGCCCTTCCCGATCGCGGCGTCGCGTCAAGTCGCGCGCCCGCGCCATCCGACCCCCCTCGTTCGGACCACGGCAACCGGGGTGCGACGATGGGCGAGGGGCGGGCGACGGAACAAGGCCACGAGATCGCGCTGCGACAACGCGCGCATCCCGGGCGGCTGCGGCCGCTCCTGCGTCCCGCGGCCGACTCGTGGGGCGCGCTGTCGCTGCCCCTGATCTTCCTGGCCGGGCTCGCCTTCGAGAGCCTGTTCGCGCAGCACCAGATGCGCCTCGCCGAGCTGGCGCTGAACGTGATCACGGTGGCCGGGATCCTGCTCTACGCCGCGTCGCGCGTCCGCGCGCGCACGCTCGACAGCCACCACCCGCTGCTGCTGCTCGGCGCGCTGGTGCTGCTGCTCGGCGCCGGCGGCTGCCTGCTCGGCCTGTTCCGCGACGACGTCGTCCCCGAGCTGATGCTCAAGACGTCGGGGACGGTGATGATCCTGTTCGCGATCGACCGCATGGAGCGCCGCTCGATCCACGACCTGCTCGAGAGCTCGGAGGAGTACCTCGAGAGCTTCTTCGAGTCGATGCCCGACCCGCTGGTGGTCATCGGCGACGGTCGCAGGGTGGTCGCGGCCAACCACGTGGCGATCGCGGTGTTCGGCGACCGGATCCTCGGCAAGACCTGCTGCGAGGCGTACCTCGGCCACGACGACTGCTCGGCGTGCACGGTGTCGCAGGCGTGGTCGAAGCGCAAGGCGCGCTTCGAGCTGGTCCGCGACGCCCGCGGGGCGCGCCGCTTCGAGGTCACGACCTTCCCGCTGTTCGGCCCGCGCGGCTTCGCCGGCAAGCTGCTGCAGCAGATCCGCGACGTCTCCGCCCACGCCGAGTCGGAAGACCGCGCGCACCTCCTGCACGACGTGGTCAACAGCGTCGACGTCCCCGTGCTGACGCTCGGGCTGCGCGGCGAGCTGCTCCATCGCAACCGCGCCGCCGATGCGCTGTTCGGCCCGACCGCGGCCGGCGCGCAGCCGCGGGACGGCGAGGTCCTGCCGTTCATCGAGGACGCGGCGCGCAGCGCCTTCGTCCATTCGTTGCGCGAATTCCGGCGCTCGGAGGCCGAGGTGCAGCTGGCCGACCGCGACGGGCAGCCGCGCGCGATCGCGCTGGCGCTGGCGCCGATCCGCGCGGTCGACGACCGCCTGCTCGGCACGGTGGTGGTGGCGCGCGACGTGACCGAGTGGCGCCGGCTCGAGGCGCAGGTGGCCCAGAACGAGAAGCTCTCGGCCATCGGCGAGCTGGTCTCGGGCGTGGCGCACGAGCTGAACAACCCGCTCACCGCGGTGTTCGGCTTCGCCCAGCTGCTGCTGGCGGAGGAGCTGCCGGCCGAGCAGAAGGACGAGGTCCGCCACATCTACACGCACGCGCAGCGCTGCAAGAAGATCATCGACGGCCTGCTCAAGTTCGCCCGCCGCCACCAGGCGGAGCGCGTGCGCGCCAACCTGAACGAGGTGGTGCAGTCGACCGGGGACCTGCTCTCGTACCAGCTGCGCCTCGCCAACGTCCGTCTCGAGCAGGAGCTCGACCCGGCGCTGCCCGACTCGATGATGGACTCGTTCCAGCTGCAGCAGGTGCTGATCAACCTGATGACCAACGCGCAGCACGCGATCGTCGAGGCGAAGCGGCCCGGCGTGATCACGCTGCGCACGCGCGCCGCCGGCGGGCGGATCGTGCTCGAGGCGCAGGACAACGGCTGCGGCATGCCCGACCACGTGATGCGCCGGATCTTCGATCCGTTCTTCACCACCAAGGGCGTCGGCAAGGGGACCGGCCTCGGCCTCTCGCTGAGCTACGGCATCGTCCGCGAGCATGGCGGCACGCTCACCGTGAGCAGCCGGCCGGGCGAGGGATCGACCTTCCGCATCGACCTGCCGGTGGTCGCCCAGCCGTCGGGCAGCGCCGCGCTGGTGAAGGCGACCGGAGAGGTCGCGCCGATCGCCCGCTCGCGCATCCTTGTCGTCGACGACGAGCCGATCATCCTCGAGCTGATGCAGGCGTTCCTCGGTGGCGACGGCCACACCGTCAGCGTGGCCGGCGGCGTCGCCGAGGCGCTCGAGCGCCTGCGCGACGCCGAGTTCGACCTGGTCTTCTCCGACTGGCGCATGCCCGGCGCCGGCGGCGAACAGCTCTACGCGCAGCTGTGCGCGATCGGGCCGCAATACCGCGGCAAGGTGGTCTTCCTCACCGGCGATTCGCTGTCGGGCGAGGTGGTCCGCGTCGCGCAGCAGGACGGCAACGCGGTGCTGAACAAGCCATTCACGCTGGAGACGATCCGCGCCGCGATCGCCCGGGTGCTGCGGCCGGTGGAGCCGCTGGCGGAGGGAACCGGCGCCGCACTTGCGGGCGCGCCGGATCGCGCCTAGAAGAACCGCCCGATTCGCGGCGCGCACCCAGCGCCCGCGGTGCCAGGAGCCTCCCCGCGATGATCATGCTCTCCGCTTCCGCCCAGAAGGCAGTCAAGGGCTTTATCGACGCCGATGCCGCGCTGAAGGGCAAGGCGCTCCGCATCTTCGTCCAGGGCGGCGGCTGCTCGGGCTTCCAGTACGGCTTCACCTTCTCGGACAAGCAGCAAGGCGACGACGTCACCCCTTGCCCCGAGTTCGAGGTGGTGGTCGACCCGATGAGCCTGCCCTACCTCGACGGCGTCCAGGTCGACTGGGTCGACTCACTGCAGGGCTCCGGCTTCACCGTGAAGAACCCGAACGCCAGCGGCGGCTGCGGCTGCGGGAAGTCGTTCTCGGCCTGATCGGCCGGGCTTCGAGCGGTCCGACTCGGTTCGCCGCCCGGCGCGCGGCCGGCTCGCTCACGACGTCGGCTTGAGCACGACGTCGGGCGTCAGCACGGCGTCCAGCGCCGCCGTCGCCGCCGGGCGAACGCGCGCGAGGTGGACGCGCAGGCGCTCGTGATCGGCGGGGGGGAGCGCATCGAAGCGCACGCCCGCCATGCGGCAGCCGATCGGGTCGACGGTGACGTGGGTGACCTCGCCAACGGCGCTGAGGTCGCCGTCGAGCAACCGGAAGCGCAGCGACAGGCGCATGCCGGCGGTGAGCGACTCGTAGGTGCGCACGCAGGCGCCGCCGAGCGACAGGTCGACGGTCGACCCGAGGAACGAGCTGACCGGTTCGCCGCCATTTTCGGCGATGGTGCCGTCGGTCAGGGTCCGCGCCCGGACCCGCTCGCCGACGCGGCGCTCGGCGGGGGCGGGGTGGTCGTCGTCTCGCGGCTTCGCGTGCGGCATGGCGGGATCCGGCTGCGCCGACGGGGATCGCGGCGATGCGCTCCCCTTCGGGACGGATGCAACCGTGGCTTGATGGCCATCCGATCGTCCCGCCGCTCGGCGTCGGCGTGGACGCGGCTCCGGAAGAAAGTTCCGTGCATGCGGCTAGCATCGAGCACCTTCACTGCGCCGCAGCGGCGCCCGAAGGGGAGCGAGAATGCCCGTCCTGAGCGTGATCGGTGCCCAGTGGGGCGACGAGGGCAAGGGCAAGATCCTCGACCTCATCGCCTCGAAGGCCGACGTCGTCGTCCGCTACCAGGGCGGGGCCAACGCCGGCCACACCGTCGTCGTCGGGCAGGAGAAGTTCGTCTTCAACCTGCTGCCGTCGGGGATCCTCCACCCCGGCAAGAAGAACGTCATCGCCAACGGGATGGTGCTCGACGCGGCGCAGCTCCTGACCGAGATCGACGGTTTCCAGAAGCGCGGCATCGACCTCGGCGGTCGCCTCTTCGTCAGCGCGGCGGCCCACCTCGTCTTCCCGTACCACAAGGCGATCGACCGCGCCTCCGAAGGCGTGAAGGGTGGCACCCGCATCGGCACGACCGGGCGCGGCATCGGTCCCTGCTACGCCGACAAGATCGCACGCGTCGGCTTGCGCGTGGGCGACCTCTACGACGAGGCGCGGTTCGCCGCGCGCCTCGAGGCGAACGTCCGCGAGAAGAACACGCTGCTCAAGGCGCTCTACGGCGCCGAGCCGCTCGACTTCGCGGCGATGCTGGCCGAATTCCGCGCCTACGCGGTGCGCCTCGAGCCCTATGTCGCCGACACCTTCCACCTGTTGCGCGACTGCCTCGACGCCGGGCAGTACGTCTTCATCGAGGGCGCGCAGGGGATGCAGCTCGACATCGACTTCGGCACCTACCCGTTCGTCACCTCGTCGAACTCCTCCGCGCTCGGCATCACGGCCGGCACCGGCATCGCGCCCAAGCGGGTCGGCGAGGTGCTCGGCGTCGCGAAGGCCTACACGACGCGAGTCGGCGCGGGGCCGTTCCCGACCGAGCTGCCCGACGCCGAGGCGCAGTTGCTGCGCGAGCGCGGCGGGGAGTTCGGCGCCGTCACCGGACGGCCGCGGCGTTGCGGCTGGTTCGACGGTGTCGCCGCACGCTTCGCCGTCCAGGTCAACGGCGTCGATTCGCTGGCCCTGACCAAGCTCGACACGCTGTCGGGCTACGACAAGCTCCGCGTCTGCACCGGCTACGAGATCGCCGGCCACGTGACCGACCGCTTCCCGGTCGGCGTGACCACGCTGGACAAGGTGAAGCCGCGCTACGAGACGCTGTCGGGCTGGAAAGAGGACGTGTCGGGCGTGCGGCGCGTCGACGACCTCCCCGCAGCGGCGCGCGAATACGTCGACTTCCTCGAGGACTTCCTCCGCGTGCGCGCCACCATCCTCTCGGTCGGTCCCGCGCGCGACCAGACCATCTTCCGCTGAGCCGCGCCGCCGCCGTGGATTCGCGCTTCGCCAAGCGACTCGTCTTCAGCGTGCTGCTGATCGTCCTGGTGGGCGGCGCGCTCCGGCTCGACCACGGCCGGGGCGCGTCGGGCGGGCTGCCGATCTGGTCGCCGCTGCTGGCGGTGGCGATCGCGCTCGCCTCGCTGCGCGAGCTGCTCGACCTGCTGGCGAAGGCGGGGTGCCTCCTGCCGCGGCTGCCCCTGCTGGCGGCCGGCGCGGCGCTCCTGCTTGGCAAGGTGGCGGTCGAACTGCAGTCGTGCGAGCCGCGCCCGGCGTGGCATGCGGCGCTGTCCACGGCCGTCGCCACCTTCGTCGCGGCGCTGCTGCTGCGCGATCGCGACGTCGAGCGCGGCGTCCTGCGGGCGGGCGGCGCGGCGTTGTTCCTGCTGGTCGCGCAGCTGCTCTCGACGCTGCTCGACATCGTCTACGACTTCGGCACCGGCCTCCTGTTCGCGCTGATCCTCGCGGCCAAGGCGGGCGACATGGGCGCCTACCTCGCCGGCAAGGCGCTCGGCCGCACGCGGCTCATCCCGCACGTCTCGCCGGGCAAGACGATCGAAGGCGGCGTCGGCGGGTTGCTCGCGACGATGGCGGTGGCGTGGTGGCTGCTCGAGCGGTTCGGCGCCGGGCGCTTCAGCGGCGGCGAACGACTCGCGGTGGGAGCGCTCCTGTTCGTGACCGGCCACGTCGGCGACCTGTTCGAGTCGCTCTGGAAGCGGGCGGCGAAAGTGAAGGACTCGGGGCAGCTGCTGCCCGAGTTCGGCGGCGCGCTCGACCTGGTCGACTCGCTCCTGTTCGCGCTGCCGGCCGGGTACGCCGCGTTGCGGCTGCTCGACGGCTGACGTCGACGGCGGGCGCCCACGCGCGGTCCGACGCGCCCGCGCTGCCGGGCGACGGGCGGGCCTCCCGGGGCTCTGCTACCATTCCTCCACCGCGAACCCGCGGCGCAGGAGGGCCGACCGGCGCATGGAGCAGCTGATCCCGATCGAAGACGAGGAACTGCTCCGCGCCTTGTTCGGCCCGTCCGACCGCAATCTCCGCCGCCTCCGCCAGCGCTTCGGCGTCGACGTCGTCGTCCGCGGCGATGGCATCAAGCTGGTCGGCGAGGAGAGCGCCGTTGACGAGGCCGGCCACGCGCTGAAGCGCGCCATCGGCGTCTGGAAGCGCGACGGGCAGCTCTCCGAGGAATTGTTGCGCCGGATCTTCGACGACGCCCTGCCGGTCAGCGAACGCGACGCCGCGCCCGAGGCGAACGGGAAGGTCGCCGGCCGGGCGCTGCCCGACGGCGTCCACCCGCGCACCAAGGGGCAGGACAGCTACGTCGAGGCGATGCAGCACAGCGCCATCACCTTCGGCATCGGTCCGGCCGGCACCGGCAAGACCTTCCTCGCCGCGGCCCACGCCGTCGCCGAGCTGAAGCGCGCCAATTTCCGCAAGATCGTGCTGTGTCGCCCGGCGGTGGAGGCGGGCGAGCGGCTCGGCTTCCTGCCGGGCGACATCGAGGCGAAGGTCAACCCCTACCTGCGCCCGCTGTACGACGCGCTGTTCGCGCTGCTCGACCCGCAGCAGGTGCGCCGCTACATCGACCACGACGTGATCGAGATCGCGCCGCTCGCCTATATGCGCGGCCGGACGCTCGAGCGCGCCTTCGTCATCCTCGACGAAGCGCAGAACACGACGCCGAAGCAGATGCAGATGTTCCTCACCCGCATGGGGCTGCATTCGCGGATCGTGGTCACCGGCGACGTGACCCAGGTCGACCTGCCGAACGGCCAGATGAGCGGGCTGATCGAGGCGACGCGGATCCTCGAGGGCGTCGAGGGCATCGCCATCGTCCGCATGACGCGCGGCGACATCGTGCGCCATCCGGTGGTGCAGCGGGTCGTCGACGCCTACGAGCGGGCGACGCCGCAGCCGCCGGCACGCCATCTCGGCGACGGAGCCGCCGGATGACCTGGTGGTTACGCCGCCAGCCGCGCCGCGTCGCGCCAGAGCTCGTGCGGCCGCTGCCGCGCGCGGGACGCGCGCGCGACTTCGGC
>VGYY01000113.1 GCA_016872815.1 Planctomycetota bacterium
TGAGCGGCACGATCCGGCTCGCCGCCCGCCAGGCGCCGTCGAGCGCCGCCGCGGCCGGGCCGAACCGCTCGGCGAGCCGCGCCGCGAACAGCGAATCGGGCGTCTCCGGGTCGTAGCCGAGGCGGCCCCACTCGAGCAGGTAGAGCTCGTCGCGCTGATGGATCCAGCGGCACGGGCGCATCGCCGGATCGGCGAGGTAGTAGTCGGGCGTCGCCGGGAAGTAGGCGTTGAGCGGTTCGATGGTGAAGCCGCTCGCGGTGCCGAGCTTCATCGGGCGGATCGAGCGGCGGACCCACTCCGGTTCGTGGAACGGGAAGATCCGGTGGGTGCCATTGGCGCGGACCTGCCAGACGATCTTGTAGGGCTGGTCGGGCCACTTCTCGCCGCTCGGGTCGACGTGGCCGGGCCACGACCGCTTCGGCGCGGGCGTGCCCGCACCGGCCTGCGCATCATGCGTCGTCGAGTCGCTGAGATAGTCCTCGAACGAGTAGCTGTGCCAGTTGGCGACGCGGCCGCCGGCGAACGGATACGGCGCTGCCCACTGCTCGCCGTCGTACTTGATCTCGACGGTGAAGTCGGACGAAGCGCGTGCGAGCGGCACCACCTTCTCCTTGCGCGTCACCCAGCTGCGGGTGATCAGCGGGATCTCGCGGCCGCTCCGCTCGACCGCCTCGAGGTAGCAGCGGAAGAAGTCGCCGCCGCGGCCGCTCTCGCCGATGCGGAAGCCGATGGCGTCGAGGCCGGGCGCGCCCCGGATGAGTCGCTCGACGGCGTCGCGCGTGTACGCGTACGCCGTCGCCTCGTCGTTCGGGTAGGGCGGTTCACGCCGATGGGGGACGGAGAGGCGCGCCTCGTACGACATCACGCTGACGCGCACGCCGCGGGCGTGGGCGCGCTCGATCACGCGGTTCAATTGCGCGAGGTTCGCCGCCTTGGTGGCCGCCGAGACGCCGACGTCCGGGAACGCCTCGCTGTGGACGAAGTAGGCGTAGAGGTTCGGCGCGCCGGTCGAGGCGATGTCCCACATGCCGTGGAGGTCGAGCCAGTTGAGCCGCGCTTCCGCCATCAGGTCGAACAGCGTGGTCCAGTAGTCGCTGTCGTGGAACCACCAGCGCGCCGGGTCGACGAGCGCGGCTTCGTCGTAGTCGGTGTCGCGCCGCGCGTCGCTCCAGGGCAGGGTGAGGAAGAGGTTCAGCCCCCGTTCGGCGAGGAACGGCGCACCGTCGAGCCGTGCGCCGGCCACGGCGGCGCCGCCATCCGCCCGCACCCGCTCCGCGAGCTCGAGCAGCCCGTACATCGCGCCGATGGGGTCGCCCGCCGCGACGACCGCCCGGCCGTCGGCGGTCGCGCGCACGGTGAACGCCTCGCGGCCGCGCGCCGGGTCGATGCGGACGACCGCGTGGTCGGTCGCGACTCCGGCTTCGGCCAGCCGCTGCAACCCGAACGCGATCGGGTCGGCGGGCTCTTGCGCCTGGCCGGAGACGACCACGGCGAGCACGACGAGGGGTGCAAGCAAGGTGCTCTCCTTCGCCGGCGAGCGTAGCCGCAGTGTTACGCTGGGCCGATCGCACGTCGACCGAGCCGGTCCGGCGCGCGCCGGAGGGGGACGGCCGATGGACGAGATCTCGCGGCGGGGTTTCCTCAAGGTCGCGGGCGGCGCGACGCTCGCGACGACGATGGGTGGATCGCTCGCGGCGGGGGCGCGCGACCCGGCGACGGCGGCGGGAGTTCCAGCGCGGGCGCGATCCGGCGGGCAGCGCCGTCGCTACGCGATCGTCGGCACCGGCATCCGCGGCAGCACGATGTGGGGGAGCAGCGTGCTTTCCCGGTACGGCGACGCCGTCGAACTGGTGGGTCTGTGCGACGTGAACCGCAAGCGCGCGGAAGTGGTGCAGGCGCGGCTCAAGACCGCGGCGCCGATCTTTACCGACCTCGATGCCATGCTGGCGCAGGCGCGCCCGGAACTGCTCGCCGTCACCACGGTCGACGCGACGCACGCCGACTGCATCGTGCGCGGACTCGCCGCGGGCACCGACGTCATCACCGAGAAGCCGATGGTGACCGACGAACTGCAGTGCCAGCGGGTGCTGGACGCCGCCCGTCAGGGCGAACGCAGGTTGATGGTCGGCTTCAACTACCGGTTCGCGCGGAAGCACCGGCAGATCAAGGAACTGCTGCTGGCGGGGGCGATCGGCAGGATCACCTCGGTCGATTTCCACTGGTACCTCGACGTGTACCACGGCGCCGACTACTTCCGGCGCTGGCACCGGCTGCGCTCGCGCAGCGGCTCGCTGCTGGTGCACAAGTCGACTCACCACTTCGACCTCATCAACTGGTGGCTCGACGCGGCTCCGGTGGAGGTGGTGGCGTTCGGCGACCTCAAGGTCTACGGCCGCAACGGGCCGTTCCGTCACGCCCAGTGCCGCGGCTGCCCGCACGCCGCCGATTGCCGCTTCTTCTGGGACATCAGCAAGGACCGCGGGCTGACGCAGCTGTACGTCGATTGCGAGGGGGAGGACGGCTATCGCCGGGACGGCTGCGTCTTCCGCGAGGACGTCGACACGTTCGACACGATGAACGTCACGGCTCGCTACTCGAACGGCGTGCAGATGAGCTACTCGCTCAACGCGGCGATGCCGTTCGAGGGCTACCGCCTCGCCTTCAACGGCACGGAGGGCCGGCTCGAGGTGCGCGACCACGAACGGCAGCCGTGGAAGCCGGACGCACCGACCGAGATCTGGCTCACCCGCAACTTCGGGCAGCGCGAGGTGGTCGCCGTCGAGACCGTCACCGGCGGGCACGGCGGCGGCGACGAGTTGCTGCTGGACCAGGTGTTCGGCGCGGCGCCGGGGGCGGCGGATATGCCGCCCTGGCTGCGCCTGCCGACGGTGCGGGACGGTGCACTCTCCTGCCTCACCGGCATCGCCGCCCGCAGGAGCGCCGACGAACGCCGGGTCGTCCGGATCGACGAACTCGTGCGCGGTCTCTGATCGGCGCGCCGCGGCGCGCGACCCTCACTGCACGTCGAGCACGACCGAGTTGAGCACCCACTTGACCGTCGACAGGTCGCTCCCCGGAAACACCAAGCCGCTGAAGACGTTCTGATTGTCGCGGAACAAGCGGCCGTTCGGTACCACGAAATTCGCCGTCGCCTTGCCGTAGATGTCGAGCGAACCGATGAAGGAATTCCAGATGCCGACGGACGGCAATGCGAGCGAGATGTCGGTCACCAGGTCGTAGTTCATCGGCACGTAACGCTCGTCACCCGGAAAAGTGGTGCCGAGGTAGTACCCCGGTTCGCGCCCTGATGTCGACGGCAGGATGAGGTAGACGTCGCAGCCGCTGTCGGGGCGATCGATGTACAGATTGACCGATCCCCCCTCGACTGTCGCCTGCGTCGACAGCGAGAGCGACGCCGCCATGTCGAGCGATCGGTGGAGGTCGGCGAGACCCCACTCGTAGCTGGAGTCGCGGCCGAGGGTGCCGAGGTCCTTGGCGCCATACTTCACCGCCAGCTCGACATCGAGGCGATCGAGCTGCGAATTTTGGGAGCGGATCAGCGCAGCGATCCCGGCGACATGGGGTGAAGACTGCGAGGTGCCGGTCAGGACTGACGTCTTGCCACTCTTCCAGAGACTGGTGATGCCGTCGCCCGGCGCGCACAGGTCGCACCAGGAGCCGTAGTTCGACCAGCGGGCGCGCTTCTCGGCATAGTCGGACGCCATGACGCCGATGACCCCGTCGTAGGCGGCGGGGTAGAACGGCGAATTCGAGGCGTTGTTGCCGGCGGCGGCGACCTGCACGATGTCGAGATCGGCACTGTAGAGCACCGCCGATTCGACGCCGGCGTCGTAGCTGTGATCGCCGAGGCTGAGGTTGGTGATCACGGCGCCGTTGTCGGCCGCGTAGACGATTCCCTGCGAGATCGAACTCCAGGTGCCGGCACCCTGCGAATCGAGCACCTTCAGCGACTGGATCGTCGCGCTCCAGCAGACTCCGGCGACGTCCCGCCCGTTGTTTCCCTCGGCGGCGACGATGCCGGCCACGTGGGTGCCGTGGCCGTAGTCGTCGTTGGGATCGCCATCGGCATTCCAGAAGTCCCAGCCGTGGACGTCATCGACGTAGCCATTGCCATCGTCGTCGAGCTTGTTGCCGGCGATCTCGCCGCTGTTCTTCCACAGGTTCGCATCGATGTCGAGGTGCTTCAGGTCGGTGCCGCTGTCGATCACCGAGATCAGCACGTCGGACTGCGTCCGCCGGTCCCACGCCGGATCGCAGTCGAGATTGTCGATGAGGAAGCTCCATTGGCTGCTGTAGAGCGGATCGTTCGGAACGCTGCAGTTGCGGACGACCCGGTCCGCCCACGCCGCCTCGATCGAATTGCGGCCGGCGTAAGCGGCCACCACCATGGTCGAGTCCGTCATCGGTTGGCGGAACTGGACGTAGTAGATGCGGTCGAGACCGAGCGCGGAGAAGTTCGCCGGGTCGCGATGGCCGCGCGGCGGTTCGGGGTGCAGCCGGTAGACGGCCGCGACGGAGTAGGTGCGGCCGAGATCGTCAATCTCGCCGATCCCGGTGCCGCTCCACCCGTCACTGACCGCGCCCTCGACCACTTCGTGCCCGTTCTCGACCTTGATCAGGATGTGCCGATCGACGCGCGGACCGTAGTCGCCGACCCAGGGTCCTTTTCGATCCTGGCCGCCGCCCGCTGCGAAGGCGGTCGTGGCCGAAATCCCGACGGAAAGTGCGATGACTGCGGGGCCGCAACGAAGTGGCATCCGGTAGCTCTCTTGTTGTCGGGCGGCAGACGGATTTGACCCAAGGAGTCTATCCAAGAGCGAATCGCCGTCTGCAAGTTCTTGATCGGAGCCGGTCGTCACGCCGCCGGCAGGGACAGCGACCGGACGTCCAGCCCATTTCGAACGACGGCCACTGCGCCTTCGGGACGATCCGGCACCTGCCGCCACGAGCGGGAGACTGCAGCGCTCCGCCAAAACAAAGACGAGGGGTGGCCCGATCCAGACCACCCCTCGCCGATCATGAACTTGCAGACGCCTCAGCTGGGGCCGAGGCAGGACGGGGGCGAATCAGAACTCGACCGCGCCCATGTCGACGCGCCCGCCCTTGACGCGGGAGTTGCCGTACACATCGATCGGGCCGCCGCTGTAGCCGAAGTTGCCGGCATCGATCACCGGCGACGTCGACAGCAGCGAGTAGTTGCGGTTGGCCATGTCGGTGAACTGCGGATCGATGGAGAGGCTCGACCCGCCGAGCGACGCAGCCTCGACGTCCGAGAAGCCGAACGTCATCAGGCCGGTGCCGTCGAAGAACGACTTGTTCGTGCCGGCCGTGTTGAAGTAGATGATCGAAGTATCGATGACCGGGGCCGACTTGCCGATGGCGTAGACGCCGCCACCCTTGACCGCGTCGTTGGCCGCGATCGTCGCGCCGAGGATCGACGGCGACGAGTCCTTGGAATAGACGCCACCGCCGAAGCCCGACCCGATCGTGGTGTTGAGATCGATGATGTTGCCCGAGAGCAGCGTGGTCGTGGAGCTGCGGGTAGCCACGCCGGCGCCGAGCGCGCCGGTGTTGGAATAGATCTCGTTCAACTCGACGACGCCCGTCGTCTTGCCGAGCGACATGCCGCCGCCGTAGCCGAAGCTACCCTTGGCGCCGAGCGCCGCCTTGTTCGAGTGGATCAGGTTGTTGACGATCGTCGGCGAAGCGTCGTAGGTGTAGATGCCGCCGCCGCTGTGAGCGTCGTTGAGGCGGAACTCGTTGTCGGCGACCCACGCCGTGGAGCCGGCGACCAGCGACAGGCCCGCGCCTTCGCCATTGATCGGGTTGACCGTGACGTAGTTCTCCTCGAACAGGTTGTTGGTGATCACCGGCGCACCGCCCTGGGCGTGCATGCCGGCGCCGTACCAAGCGATGTTCTTGTCGAACTCGCCGTTGATGACCTGCGGCGAGCTGCCGGACGTGTAGAGGCCGCCGCCGAAACCGGTCGTCGCCGTATTCTCGGCGAAGCGGTTGGCGTCGAGCACCGGCAGACCGGCGGCGTAAATCCCGCCACCGAGGCCTTTCGAGCTGGTGACGTTGTTCGCGATGAGGCAGTCCTGAATCAGCGGATCGCTGCCGACGTCGATGAACAGGCCGGCGCCCCAGTCGGCGGTGTTGAAGCCGATGGCGCAATCGATCATGGTCGGGTCGGAACCGCCGGTCATGTAGACGCCGCCGCCAAGGAGCTTGCCGTTGACCAGCGTGCCCTTGCCGTTCTTGATCGCGAACATGGTCAGGACCGTCCCGGCACCTTCGCCCGACTGGATCGTGACCACCGAGCCCGAACCGCTGCCGGTGATCTCGGTCGTCTTGCCCGGCTTGCGCGAGCCGACGCCCTTGATCGTGATCGCCTTGCCCAGCGTGTTGATGTTCTCGGGGTATTGCCCGGCCGCGACCTTGATCAGGTCGCCGTCGACCGCCGCATTGATCGCCGCCTGAATCGTCGCGTAATCAGCCGGGACGTTGATCGTCCCTGCGGCCGCGAAGGGTGCTGCACCGAAGGCGGCGAGCAGCGCCAAAGTCGAGTTCTTCAGCATCATCGTCTCCTGTTGTTCCTCTTGGTTCACCTGGGATCGTCGATCACTTCTTCAGCCGCGCCGGCTTGGGGGAAGCCGACGATGTCATCTTGTCTGCTGGGTGCCTGCTGGTTGGTCTTAGTCTGCGGCTTGCGTTTTGGCGAGGCGCCGCCCGCAGGCCGCAACGGAAAGAATAGCGCGCGTCACCGAGTTGTCACGGAGCCGTCCACCGCCTCGCAAGCGCGCCACCCCGAGGAGCGACGGCGGGCGAACGATCTGGGGAACAATCCGGCAGTTCTTCTCTGCCGCGGCGAAGGCAGGGAGAGTCGGACCGCTTGCCGCCCGATGGCGGCAAGCGTGCTCGACCAAGCACAGAGTGTGCCGCCCAGGAGGGGAGCCGGAGGCCGGCCTGCCATCGGCCTTGGTGGCATCACGACGCCGGCTGCTGACCCTCGCTGGCTCCGGGCGCGGAGCCGAATTCGGCCGCCGGGAATGCGGCTCGCCGATGCGCTCAGACAGCTTCCGGATGTCCAAATTGAACCGAGCCCACGGCAGCGCACGCGGTCGGCGCGGCCGCAATCTCACCGGCGGTGCTGCTGGTCGTGGTGTCGTTTCAGCCATCCCGCTGCGAAATCCTGCACGACATGGCGCCAGAGCAGATGGGTGTGATTGGCCCCGTTCTGGGTGTTGTCGTACTCGATCACGTCCCGCCCCAGCACCAGGCGCCAGTAGTGCGGCTCGCCCGGGCTCAGGCTCCCGGCCCAGGCGAAGCGGTTCGAGGCCGAATTCGGCTGCGGGCGGTCCGTCCGTTCGGTTTCTGCCGGCCGGGCGGCCGGACGTGCGGCCGGGGCGACGTGGTCGAAGACCGCAGCGGCGAGACGATGCGCCTGCTCCTGCTGGAGCGGGGAGAGTTCGGTCCATGGAATCCCGGCGGCGAGGTCGGGGGGAGACTGACCCGGTCCGAACAGGACGTCGGCCGGAGCGACCGCCGCGAGGAGACAGCGTGCGCGCTGCGGGGCATCCAGGCTTTGCGCAAGTTCGCGCGCCGCCACTTCGAACGAGCCGAGCAATTGGCGGCCGGCGGCGTCGCCCGTCCGGACTTCCGCCGGATTCGCACCGAGGAAGAACGGGGTAGCCGCCAATTCGCCGCCAGGGGTTCCGGTCCACTGGAGGGAGAGATGGTGCCCCTCGAACCGGACCATCCACGGTGCTCCGGAGCCATCCGCGAGCGGCGCCGGGTCGCCGAACACGCTGAGCCAGTAGGCGCCCGGATCGCGGCCCGGGTTGCCCTCGATGTCGCGCAACACCGCCTCGAGTTCGATCACGCCGAGCGCGCGCTCGTAGCCCAGCGGAGAGAGGAGCGACCGGAGCAGCCGATGGGTGGCCCGGCGCTCGGCGTCGTCGAGCGCGCGCAGCGGTACGCCGCGTCGCTCGCGCGGGATGAAATGCCAGTCGAGCCGCAGCGGATCGACGAAATCGAAGCGCGCTGCGGCCGCCGATTCCGGGCGCAGCGCCGCGATGCAGCGCGCCGCCGCCACGCGCGGCGCCTCGTCCGGCAGCAACGCCGCCAACGCCACCGCCGCTCCTGCCGTGATCACGCTGCGCATCGCCTTCTCCCATGCGCGCACGACGACCGCCGCGCGCAGCCGATATGTTGGCCAACGTGCTGGCCCTTGAACACATCACGGTGCACGTCGGTGAACGGCGGCTGCTCGACCAGGTCGACTGGATCCTCGGGACCGGCGAGCGGATCGCGCTGGTCGGGCGCAACGGCGCGGGCAAGACGACCCTGCTGCGCATCCTGCTCGATCAGCAGGCGCCCGACGACGGCCGCGTGGTGCGCGCCCATCACGTCCGGCTCGGCTACCTGCCGCAGGAGGAGCTCCCGCTGGCCGGGGAGACGCCGCTGGACGGCGCGCTCCAGGCGTTCGAGGCCGCCCTCGATGCCGCCCGCGAGCAGGAGGAGCTCTCGACGCAGATCGCCGCGTGCGATGCGGAGGATCCCGAACTCCCCCGGCTGATCGCGCGCCTCGACGATCTGCAGCACGCGTTCGACACCGGCGGCGGCCACACCGCGCACGCCGATGCCGAGCGGGTGCTCGACGGCCTCGGGTTCACGGCGGAGCAGATGCGCGCGCCGCTGGCGACGCTGTCGGGGGGGTGGCGCATGCGCGTCCACCTCGCGCGGCTCCTGCTGTCGCGGCCGACTCACCTGCTGCTGGACGAGCCGACCAACCACCTCGATCTGCCGTCGCTCGCCTGGCTCGAGGAGACGCTGAAGGCGTTCAGCGGGACGCTGGTCGTCATCTCGCACGACCGCGCCTTCCTCGACCGCAGCGTGACGAAGGTGGTGGAGCTCGCCGACGGGAAGCTGACGCCGTACGCGGGGAACTACAGCGCGTACGAGGCCGAGAAGGCGCGGCGCAAGGCCGCGCTGCTGGCGGCCAAGGAGAACCAGGACAAGAAGATCGAGCAGCTCGAGCGCTTCATCGAGCGCTTCCGCGCCAAGAACACCAAGGCGACCCAGGCGCGCAGCAAGGAGAAGCAGCTCGATCGCATCGAGCGCATCGAGATCGAGAGCGAGGCGGAGTCGATCCGCTTCCACTTCCCGCCGGCGCCGCGCTGCGGCCAGTTGGTCTGCGCGCTGATCGGCGCCAGCAAGCGATTCGGCGCCGCGCCGCCGCTCTTCGCCGGGCTCGACCTCGAGATCGAGCGCGGGGAGAAGGTCGCGATCGTCGGCCCGAACGGCGCGGGAAAGTCGACACTGCTCCGGATGTTCGCCGGCACCGAGCCGCTCGATGCCGGCGTGCGCCGCCTCGACGCGCGCGCGGTCCCGGCCTTCTTCGCCCAGCACACCGCCGAAGCGCTCGATCTCGCGGCGACGGTGTTCGAGGAGGTCGAGCGCGCCGCCCCGAAGGGCACGCCCGACCTGCGGCTGCGCATGCTCCTCGGCGCGTTCCTGTTCGGCGGCGACGACATCCACAAGCGGATCGGCGTGCTGTCGGGCGGCGAGAAGGCGCGCGTCGCCATCGCGCGGACGCTGCTGCAGCCGGTCAACTTCCTGCTGCTCGACGAGCCGACCAACCACCTCGACATCAAGGGCAAGGAGATGCTGGCCGAGGCGCTCGCCGGCTACGACGGCGCGCTGCTGCTGGTGACCCACGATCGCCACGTGATCGATGCGGTCGCCACCCGCGTCCTCGAGGTCAATCCCGGCGGCCGGGTGCGCAGCTATCTCGGCGGCTTCACCGCCTACGCCGAGATGCGACAGCGCGAGGGGCGTCCGCTGGCGGGCTATGCGCCGGCCGGCGCTGCGGCGCCGCCCCAGCGACTCGCGCGGGCGACGCCGGCAGCGCCGGCGGCGGCCACGCCGTCCGCCGAGTCCGCCGAGTCCCGGAGATCGGGCGGGTCGTTCCGCGACCGCCGCCGCGAGGAGAAGGCGCGTGCCACGGAGGAGAAGCGGCTGCTCGAACGGATCGAGCAGGTCGAGCGGGAGCAGGCGGAGTTGCTGCGCGCGTTCGCGGATCCGGCCCTCTATCGCGATGCGGCGCAGCTTGGCTCGAAGCAGGCGCGCCATGCGGCCCTGACCGCGGAACTGGCGCAGCTCTGGGAGCGGCTCGGGGCAGGCTGAGGCGCCCTCTCCGGGAGGCCGCGTCCGGCGCTGGGGAGCGCCCCCCGCGGATTCCATCCGGGGAGGCGCGGCAAGGAACGGATGAAAACGGCGGCGCGAACCCTAACGTCGCGCGCCCTCGCGGTCGCCGCCGGCTTTCGCCGGGCGTCCCCGATCGTCGAGCAAGGAGCACCCGCGTGGTCCGACTGCTGCCCCAGGATGAAGGCTTCTTCGACCTGTTCGAGCGCGCCGCCGACAACCTCCAGGAGGCCGGGCGCCTGCTCGATCGGTTCCTGACCGACTTCACCGACGTCGCCAACAAGGCCAAGCAGATCAACAACGTCGAGCACGCCGGCGACCATCTGACGCGCGAGGCGATCGAGAAGCTGAACCGCACCTTCCTCGCCCCGTTCGACCGCGAGGAGATCCACGCGCTGGTCTGCCGGATGGACGACGTGCTCGACCACCTCGACGAGGCGGTGAACCGGATGGTGCTCTACCGGATCGCCGCGCCCACCGAGGACGCCCGCGCGCTGGGCAAGGTGCTGCACGCCTCGACCACGCTGATCCGCGAGCTGATGCCGCTGCTGCGCAACCTGAAGCAGCCGCAGGTGATCCTCAACAAGTGCCTGCAGATCCAGCAGCAGGAGTCGGAGGGCGACCGGATCGAGCAGCACGGCCTCGCCGCGCTGTTCGACAACAAGCACGAAGCGACCGAGATCATCAAGTGGAAGGACATCTACGGCGACCTCGAGAAGGCGACCGACGCCTGCTCCGACGTCGCCAACGTGGTCGAGTCGATCGTCATCCGG
Source organism: Planctomycetota bacterium (assembly GCA_016872815.1). Taxonomy (GTDB): domain Bacteria; phylum Planctomycetota; class B15-G4; order B15-G4; family SIAN01; genus SIAN01. Next base: position 11,001 of record VGYY01000113.1, read on the forward strand.
CACAGCTGAGCGGCGACGGATGAGCTTCCTCGAAGCGATCGACCACCTCGGATTCGTCGGCTGGCTGATCGTCGCCGGCGCGATCCTCTTCGACCTGGCGAACGGCTGGAACGACGCATCGAACGCGATCGCCACCGTGGTCTGCACGCGCGTCCTGAAGCCGATCACGGCGGTGCTGTTCGGCGCGGTGTTCAACTTCCTCGGCGCGCTGGTCGCCGGCGAGGTCGCGAAGACGGTGGGCAAGGAGATCGCCGACCCGAAGCTGCTCACCAGCGCGACCTACATCGCCGCGCTGGTCGCCGCGCCGCTCTGGATCACGGTCTGCACCTGGCGCGGCCTGCCGATCTCCTGCTCCCATTCGCTGATGGGCGCGCTGGTGGGCGCGGTGATCGCCACGGCGGGGAACGAGGCGATCCACGGCGCCGGCATCAAGAAGATCGTCATCGGGATCTTCACGTCGCCGATCATCGGCTTCCTGCTCGGGATGGCGGTGGTCACCGCGGTCTGCTGGATCTGCCGCCGTTGGCGGCCGACCAGGGTGAACAGCGTGTTCGGCAAGCTGCAGATCGTGTCGGCCGGCTACATGGCGTTCTCGCACGGCACCGGCGACGCGCAGAAGGCGATGGGGATCATCACCGGCGCGCTGATGGCCGGCGGGGCGGCCAGCAGCGCCGACTGGCACATCCCGATGTGGGTGCGGATCACCTGCGCGGTGGCGATGGGCGTGGGGTCGTTCGTCGGCGGCTGGGCGGTCATCCGGACCATGGGCAGCCGCCTGTCCCACATCAACACCTACGAGGGCTTCGCCGCCGAGGTCGGCGCGGCGACCACGATCCTGGTCTGCACCAGTCAGGGCATCCCGCTCAGCACCACCCACTCGATCACCGGCTCCATCACCGGCGTCGCCGCGGCGAAGGGGATGCGCCGCGTGCGCTGGGAGGTCGGCAAGAAGATCCTCTACGCGTGGCTGCTGACCTTCCCGGTCTGCATCGGGCTCGGCTTCCTGCTGTCGAAGCTGCTCGGAATCTGGATCACCGGATCGATGGGCGACGCCGCGCCGGTCGAGGGGGGCTGAACCGGCCGCCGCGCAGCGCTGCCGCCCGTCGCAGCCCCATGCGCCGCCGCGCCCTGTGCCGCCGCGGCATGATCGCGCCGAGATGGACCCGGTC
>VGYY01000114.1 GCA_016872815.1 Planctomycetota bacterium
GCAGCAATCGGCCGGCTCGGGCATCCGCGCGCGCGGCAGGTCCACCGGCGCCAGCGCGGCTTCACCCTCGACTGCCAGCCACGCCCGGTCCAGCGCCACGCCCGGGTAGCGCGAGACCGTCCCCGACCCCGGCCAGCGCACCTCAACCGTGGTGATCGCCGTGGCGTCGCCGAGACCGAGCTCCGCCTGCAGCGACGAACTGCCGAAGCTGCCGCCGGTCCCGACCACGTGGTGGATCGAACGCGCACCGCGCGGCGTCGCGACGTCGACGCGCACGCGCGCGCCGACCGCGGCGCGATTGGCGCGGACGCCGCGGAAGCGCAGCGTCAGCCAGCGGTTCGCGTGGCCGGGATTGGCGAAGACGACGGTCGGGTAGGCATCGCCGGTCAGCGCACCGCCCGCCTCGAGGTAGAGGTCCTGGTCGCCATCGCCATCGAGATCGGCGAAGGCGACGCCATGCCCCTTCTGCAGGTGGCCGAAACCGCCGGCGGTGGTCACGTCGGCGAAGGTGCCGTCGCCGCGGTTGCGGAACATCCGGTTCGGCAGCAGCGCGCGGTAGCTCGGCGCGCCGTTGCCGAGATAGAAGTCGGGGAAGCCGTCGGAATCGATGTCGCCGAAGTTGGAGCCCATCGTCAGCACGGCGCGATCGACGCCGGCGGCTGCCGCCACCTCGGCGAAGCGGCCGCCGCCCAGGTTCCGGTAGAGCCGCGGCGCCGAGGCGAGCTCGCCGCCGAACAGGAGGTTGCCGACCTCGCTGATCGAGTCGCTGGTGAACAGGCCGTTGCCGGCGACGAAGAGGTCCTGCCGGCCGTCCTGGTCGTAGTCGAAGAACCAGGTCGGGAAGCTCATCTTCGGTTCGGCGACGCCGGCGGCGGCGGTCACGTCGACGAAGCGGACGCCCTCGTCACCGCCCGCCTCGTTGCGCAGCAGCACGTTGCTCCCCTCGCGCAGCGAGTAGTAGAGGTCGACGCGACCGTCGTCATCGAAGTCACCGGTCGCGACCCCCTTCACCCAGCCGACGAGGTCGGCGCCGACTGCCGCGGCCACCTCGCGGAAGGTGCCGTCGCCGTTGGCGAGGTAGAGCTCGCACGGCATCGCCGCCTCGCCCGGTTGCGTCTCGTTGCCGATGACGAGGTCGAGCCAGCCGTTGCCGTCGAGGTCGGCCCACTGCGCCGCCTGGGTCGGAAAGCACGACCAGACTCCCGCCGCTTCGGTCACGTCCTCGAAGGTGCCATCCCCGCGGTTGCGCAACAGGGAGTTGGGGAAACGGCCGGCCTCCCCCATCCACGCGCCGCGCAGCACCAGCACGTCGGCATCCCCGTCGTTGTCGTAGTCGGCGTGGCAGCAATTGAGGCCGCCGGTGAGGCCGAGCAGCCCCGCCGCCTCGGTCCGCTCGACGTAGCGCAGCACGCCGTCGGCGTCGGGCCGGGCGACGAAGAGGCGCGCCTGGTCGCGCAGTCCGATCGCGGTGCAGAAGACGTCGATGCGCAAGTCGCCGTCGAAGTCCTCGAGGCAGACGCCGCCTGACAGCGTCGAGTGGCCGAGCCCGAGCGCCGGCGCCACGTCCTGCCATCGCGGACAGTCGCCGGTGGAGGCCAACGCGCTCTCCGGCAGGCGGAACCGCTCCGGCACACCGTCCGGCCAGCTCCCGAGCGTCATCGCCGCGAGGTTGAGCAGCCAGCGCGACTCGACGTCGTCGGGGAACTCGCTGCACAGCTCGAGGTAGAGCGCGAACGCCCGTTCCGACCCCTCGCGCGCGACGTGCTGTCCGGCCGGCGCGATCGGCGCGATGCAGGAGGCGCAGCCGTGGTGGCCGATGCAGTTCTCGATCTCGCCGATGCGCAGCCAGGTGACGGCGCGCCAGCGCCGGAGGTCGGCCATGAACTCGGCAGTGCCGGCATGGTCGCGCCCCATTCGCTCCGCCCAGCTCCGCTCCGCCGCGTCGAATTCGGCCAGTGCCGCACGCGGATCGCCGCACTGCACCAGCTCGCGCGCCAGGAGGCGGTGCTTTCGCGGCTCGTCGTCACTGCCGAGCGCATCTTCGAGCTGCTCCCGCCGCCACGGCAGCCGCTCGGCGTTCAGCATGTAGCCGGCCGGGTGCTTGTAGTCGACGTCGGCGGCCAGCTCGGCGAGCTGCTGCGCCATCCAGAGGGTGCCGGCGCTGCGCGGGTCGCCCGGCTGCGGCTTCGGCCGGCGCGCAGCGCTCCACCAGAAGGCGGCGCCGGCGAGGAGCAGCAGATCGAACAGCAGGAAGGCGACGAGCAGGCGGCGGCGCATGGAGCGAGGATCCGGCGGCGGGATGGAAGGCTCGGGGACGATCGATCCGTGGCGCCCGACCCAACGGAGAGCGACCGCGGGAAAGGTGACCCTGGCAAGGCGGACGGGCCATCAAAGCGGCGGCGCCGATCCGGCGCATCCTCCGCCCCTCGCCCCCTTGGCGCGACCGGACGCGGCGGCGCGCGCCTCGCCCGCGTCCCGCTCAGTCGCCCAGCAGCGTCAGCCGGAGCGAATCCTCCTTGAACAGCGCCTGCCCCTTGCTCGCGCGCAGCTCGACCACCAGCTCGACGTCGCGCGCCTCCTCCTCGACCACGAACTCGATCTCGAGCGTGCGGTAGTTGGCCGAGCCGAGCAGCTCGTTGGTGCGCGTGCCGTCGGCGAGACGGACGCCGGCGCCGCGGCCGGGCGGCGCCTCCTCGCGGAGGTCGGCCACGTCCTTCGCCTGGATCGCGCACTGGAAGCGGTAGCGCCCCTTCGCGAGCAGCACGTTGCGGCGCCATCCCGCGATGCAGGTGCCGCTGCGGCCGGCCGCGACGATCAGCACCTTGGCGCCGCCGATCTTGTCGCGCACCAGGCGGGCATCCTCGCACTCGCTCGCCGGTCGCCAGCCGTCGAGCACCACCGGACGGTCCTTGGTGAAGACGAGCGGCTTCGGGTCGGGCTCGCTCTTCTGCCGCTTCAGGCTCTTCTGGCGCGCCTCGATCCGCTGCACGAGGCCGTCGACGGCGCTGTCGTGAGGACCGGCCGCGCCCGCGTCCCACGCCGCGATCGCCTTGGTGACCCGCCGCCCCGTTTCCTGCACCTTCCGACCGAGCTTCTTCGCGTCGAACAGGGGCAGCAGCTCGCCGATCTTCTTGCGGTAGAGCGCGCGCCACTCGGGGTTGCGCAGCACCGCGTTGGCGAGCATGCCGCTCGGCATCGCGAGGATCCCCGCCTCCGGGTCCTGCAGGAGCTGGTCCATCCCGTGCGGGATGAAGTGCGCCCGGCCGTCGCCCGCCGTGAAGTAGATGCGGTAGTTGTTCTTGTTGATGCAATAGCCGTCCCAGTGGCCGAGCATCTCCTCGAGGGCGATGAACGACACAAACTGCTCGATGTCGAGCAGTTCGGCGAGCGTGCCCCACCGTTTCTTCAGGTCGGGCTCGCGACAGATCGCCTCGAGCCGCCGCAGGTCGGCCCGCTCCTCGCCCTTGCCGATGTCGAGCTCGAGCGCCGCGTCGATGTCCTGGCAGAAGCCGCCGTCGTAGAGGCGGCCGTCGGCTTCGTCGTACCAGCGGCGCAGGAACGGCTCGTCGAACCCCTCCTTCAGCGTGTAGACGCCGACGTCGCGTTCGTTGATCGAGACGCGGGCGTGCGAGACGCGCGTCGCGGCCAGTCCGGCGCTGCGGAAGAGCTCGGAGCCGAGCCACTCGTGGAGCCAGGTGTCATCCTGCACGGCGTTGTTCAGGTGGAACTTCGTCATGCCGTGGAAGCGCTGCTCCTCGAACGTCTTGTCGAGCCGGAGCGTGAGGCCCGGCTTCTCGTCGAACGGACGCGAGCTGCCGGCGGCCCCCTTCAGCTTCACGCGCACGTCGGGATAGACGACCTTGTCGTTCTCCCACAGGGTGCAGGCGACCCACGGCCGTCCCTCGCCGCGCAGCAACTCGACGTCCGCGGGCTCGATCTCGAGCCGCAAGTGCAGGATCTCGCCCTTGCTGAAGAACTCGTCGCTCGCGGTCGCCTCCGCGGCGCGCGCCGCCGCCTTCGCCTTCGTCTTCGCGGCGCCGCCCTCCTGCGTCGACGACGAACCGCGCGCCTCCTGCGCCGCGGCGCGGCCGCCCGCCGCCGCGGCCAGCAACAGCCACCCAAGGAGGCTCGCGCGCGACCGCATCGCCCGTCTCGTCATCGTCCCAAGCTCCCGCGGCCGCACCGGCAACGTCCGCCACACCAGCCTAGCCCGTCTCTTTCATGCGTTCCCGCTTCGGCTCGGTCGGTCGGCGCCGCGCGGCTTGCGGAGGGTCACGGCGGAACGCGGCCGCGGCGACGGCGACGGCGACGGCGAAGCGCGCGATCGCGGGCGCGACTTCTCCGGCACGCGGCCGTTCCTGCATCGCGCGCGTGCCGCCGCCCTGCGGGTCGCCTGCTCGCCGCGGCCGGACCGTGCGCGCGCCCACGGCCCTCTCCCCGCTCTGCCACCGCTCTGCCCCCACCCGTCCTCCCCTCTGGCAACCGGCGGGCCGCGTCGCTTCAATGTCGCGCCTCGCTTTGCCCGACGCCGCGGTCCGCCGCGACGTCGCGCTCCACGCAGTTGTCACTCATGCAGGGGTGTAGCTCAATTGGCAGAGCGGCTGATTCCAAATCAGCAGGTTGCGGGTTCGATTCCTGCCGCCCCTGCCATTCGTAAACCACGCTGATCGCTGAAGTTCTGGCGAACCCGGCCCGCCGCCCTGCAACGGGCCGAATGCGGGCGCAACGGGCGGACTCCAGCGCAGCACCGGCATGCGTCCCGGCGTCGCACCTCACGGCGCCTCCGTGGAGAGTTCCCCCGTGAAGAGCCGCGTTCGTTGCCTGCTGGTGGCCGGCCTCGTCGCCGCGATGGCCACTCCGATGGTCCGGAGTCAGTCCGCGCACCAGGCGCTGCTCGATCGAGCCGAGTCACGCTTGCGCGCCATCTACGAGCGGGACGAATTCCGCCCCCGACGCTTTCGCGCCGAATGGCTGGCTGACAGCTCGGGTTACACCGTGCTGGAAGCGGTGCCGAATGCCAAGGAGCGCGTGCGCGTGCGCTACGCCGTGGCCGATGGCAAGCGCACGGTGGTGAACGACTCGGAGCAGGAGCGGTCGTCCCGCTCCGGCCAGCGCTCGCCGGATGGTGCGAGCGTGCTGATTTCCGCAGGCGGAAACCTCTACGTCCGCGCGGCGAACGACGTCGGCGCGGAAAACAAGGACCAAACGGTCGCGTTGACCCGCGCCGCTCCCGATGGCCCGGTGTCGCACCATGACGCCGCCTGGAGCCCCGACGGCAAGTGGGTCGTCTTCGTGCAGTCGGATGAGTCCGACGTGACCCTCCGGTCCGTGCTGGTCCCCGGAGATCCCTCCTATCCGACCGTCCGCGAAGTTCGTTTCGCCCGCGTGGGAGGGACCATCCCCACCCTGCGCGTGGGGGTGGTGGATGCACAGGGGCAGGAGACGCGCTGGCTGCCCATCCCCGCGCCGACGGAAGGCTTCTATCTCGGGCCGGTGGAGTGGGCCGGCAACTCGCACGAAGTCCTGATCGAGAAGTTGAGCCGCTTCCGCAACGAGCGGGAGTTGCTCCTCGCCGACATCCGCACGGGCACGCTCCGGCGCATCTTCCACGACACCGATCCGGCCTGGGTCGATGCCAGTCAGGGGAGCAACTCCGGGTGGGCGTGGATCCGCGATGGGCAGGCCTTCATCGTCCTCTCCGAGAAGGACGGTTGGCGCCACGCCTACCTTCATTCGCGCGACGGCCAGGAGCTGGCGCTGCTGACGCCCGGCCCGTTCGACATCATCGAGCGGGCGGTCGTGGACGAAGCCGGCGGCTGGTACTACTTCTACGCGTCGCCGACCCACGCGACCCAGAAGTACCTCCACCGCGTACGCCTCGATGGAACCGGCGCGCCGGAACGGGTCACGCCCGCGAATCAGCCCGGCACGCATCACTACGACTTCTCTCCGGATGCGAAGTGGGCCTTCCACACCTACTCGACGTTCGACCAGCCTCCGGTCACCGCGCTGGTGCAGCTGTCCGACCACGCGATCGTGCGCGTGCTCGAGGACAATGCGGCCCTGCGCGAGAAGATGAAGCCGCTGATCGCGCAGCCGACGGAGTTCCTGAAACTCGATCTCGGTGGCGGCGTGGTGGTCGACGCCTGGATGCTCAAGCCGTCCGGGTTCGATCCGTCGCAGGCGTATCCCGTGTTCGTCTACGTCTACGGCGAGCCGCACGCGCAGACGGTGCTGGACGATTGGGGCGAGGCGCAAGCCGACTTCCATCGAACGATCGCCGACCTGGGTTACCTGGTGGTTTCCATCGACAATCGCGGCACGCCCGCGCCCAAGGGGGCCGCGTGGCGGCGCATCATCCACGGCAGTCTCGGGCCGCTCTCCACCGAGGAGCAGGCCGCCGCGATCCAGGAGTTGGCGCGCACCCGACCGTACGTCGATGCGTCACGGGTCGGGATCTGGGGCTGGAGCGGCGGCGGCTCGAACACGCTGAACGCGCTGTTCCGCAAGCCGGACGTCTACCAGGTGGGGATCGCCGTCGTGCCCAAGCCGCAGCCCCATCTCTACAACGCCTGGTTCCAAGAGATCTACATGCAGACGCGCGAGACCAATCCGGAGGGCTACCGCCAGTCTGCGCCCATCAACTTCGCCGAAGGCTTGAAGGGCAACCTCCTGATCATCCACGGCACCGGCGAGCGCAACACCCACCTGCAGATCGTCGAGGGACTCGTCGACCGCCTCATCGAACTGGGCAAGCGGTTCGACTACATGGCCTATCCCAACCGTGACCACGGACTGCGCGAAGGTCCCGGCTCGACGCTCCATGTGATGTCGCTCATCACGCGCTACCTCGTCGAGCACCTGCCGCCCGGGCCGCGATCGTGAGACCGGGAAGGGCACCGACGACCGCGCGGCGCGACTCGGTCACTGCGCCCCGCGCGCGCAGCCACGGGGCGATCTGGCTCGCGAGCGCCTCGGCCACCGCCTCGTTGAGGCGGGCGCTCAGGTGGGTCTGGTCGAGGAAGAGCGCCTCGACCGGCAGAGTGGCGGCGAGACGTTGCGCCACGGCGACGCCATCCACGAGGCCCTTCGCCCCGCCCGGTTCGAGGCGCAACGTCTCGGCGAAGCGGTACTGGCGGCTCTGGTACTCGTTGATGACGCGCTTGCCCCCCTCGGCGCGAAGGTTGAAGCGCGCTGGCGGCGAGCCAGTCCGGCGGCCGGCGTTCGCGCCGGCGGCGATGGCTCTCCTCGTCGCTCAGCCCGTCCCACTTCACGTTCTCGTTCCAGCCGAAGTTGATCACCACCAGGTCGGGGTCGAACTCGGCGCCGCGCGTCTCGACGAAGCGGCAGCCCTGGAACAGCGTGTATCCCGGCACGCGGCGTTGATGCACTCGATCGTGCTCGCCTTGAACTGCGCCTGCAGCCGCTGCTCGACCTGCTACACGTAGCTCTGCTCCGGCGCCAGCAGGTAGCCGAAGGTGCAGGAGTCGCCGACGAAGAGGAGGCGCTGCTCGCCGGGCGCCTTCACCCTGCCGATCTCGCGCTCCTCGCGCAGCCCCTGCGCGTTGGCGATCCGCCCGTAGAACGGCTGGCGATCCTCGGCGAGGCGCACCGACGGCGCGAGCCGCCAGAACAGCTCGGGATCGGGCGCCACCAGGTCCATGAACTGCGCGCGCGGGTCGTTCTCCAGGACGTCACCGAGCTGTCCGAGCCGGATCGGCGCCTGCTCGGGCAGCAGCGCGCGCACCGCCACCTCGGCGACCAGCAGCGGGGCGAGCAGCGCGGCGGCGAGGAGCGCGCCGCGCAGCTTCCGGCGCGAAGCGGCGCCTGCGCTCACGAGCCGTCCTGCTCCGCGCTGACGTACCAGCCGCGGAAGCGGATCGTCCGCAACGGCACGTCGGGATGGTCGGCGGTCAGCACCAGATCGCCGGTGAAATAGCTCGACTTGCCGGCGCGGGCCGGCGCGGTGACCTTGACCACGTACTTCATGCCGGCCTCGACCTCGACCACTTCCGCGGTGAAGCCCTCCGACGACGGCCGGCACTCCTTCAACTGGGCGGCGCGCAGCAGGTAGGGCACGGCGCGATCGACGTTCTCGACGGTGAGCTCGATCGTCTTCGCCGCGCCAGCGGGCAGCTTCTCGAAATCGAGCAGCTCGGCCGCGTCCGGGCGGTTGTCGGTGAAGGTGACGCTCGGGACCACGGCGTACTGCAGCGGGATCTGGATCTCCTTGACCCGTTCGTGGTCGACGGCGAGCTCGACGTTCGTGGTCGCTGCACCGAGCGGCGCGTCGCGCCGGAGTTCGACGACGACGCGCCACGTCGGCGGCAGGCCGGGCGCGGTCTCGACCCGGGTCACGCTGGCCGCCAGCGGCTCGCGCGGCGGCACGCGGGCTCCGGTGACGGGGAACTCGCCGAGCTGGTCGGACCAGATCACCGCCTCGACCTGGCCGCCCTCGCCGCGTCGCACCATGCCGAAGTCGAGCGCCAGCGGCTCGACCGTGAAGGGCGAGATCATCGTCGCCTTCATCGCCAGCTCGAGCACCTTGCGCGCGGGGTCGTCGGTGTGGACGCGGACCGCCTTGCTGACGGCGTTGTCCTTGCCCGGCACGCTGGCCGCCGCGGTCCGCATCTGGACCTCGAGCAGCGCCGCCTCGCCCGGCTTCAGCACGCCGAGGTTCTTCGCCTCGGCCAGTTCGTCCTTGCCGAAGCTCCGCCCGCCCAGCACGAAGCGCGAAGCGATGCACTGGCAGTTGTTGCTGATCTTCTGGATGGCGACGTCGGTCGTGCTGGTGTTGGTGAGCGTGAACGTCGCCTTCAGGACCTCGCCGCGATAGACGGTGCCGAACTTCTCCTCGTAGCGGTCGGCCTCGAGGCGCGGGGCGGCACGGTCGTCTTGGGGCGCCAGCAGGGCGGCAGCCAGCAGCAGGAACGCGCGCATCGGACGGAGACTCCGGCAGGAACGCGGGCGCGGCAGATTCAACCACGCCCGGCGCGGTCGGCGTAGCATCGGCAACGAATGCAGCCGCTCACCGCCGCGTTCGCCCTTGCCGCGCTCGCCGCGCCGTCCTGCCCGGCGGCGACGGGTGACGCGCCGCGCGGGCTACCTCGAATCGCGGGCGTGGCGGGAGGCGGCGGGCACGCGGAACGACTGAGAGCGCCGGACAGGATGTCCGCTGCGTTCGACCGACTGCGGCTGCCGGCTACGGCGCTTCTTCCACCACCCGCCCCTCGCGCAGCCACACCCGCCGCAGGCGGATCTTCAGCGCCTCTTCGTAGCGCGCGATCACCCGCTCCTCCTGCGGCGTCATCAGCGTGATCGCGCTGCCCTTGCGGCCGGCGCGCGCCGTGCGCCCGGTGCGGTGGAGGTAGGCCTGCGGGTCGGTCGGCACGTCGAGGTTGATCACGTGCGAGACGCCCGGCAGGTCGAGGCCGCGGGCGGCGAGATCGGACGCGATCAGCACGCGCGCGCGGCCGGCGCGGAACTCCTCCATCGCCTCCTTGCGCTCCTCCTTGCGGAAGGCGCCATGGAGATCGGCGACCGGCACCTGGTGGTACTCGAGCTTCGCCGCGATCTCCTCCGCGCGCTCGTCCTGATGGACGAAGACCAGGGTGCGCTCGGGCTGCAGCGCATGCCACAGGCGGCGCAGCAGGTCGGGCTTGTCGCGCCGCTCGCAGCCGAGCCAGAGATGGACGAGGTCGGCGTTGACCGGCGCCGCCGCCACCGCCAGGTCGAGCGCCGCCGGCGCCAGCGCCGCCACCGCCGCGCGCGCGTCCGGCCGCATCGTCGCCGACGCGAACAGGAGCTGCCGCCCCGCCGGCGCCGCCCGCACCAGCGCCTCGATCGCCGGCCGCGCCTCGCTGCCGAGCAGCAGGTCGGCCTCGTCGACCACCAGCGCGCGCAGCCGTTCGAGCTTGAGCTTCCGCAGCCGCAGCAGGTCGATCAGCCGGCCCGGCGTCCCGACCACGACGTGCGGCTTCGCCTTCAGCTTGTCGAGCTGGCGATCGAGCGACGTCCCGCCGACCAGCAGCAGCGTGCGCAACGACCAGCCTGCGTCCTGCACCAGCTGCATCGCCACGCGCTGGATCTGGATCGCCAGCTCGTGCGTTGGCGCGACCACGACGACCTGAGTCGCCGCCACCTGGTGATCGACCGCCGCCAGCAGCGGCAGCAGGTAGGCGAGCGTCTTGCCGGTGCCGGTCTCCGCGGTCAGCACCGCGTCGGCCCGGTCGAACAGCCGCGGCAGCGCCACCTGCTGGATCGGCGTGGGCGTGACGATGCCGCGCTTCGCCAGTGCGGCCACCAGCGCGGCCGGCAGACGCAGCGCGGCGAACGGCGCCTCGGCGGTCACTCCGGGATCGTCAGGTCGTCGGCGCGACTCACCGAGGCGAACTCGATCCCGCCATCCGGGAGCCGCCACCAATGGAGCCGCAGCGCCGCCGCGGCGCCCGGCTGCAGCACGCAGCGCCACGCCTTCGCCGAGTCGGCGCCGCGCAGGCGCTGCGGCCGGTCACCGGCGCCGTCGCGCAACGGCTCGACCTGACGCGCCAGATCGAGCTCGGCGCGCTGCAGCACCACCTCGGCGCAGGCGCCGACGACGCTGCCTTCGGCGATCTCCGCCAGCTCGCGCACGCGCGAGACGAACTGCCGGCCGAGCCCGAACGGCAGCGGCGGCACCTCGCGGCGCTGGTCGCTGGTCGAGCGCACGGTCGACTCGTGCTGGATCGCGTGGAGCAGCAGGCGTTCCACCGCCACCTCGTCGCTGCCGTCGACGATCCGCACCGGCTCGTCGGGGGCGCGCGGCGCCGGCCGCGTCGCCTGGCGGCGCTGCTGCCGCTCCTGCGAGCGGACGCGCGCCTCGTGCTGCTCGACGTTCCGCTCCGAGCGGGTGTGGAGGTCGTGCAGCAGGTCGAACTGCCGACGCTGAAGGGCCTGGTCGGCGCGCACGGCGGCGAGTTCGGCGCGCGCCGCCCGCAGCGCCTCCTCGAGCCGCGCCTTCTCGGCATCGGGCGCCGCCGCCGCCGTCCCGCCCGCTCCCGGCGCCGCCGTCCCGCCACCGTCATCGAGGAAGAGCGGACCGTCGGCGAACAGCGACAACTGCATCGTCGGCTGCCGCAGCGACGGCAGCTCGAACATGGAGAGTTCGGGCGGCCGCGGCGCCGGCGGCATCCCGGCGATGCGGACCAGCACCACCCGCCCCGGCAGCGCGAGGTCGGGTCGCCCCTGCACCTCGGGCGGAATCTCGTGCAGCGGCACCGCACTGACGCAGCCGGGCAGGAGCTCGACATGCAGTCCGCGCAGCGGCGACTTCGGCGGCGCGGCCACGACGCGCGCGCGCACCACGTCGTTCACCGCCAGCAGGCCGTGCAGACGCTCCCAGCGCCGCGGCCCGCGCCACATGAACTCGGCCTCCTCGACGCCGTCGCGCCCGGCGCCGCGCGGCCGGAAGTCGACCTGCTGACCGGGACGGAAGGCGTCGCGCGGCAGGTCGATCTTGTGGCGGCGCAGCCCTTCGCGCCGCACGCGGTACGGCTTGCCGTCGGCCGTCAGCACGAGTCCGTCCTGGCCGACCCGCTCCACCGTCGCCAGCGCCACCGGCCCGGGTGCCGGCGCATCGACGTGCAGCAACCGGTCGATCTCGTCGATCGCGTGGAGGGCCGCGGCGGCGTCGGTGATCGCGTAGTGCGGATGATCCTCGGAGCGCGACTTCGCGGAGAGCCCGGTCCGGTAGAGGCGGATCCAGCCGGCGAAGACGTCGAAGCGCGGCGGCGCGGCGACGCACAGCGCGCGCGTGCCGCGGCCGCTGCCGACCACGATGAGGTCGGCGACGTCGCCGAGCCGCTCGGCCCAGACGTTGACGTCGACGATCGGGTGGCGCGAGCGGTGCGGGGTCGTGATCAGCACGTAGGGGCGACGTCGCTTCGGCGACAGGAGTTCGTCGCGCACGAAGCGCGGCATCGCCTCGGGCGGCATGAACCGCGCGGCGCGGCGGCGCGCTGTCGCTCCGTCCGCGCCGCCGTCGTCGGCGCCGCCATCCCCCTGCGGCTCCCCGTCCGCCGCGCCCGAGTCGTCGGCCTGC
>VGYY01000115.1 GCA_016872815.1 Planctomycetota bacterium
CGCCACCCGGGAGCGCCTCGCTGCCGCGATCGCCGCTGCCCAGCCGACCGGCGACGCCCTCGCCGCTCGTCGCGCCGAGTACGCCCCGGTCGCCGGAGTCCTGGCCACCGCCGAGCAAGGGGTCGCGCGGTGGCAGGCGGCACTGCTCGATCGCGACCTCGCGCGACTGGCGGTCGAGCGGCGCGGGCTGGCGGCTCGCCGGACGGAAGCGGATGCGGAGGACGCCGCCGCGGTCGCTCGGGTGACGGCGGTCGAGCAGGCCGTTGCCGCGGCGCAGTCCCGCCTCGCCGGGATCCCGGCGCGCACGGTCGCACGAGCCGAAGAGTTGGCGGCGGCGCGTGGTCAGCTCGACGCCGCCGTCGCTGCCGCCACTGCCGCGCGGGCGACTCAGGCTGGAAAGGCGACGGTCCGGCAGGAGTGGCAGGCGCGCCGGGATGAAATGGCGGCTGCGGCCGCCGGACAGCCGGCCGACGCTCCCCTGGCGTTGGCCGTGGCTCGGGTGGGCGAGGCGATCGCGGAGCTCGATCGCGACCTGGGCCTGGCCCAGGCCGCGACCGAGTCCGCAGAGGAAGAGATTCGTCGTCGAACGGAGGCGGTCGCTGCCGTCGAGGCGCGACACGGGGTCGAACTGGGCGAGGAGCAGGCCCTGCCGGCCGAGATCGAACGCCTCGCGGCGGAGCTCACAGCCCGCCAGTCCGAGGCCGCTCCGTTTGCAGCTCGCGTCCGCGAAGCGGAGGCGGCGCAGGCCGAGCTTGATCAGCGCGCCGCCGAACTCACGCGCGCTCGAGACGAGCGCTGGGCGGCGGCCGGCCGCTGACCGGGAGCAGACGGCGCGATCGATCCGGCGCCGCCCTTCACGCCTCGACGCGATCCGCGCGGCGGCGCAGTCGGCACCGCGCCGCAACGCGCACCGCGGAACCGGTTCAGAGCAGGATCGCCACCAACACGACCGTGGCCATCGCCAGCGCCGTCAGGATCTCGTTGATGAGGTTGGCTCGAACCGCCGGGTTGATCCCTGCAGCACCATTCGTAGTGGCCATGGACTCTGTCCTCCACAAGCTGTCGCGCGAACGACTTACGCACGGCGGAGTAGAGCGAACGGACTACGAACGTCAAGCCTGTTTTTTCTGCCGCCCGTGAATCGTTGCAGCAGACGCCCTCGCCGAGCTACCGGGAGTCGCCCGGGCGCCCGGGCCGGTTCGGGCCTGGCTTCCGCGGCGGCGCCGGCGCGAGGGCCGCGGTGAACTCGAGGCTCCCGGACCGTCCCGAGAGGTCGATTGTCTCGCCATCCCGCAGCGGCAACTCGGTGTCGTCGGCCCCCGTCACCCGCGCCAGCGCCAGCGACTTGGGCAGCCGCAGCCGCAACGCCACCTTCGGCGGCACCGCTGCCGGCAGCTCGACGCGGCCCGTGATCCGCCGGCCGTCGGCCGCGCGTTCGAGCCGGAAGCTCACCCCGCCGAACGACGTGGGCGCACCCGCGACCGCGAGTGTCGCTCCCGGCTCCGCGAACCAGGCGCGCGGCTTCGCATGCGCGAGGCGCAGCTCATCGCTCACGCCGTCCGCGTCACCGTCGACCTCCAGCACCACCATTCCGCGCAGCAGCGAGAGGAAGAAGGTGCTCCCCGAGGCGTTCGGCGGCAGGTAGAGCGGCCGACCGCCGTCATCCAGCGGCCGCAGGCTCGACCCCTCGCCGGACAGCCACGTGCCGCGCGTCATCCCCTGCGCCAGCTTGCCGTAGAACGCGACCACCGCAGCGTCGGCGCGATCGAGCTGCAGCAGCAGCTCGGCACGGCGCTGCGTGTAGAGGTCGTCGACCCCCTCGGTGTTGGCGAACAGCCCCGAGTGCTGGTCGAAGCGGATCAGCCCCATGCAGAGCCCGCCATGGTTCTCCGGGTACTCGAGCAGCCAGTGCAGCCGCGGGTCCGCGAGCCCGAAGATCCCCGACGCCACCGCGTAAGGCGCGACCAGGTTCCAGTAGGAGCCGGTCATCGACGCGGTGAGATGGGGGGTAGGCCTGCTCGGCGCCGAACAGCGCCATCGGCACGAACGGCGGCGACGTCGTCAGGTCGACGCTCTTCGCCACCGCCGCCTCGACCTTCTGCCGCAGCGCCGCCGCCGCCACGTGGAGCCGCGCCGCATGCGCGCGCTCGAGCTCGCCGCCGGCCTCGGCGCAGGTCAGCCCGAGGTCGCGCACGCCGCGCCAGAAGCTCGCATTGATGTGGAGGTTGTGCACCGGCGTCGCGATGTCGCCGCAGTACGCCTGCTTCGGCAGCAGCCCGTGCTCGGGGTCGAGCCGTGCGAGCCAGGCATCGACCTCCATCACGACGCGCTCGAGGCGCGGCCGCGCGCGTTCGAGCAGATCGGCGCGTGCCTGCAGCGCCATCGCCCCCGCCTGCTCGCGCTCCGCCAGCCGTCCGAGTTCGAGCGACCACCACTCGCGCAGCACCATCGCCTTGAAGGCGACGTCGTGCGCCTCGATGCCCTGCTGCAGCGGGCGCGCCAGCAGCGGATCGTCGCGCGCGGCGGCCGCGGGGTCGGTCACGAGGAAGGTGATCGGTGGCGCGGCGACGTCCAGCCAGTATTCGTGGTTCGCCCGCGCCAGCAGTCCGCTGCCGTCGCCGTTGACGCGCACCTTGCCGCGGCCGCGCGGATCGGCCAGCACGATCGGCGCCTCGCGGAATGCCGCGTTCACGTAGCGCAGCGGCGGCAGCAGCGCGTCGAAGAACGCGAACGTCGGGCCGTTCTCTTCCGCGAGCGACCGCAGCCCCCAGACGTCCTCGCTCGCCGCCAGCGCCTGATCGAGCATTGCGACCGGCGCGGAGGCGGCGCCGGCCGGCCGCGATGGCGCCGCACCGCCCGACGGGAGCGGCTCCTGCGCTGCCAGCAGGAAGGTCAGCACGGCCAGGGGCGAGGGGGGCATGGCGACGACTCCGACGGTCCTGCCGATTCGGGCCACCGCGCGTGCGCGCGCCGCCGCGGCGACGTACGATCCCGCCCCGCTTCCGCGGACCGGAACTGCTGCGGAACGGAACAGGAGACGGCGCGATGCGCACCATCAAGGGCCCGGCGATCTTCCTTGCGCAGTACATGGGCGACAAGGCGCCGTTCGACTCGCTCGACACCATCGCCGACTGGGCGGCCGGGCTCGGTTACGTCGGCCTGCAGATCCCGACCTGGGATCCGCGCGTGATCGACCTCGCCAAGGCGGCGAAGAGCAAGGCGTACTGCGACGACTGGCGGGCGAAGCTCGCGGCGAAGGGGCTGCAGCCGACCGAGCTGTCGACCCATCTGCAGGGGCAGCTGGTCGCCGTCCATCCCGCGTACGACGAGCTGTTCGACGGCTTCGCGCCGGAGAGCGTTCGCGGCAACCCGAAGGCGCGCATGAAGTGGGGCGTCGAGCAGGTGAAGCTCTGCCTCAAGGCGAGCCAGAACCTCGGGCTCACCGCGATGGCGACGTTCAGCGGCGCGCTGGCCTGGCCCTACTTCTATCCGTGGCCGCAGCGGCCGGCGGGCCTCGTCGAGGAGGCGTTCAAGGAGCTCGCCAAGCGCTGGCTGCCGATCCTCGATCACGCCGCCGATTGCGGCGTCGACTGCGCCTACGAGGTCCATCCGGGCGAGGACCTGTTCGATGGCGCCACGGTGGAGCGGTTCCTCGCCGAGGTGAAGGGCCATGCGCGCGCGCAGCTGCTCTACGACCCGAGCCACTTCGTGCTGCAGCAGCTCGACTACCTCCACTACCTCGACCTCTACCACGACCGCATCAAGGTCTTCCACGTCAAGGACGCCGAGTTCCGGCCCAACGGCCGCGGCGGCACCTACGGCGGCTTCCTCGGCTGGGCCGACCGCGCCGGCCGCTTCCGCTCGCTCGGCGATGGCCAGATCGATTTCACCGCGATCTTCAGCAAGCTCGCGCAATACGACTTCCCCGGCTGGGCCGTCGTCGAGTGGGAGTGCGCGCTGAAGGACAACGTGCAGGGCGCCCGCGAAGGCGCCGCGTTCGTGAAGTCGAAGATCATCCAGACCGCGCAAAAGAGCTTCGACGACTTCGCCGCGTCGGGCATCGACGCGAAGAAGAACAAGCGCGTGCTGGGGACCGACCGGGGCTGAGCGGCGGCGGCGAGCGCCGCGCCGTCACTCGAACTGCAACAGCGTCTCGGCCGAGCGGGCGAGGTGCTGGTCGAAGCCGACGCTCCACGCCTGCAGCGCCATGGTCGTGCCGCTCAGTCCGGGCGGGACGGTGTCGGCGAGCGTCCATTCGCCGAAGGTGTCGAGCACACCGAACGCGCCGAACTCGCGGACCGCAACGTCGTCCACGCTGACGACACAGAGTCCGGCCAGCGCTCCGGCCGGACCGCCGCGCGTCCAGGCGGTGACGGATTCGCCGGCGGCCGGCGACAGCGGTTCGAGCTCGAGATTCAGGTCCATGAGGTCCATCACGAGCCGCCCGCCCCACAGGCGGGCGATCCCGGTCGCGTGGCGGTCGGCGGCGAACGGCGATCGAGGGGCAAGCGACATGGCCAACTCTGGCGAGCGGGGCGCGCTGCCAAGGTAAGCCGAAGCCGGTGCGCCGTCACGGGGCTGCGGCACTCGGGCTGCTCGTACTCGAGCGTCACGTCGGTCGAACTCGCTGCGCGATGGGAGCATCTGATCGCAGGGTTCAGCGCTGGCGCAGGGGCGTGCGGTCGCCGTCGGGGCGCGGAGACGGCGCGGCGCGCTACCGTGTCGCGCCGTGCTCGGTCGGCCGGCGATCGGCAAGGCGCGAAGGAGGAGAGTGGGATGGTCAGCGGCAACGCCACGCTCGCGGCAGGACGGCTCCGGATCGGCATGGTCGGCGGCGGGCCGGGCGCGTTCATCGGCGGAGTGCACCGGATCTGCCTGGCGATGGACGGGCAGTTCCAGCTCGTGGCCGGGGCGTTCAGCTCCGATCCGGCCAAGAGCCGGCAGACCGGCGGCGAGCTCGGGCTCGATCCGAAGCGCGTCTACGCGACCTGGGGCGAACTGCTCGACGTCGAGGCGAGGCTGCCCGCCGACCAGCGCATCCACGCCGTGTCGATCGTCACGCCGAACCACGTCCATTTCGGCCCGGCGAAGGCGGCGCTCGAGCGCGGCTTCCACGTGATCTGCGACAAGCCGCTCTGCATCACGGTCGAGGAGGCCGACGAGCTCGAGCGGCTGGTGGCGAAGACGGGGTTGCGCTTCTGCGTCACCCACAACTACACCGGCTACCCGATGGTCCGCGAGGCGCGCAACCTGGTGCGCTCGGGGCGACTCGGCGACGTGCGCAAGGTCTACGTCGAGTACCTGCAGGGCTGGCTGTCGGACAAGCTCGAGGACAGCGGGCAGAAGCAGGCCAAGTGGCGCAGCGACCCGAAGCAGTCGGGCGCGTGCGGCGCGATGGGGGACATCGGCACCCACGCGGCGAACCTCGCCGAGCACATCGCCGGCTCGCCGCTCGACTCGCTCTACGCGCGGCTCACCACCTTCGTGCCCGGTCGCCTGCTCGACGACGACGGCATGGTGCTGTTCAAGCTGAAGAACGGCGCCAACGGCACGCTGTCGGCGTCGCAGGTCTGCGTCGGCCGCGAGAACGGCCTGATGATCCGCGTCTTCGGCACGAAGGGCGGTCTCCAGTGGGAGCAGGAGAAGCCGAACGACCTGCAGGTCTGGTGGAAGGACAAGGCGCCCGAGCTCTGGCGCCCCGGCAACGGCTGGGTCGACGCCGAGGCGAAGACGCTGCAGCGCATCCCGCCCGGCCACCCCGAGGGCTACCTCGAGGCGTTCGCCAACCTCTACAAGTCCTTCGCGCTCGCGATCCGCGGCCAGCCCGACATCTCCGCGCCGTTCCCCACCGTCAGCGACGGGCTCGCCGGGATGAAGTTCCTGCGCGCGTGCGTGAAGAGCAGCAAGGAGGACCGATGGGTGGGGGTCTGAGCGCAGCCCCCGCGGCCTACTCGAACACCAGCTCCTCGAGCTGCGTGTCCGCCAGCTTGCCGTCGAAGCCGACGCACCAGCTGCGCAGGCCCCAGGTGGTGCCGGCGAGGCCGGCGGGGACGGTGTCGTTCACGGAGAAGGTGCCCGATGCGTCGAGCGCGGTGTTCAGCAGCGTCACGAACAACGGCGTGCCGTTCACCTCCTCGAGCGCCAGCAGCGCCACGCTGCCCGGCGGTCCGCCGCGCGTGAATGCGGTGACCTTCACGCCGGCCGCGGCGCTCTCGGGCGACAGCTGCAGGTAGAAGTCGTCGAGTTCGATCAGCGCGATGGCGCCCGCATTGAAACCGCCGGTCGCGTCGTTCGGCGCGTGCACCGCGAGCAGCGGCCCGTCGCCGCCGCCGTTCTTCGCCGCCAGCCACGCCGGCGTCGTCAGCAGCCGCTCCGGCAGGAACGACGGGAAGATCGGCCGCAGGAGCTTGCCGCTGGCGCCGTTCGCGAGGTCGAAGCGCAACCGCCCCGCCAGCGCGCCCATCACGTCGCCGATGCCGTCGCCGTTCGCGTCGAGCGCGCCGGCGCCGACCAGGCCGACGTTGCCGTTCGCCAGCGGTCCGACGTAGGTCGCCAGCAGCGCAACCGTCTTGCCCGAGTAGACGCGCAGCTCGCCCTCGTCGCTCGCACCGGTGAACGGCACGCCGATCAGCAGCTCGCTGACGCCATCGGCATCCTGGTCGGGCACCAGCGCGAGCGAGCTGCCGAGCATGTCGCCGGCGCCCGTCCCGAGCACCACCTTGAGCTGGCCGCCGGTCTTGCCATTGATGATGTTCACGCGGCCCGCCGAGGACGCGTTGCGGCCGTTGAGAGGCGCCGCCACGGCCCAATCGACGGTGCCGTCGTTGTTGACGTCGCCCACGGCGACGATGCTCGATCCGTACTGCTCGGACGCGAAGTTGCCGTTCGTCGTGGCGACCAGCGCGCCGGTCGAGAGGTTGACGATCATCACCTCGCCGGCATCGGTCCGGAACGAGTCCGACAGCGGCGAACCGATGGCGAGGTGGACCGCGCCGGTCGGCTGCAGGACCGCCGCCAGCGCCTTGCCGAAGCTGATCTGGGTGCGGGTGTCGGTGATGGCCCGGATCAGGGCGCCGGTCGCGCCGCTGCGCACCTCGACCGCGCTGGCATCGCCTGCTGCGGCCACCGCGAAGTCGCTCGTGCCGTCGCCGTCGGCATCGGGGATCGTGATCAGCGTGCCGCCGAAGTTGCGGCTCCCGGCGGCGAAGAGCGCCAGTTCGCTGCCGTCGGCGCCCGACCGCACCGACACGGCGTCCGCCGTCAGCGGATCGCTGCTGCTCGCCGCCGCCACCAGCAGCTCGGCGAGTCCATCGCCGTCGACATCGTCGAAGAAGCTCGCGCCGGCCGAGAAGAGCGCGCGCGTGTCGCGGCCCGACTTCTCCTTCAGGGTCGCGCCGGCGGCCAGCGAGCGCAGCTGCGCCTTGCCACCGCTCGTCAGCTCGGTCGTCGGCGGCGCGCCGATCAGCAGGTCGCCGACGCCGTCGCCGTTGTGGTCGACGCCTCCGGACAGCGCGGCGCCGCCGGCGAAGTTGTTGATCGTGAAGGCGTGGAGCAGGGAGCGGTCGGCGCCGGAGAAGACGTCGATCGCGCCGCCTCGGCTGGTCGGCCGGCTGACCGCGTAATCGCCGATGCCGTCGCCGGTGATGTCGCCGACGCCGCTGCAGGCGAGTCCGAAGCCGCCGTTGCTGTCGACCTGGTTGAAGAGCTTTTTCGCGGTCGCGCTGCCGAAGACGGCGGCGCCGCCCCACAAGCCGAACAGCCCGTCGCTCCAGCCAGCCACCAGCAGGTCGCGCCGGCCATCGCCGTCCATGTCGCTGACGGTGGCCGCGGAGAAGCCCTGCAGCGCGCCAGCCGGGGTGAGCGCGTCGTTCATCAGGATCGCGCCGGTCGCGCTCGAGTAGACCCGCACCTGCAGCTCGACCGTGCTGAGGCCGTTCAGCTCGAGGTGGGCGACGTCCTCGAGCCCGTCGGCGTCGAAGTCGCCCGCGCTGGCGACGACGCTGCCGAGACGCGTCGTGTCGCCGCGACCGAGCCAGCTGCGCAGCAAGGCGCCGCTGGCCCCGCTCAGCAGATCCACCTTGCCGAAGCCGAACGGCGAGACGCTCTGGAAGTCGGGCGAGCCGACCAGGTAGTCGGGCACCGAGTCGCCGTCGACGTCGCCGAGGTTGGCGACCGACATGCCGAAGCGCGCGATCGGCCACAGTCCGTCGAAGGTCTGCAGGATCGCGCCGTTGCTCGCGGAGACGACGTAGACCGAGCCTTGCCGGTTGTGTGCGGAGGGGGCGCCCACCAGGAGATCGTCGATGCCGTCGGCGTCGCGATCGCCCGCGTTCGCGAGCGCCGCGCCGAAGCTCGGGCCGGCGTCGTGGGTGAACTCGCGGAGCGATGCTCCGGTCGCGCCCGAGTAGACGCGGACGTACCCCGAACGGCTGCCACCGTCCTCGAGGAGCGGCACGCCCGCGGCCCAGTCCGGGACGCCGTCGCCGTTCACGTCGCCGAGCTGGAGCACGCTGCGGCCAAACTTCTCCACTTCATTGAGGCCAGTGAGCGTCCAGCGCTCCTGCTGCCCGATCAGTGCGGGCGTTGCGGCCGCGGTGAGCCACGTCGCCAGTGCCAGGCGGCGGGCCGGACGATTCACGGGGGAAGGGGGGCGCGATGCCATGGGGGCTCCTCCTGGTTGCACGCGGGGCGCGCTGCCTCAGGCCGTTTGGTCGGCGCTCGCCCCGCAGGTAACGGGAAGGACGCCGAGACGGAGAGGACGCGCGCGGCTCTCCGACCGCTGCAGCGCCGACGAGCGAGTCGCGTCACCTGCCGGGACGGAGAGGAAGGCGCACGCTAGGGCGCGGGTGAATCGCGCCGCAGGAGCCATGAAAAGAAGCGCCGAGGCCGCGGCGAGCGAGTGGGGGGAACTCGCCGCGGCCCCGGCGCCCGGGGAAAGCCCTGCGCGGGGGGGCGCAGGGGCGAGGAGCCGGCCAGGTTCGGCCCTCGCCTTCGTCTGATTCCGCCGCGCACGGCCCTCTTGACCTCCGCGTCGCGGCAGGCAATGGGATCGGTAGTGCGCGGGTGAACGTGAAGGCCGCGAAAACGCGCCGCGAGCGGAAGAGCGTTCCGCGCGCGGCGCCGGCGCCCCCGGGGGGCTCCGCGGCGGTGGTGGGTCAGCGCGCGAGCGTGTCGATCACCCGCTCGATCGCGCGCTCGCACACCGGGCAGAACGCGGTCGGGTTCCGCGTGAACATGATGCAGTCGACGCTCGGGCGGTAGAGGTTCGTCGGCTCGTAGGCGCCGCCGCGGAAGGCGCCGACCTGGCCGAACCACGGCTCCTTCGCCAGCTGTGCGCCGCCGCTCGCCTTGATCTCGCGCATCAGCGCCTCGTTGGTGGCGTCGTCGGCGTTCGCGGCCAGCGCCTCGGCGCGCCGCTTCTGGTAGGCGACGTCGAGTTCGTCGTAGGCGGCCTGGTCCCACGGCGTCGGCAGCGGCGTTCCCGCGGCGACGAGGTCGCGCCACTTGAGCCGCGCCGGGTCGTGCAGCGCGGTCACGTTCGGCTCCCATGGCTCGGTGCCGGCCGGCGTGAACTCCTCGTAGGCGACCTGCGAGCTGTAGTACTCGTCGGCCAGCCCGCCGAAGCTGTGGCCGAACTCGTGGACGAAGACGTAGGCGGCCGGTTCGGTGTCGGCGGCGCAGGTGGCCCACAGGTTGTAGATGCCGCCGCCGCCGTACTTGCGCGTGTTGGCCAGCAGGATCAGCGCGTCGTAGGGCGCCTGCGCGGCCAGTTCCCGCAGTTCGCGGTTGGCGAAGGTGAGCATGTAGCGGTCGAGGTCGAACGCGTTGAACTGCAGCCGGATCGGCGTGTCGATGAACTTGCCGCCGCGCGGATCGGCGACGCCTGGCTGCGGCGCGGGGGCCATGATCGCGCGCACGTTGAAGTCGCCGCGCCGGCGCTGGAACGGCTCGGTGGCGAACAGCGCACCGGTGAGGCGGTGGACGTCGTCGATGAAGTCGTCGCGCTGCCGCCCGGTCCAGCCGTCGCCGATGATCAGCAGGTCGACCTTGGTGGCCGGGTCGCCCTTGACGTCGATCGGCATGACGCCGCCGCGCGCGGTGACCGGCGAGCGGTCGACGAAGCGCGAGGCGGGGTCGCACTCGCCGCGCCAGAACTCGCGCCAGGAGAGGTCGTTCGCGCGCTTCTCGAGGTGGAGCGTGACCGCGTTCCTGGGTTCCGGAAAGCGCTGCGATTCGTGGAACGCGCGCCACTGCCGCTTCGCCTCGCCCGTCGTCTCCCACTCGCCGTAGATGCTGCAGAAGCCCTGCGACCAGAGCGTCGCGCCGCCCGCCGCGTCGCGCACGACGAAGCGGTACTTGCCGTAGTCGAGCGCGTCGGTCAGCTGCGTCCGGGAGCCGGCCCACTCGCCCTCGAGGCGGAAGCCGTCGGGCGCGATCTGCTCGTGCGTCGCGTCGCCGCAGTGGTGGTAGTCGAAGCGCAGCGTGCGCCCGGTGAAGCGCGCGGCGAAGTCGGTCGGCGCGGCGGCGGTCTGCGCGGCCGGGCAAGACAGCAGGGCGGTGATCAGCGTTGCCAGCATGCGACGGCTCCCGGGATCGCCGCCCTTATAAGGCCGCCATGAACCTCGCCCTTCCCGACGCGGCGACGACGACGCCGGTCCGCTGCCCGCACTTCGGTCCCTGCGGCGGCTGCACGTCGCTCGACCTGCCCTATGCCGACGAGTTGCGCGCGAAGGAGGAGAAGCTCCAGACGGCGTTCTCGCGCCATGCCGTGCTGGCGAAGGCGCCGTTCCTGCCGATCCTCGGCGCGACCGAGCCGCTGCTCTACCGCAACTCGATCAAGGTGCCGTTCGGCTGGTCGGCGACCGGCCCGGTCGCCGGCTTCTTCGAGCGGCGCAGCCACAAGATCGTCGACCTCACCACCTGCCTGATCCAGCACCCGAAGCTCACGCAGGTGCTGCTGGCCACGAAGGAGATCGTGGCCGAGCTCAAGATCGCGATCCACGACGCGCGCACCGGCCGCGGCATGTTGCGCCACCTGGTTGCGCGGATCGGCGAGGGGACGGGCGAGGTGCTGGCCGGGCTCGTGGTGCAGGCGAAGGGCTACGGCAAGATCCGCGGCCTCGCGCTGAAGCTGATGGAGCGGCTCTCGGGCGACGGGCTGGTGGGCGTGGTGCAGAACATCCACGCCGACGACGAGGACCACGCGATCCTCGGGCCGGAGACGGTGCCGCTGGCGGGGCGCGCCTACCTCGACGAAGTGAGCGACGGGCTGAAGCTCCGCACTTCCCTGCAGAGCTTCATGCAGGTCAATTCGGCGCAGGCGCGCGTCCTCTACGGCGAAGTGCTGCGGATGCTGTCGGGGAGCCTGGTCGACGACGGCCCCGGCGAGGGCAGCAGGATCGACCTCGCCGGCCAGAAGATCGTCGACCTCTTCTGCGGCGTCGGGCCGATCGCGCTGCGGCTCGCGCGCGCGGGGGCGCAGGTGGCGGGCGTCGAGTACAGCGAGGACGCGGTCCGCTCCGCGCGCTTCGCGGCGAAGGCGAACGGCCTCGCCGATCGGCTCGCGTTCCACGCCGGTGACGCGGCGCAGTTGCTCGAGAAGCTGGCCGAGGGCAACACGATCGACGCCGTCGTGGTCGATCCGCCGCGGCGCGGGCTCTCCGAGCGCCTGGTGAAGTCGCTGCTGGCGAGTCCGGCGAAGAAGATCGTCTACGTCTCCTGCGATCCGTTCACCTTCGCGCGCGACCTCGAGCTGCTGGCGGCCGGATTCGAGGTCGCCGCCGTGCGGCCGGTCGACCTCTTCCCGCGCACGCTCCACCTCGAGGCGGTCGCGCTGCTGCAGCGGCGATGAGCGACGGCAGCGTGGTCGACGCCGCGGTCGACGTGGTGGTGGTCGGCGCCGGGCCGGCGGGGATCACCGCCGCGATCGGCGCGGCACGCCACGGGCGCCGCGTCGCGCTGCTCGAGAAGGCGGCGCGGCCGGGCGTGAAGATCCTGATCAGCGGCGGCAACCGCTGCAACCTGACGCACGACTGCGACGCCGCGACGATCGCGAAGGCGTTCGGCCG
>VGYY01000116.1 GCA_016872815.1 Planctomycetota bacterium
CCTCGCCCTGGATCGCGACCAGGTGGCGGCGAACCTCGGCCTCGCCGCCGGCGTTCACGTAGTAGATGGCCTGGGATTGGCCCTTCGGCACCTCGATCGTCGGCTGCGCGTTGATGCCGGCGTGCGCGCCGAGCAGCCGCAGCGTGATCGCGCCGTCGAAGCCCTCGCGTCGCTGCACGGTGACCGGCAGCGCCATCTGGCCGAAGTGGACCAGCGGCACCTTCGGCATCGCCACCTCGAGCGTGAACGGCACCGGCTCGACCACCGCCACCGGCAGCCGGTTGCAGTCGGTGTCGCAGAGCGACGTCTCGTTCGGCGACACCACGACGAGGTTGAAGCGCTGCCGCAGCCCGCCGCGCAGCTTCGGTTCCTCCGAATCGCCGGTCACCTCGACGCAGCGCGCGGCGAACGGCGCCTCCGGCGCGGCCTCGAACAGCAGCAGCGTCGTGTCGACCGAACGCCCCATCGGCACCGCCGTGCAGGTCACGCCGTCGGGCAGTTCAGTGGCCGCCAGCGCGACCGGTCCCGCCCACTGGTTGCGGGTGGCGTGGACCACCAGGGCGGCCCGCCCGCCGCGCGGCACGCTCACCGTCTGGCGCGCCTGCGTGTCGCGGCCGAAGCGCGGCACGTCCAGCGCCAGCGACGGCGCGGTCGGGAAGACCTCGAGGCGGTAGGTGTGCAGCGGACTGCCAGCGCGCAGGTGATCGAACACCCGGATCAGGTACTCGCCATCCGCCGGCGCGGCGAAGGCGAAGTAGCTGTCGAGCCCGATGGTGTCGTCGCTCCCGTCGAGCTGACGGCCGTCGGCCGCGTGGATCGTCATCACCGGATCGAGCGGCGAGCGCTGCTGGCGCGCCAGCAGCCGCACGTTCATGCGAACGTCCTGCTTCAGGACGACGCGATGCCAGTCGATGTCGCCGGGGGCGTCGATCGCGCCGTCGAATGCGATCGGCGGCTCCAGCGCGCCGGGCGCCGCTTGCGCCATCTCGCCGTTGGGCTCCGCTTCGGCCACGGCGTCGAAGGCACGGATGCGGAACGGCAGGCCCGAGGGCGCCGGCACTCCGGCCTGCTCGGGCCAGACCATGAAGTCGGGCAGCGGCGGATCGGGGATCGCCACCGACTGCACGTAGCTGCCCGCGGCATCGCCGCGCAGTTCGATCTCCCGCGTCGTTCCCTGCCGCCCGCCGGCCGGCCACAGCGCCAACGGCCGCGGGAAGCCGCCGACATGGACGCGGTAGCGGCTCAAGTCGCTGCCGCCGAAGCTCGAGTCGCGCAGCACGACGAAGTAGCGACCGTCGGCCGGCGCCACCGCCGACAGCACCGGATCCTGCCGGAACAGCGTGCTGTCGTCGCACGACGCCAGCTCGAAGCGCCGCTCGTCCTGCAACGAGACGAAAGCGTCGAACGGCGCGTCGCCGAGGCGCAGCGCCTCGACCTCGACGCTGATCCGCTGTCCCGCCTTCGCCTCGAGCACGAAGCAGTCGACGTCCTCGTTGGTGACCGTCCCGTGCAACGTGACGTTGGTCGCGATCGGCTGCGCGGTGGCGTGGTCCTGGTTCGGCTCGACTTCGTCCACGGTCGGGAACGGTCCGACCCAGAAGGTGAGCAGACGCGACAGGCCGGTGCGCGTGCGCAGGCGCAGCAACTGCTCGCCGAGGCGGCAATCAGGAGCGATGCGCAGCCGCGCGGTGACGCGCCCCTCGTCGATGGCGGCGAGTTCGAGCAGCTCGATGCCGGGCGCGTAGAACAGCGCCCCTTCGGCATCGGCGAGCCGCGCGCCGCGGAACTCGACCGCCACCTCGCTGCCGCGCTGGCCGCCGCGCGGGAGCAGCAGGTCGACCGCGGGATCGGCCGGCACGAACGCGGCGGCCGCGATCGCTGCGGTCCGGAGCCACCCGGCCGCGAACCACCCGGTCGCCGGCAGCGCCATCAAGCGAGCAGCTCCGGCACCACCCGCCCGTCCTTCACGATCTCGATCGGGCGGTTGCCCGGCGCGATCAGCTCCTTGCCGGCGTCGATCCCGATCAGGTGGTAGACGGTGGTGGCGAACTCCTCGATCGTCAGCGCCACGTCCTCCGGCTCGTTCCAGGTGGCGTTCGAGGTGCCGTACCAGCCGCCGCGCTTCGCCCCGCCGCCCGCCATGAGGAGCGAGAAGCAGCGCGGCCAGTGGTCGCGGCCGGCGGTGGCGTTGATCTTCGGCGTGCGCCCGAACTCGGTGGTCACCAGCACCAGGGTCGAATCGAGCCGCCCGCGCGACTCGAGGTCGCGGATCAGCGCCGCCAGCGCCTGGTCGAGCTCGCGCGCCTGCCCCGCGAACCCCTGCGCGATGTTGTCGTGATGGTCCCAGCCGCCGTAGGTGAGCGTCGTCCAGCGCACGCCGGCCTCGGCGAGCCGGCGGGCCAGCAGGAGGCGCTGACCGGCGGGATTGCGACCGTACTCGTTGCGCAGCGCCTCGGGCTCGGCGTTGAGGTCGAACGCCGCTTTCGCCTCGGGCGCCGCCAGCAGCGCATAGGCGCGCCGGTAGAACGAATCGGCGGCGGCGATCTCGTCGGCCGGCAGGCCGCGCACGAAATCCTGGTCGACCGCGTCGAGCAGTGCGCGCCGCCGCGCCTCGCGCGCCGCATCGATGCCCGGGGGCGCCGCCAGGTCCTTCACCTCGAAGTTGCCGGCGGCGGGATCGGCGCCGAGGCTGAACGGCCCATACGCCGAGCTGAGGTAACCGCTCCCGGCGTCCACCACCGGCTGGCTCGGGATGCAGACGTACGGCGGCAGCGCTCCCGCGGGCCCGAGCTCATGCGAGACCACCGCGCCGAAGCTCGGGTACTGCAGCGCCGGGCTCGGGCGGTAGCCGGTGAAGAGGTTCTGCGTGCCACGCTCGTGCGCCGCCTCGCCATGCTGCATCGTGCGGATCACGCAGAGCCGGTCGGCCACCTGCGCGAGCTGCTTCCAGTGCTCCGAGAAGCGCAGCCCCGCCACCTTGGTGTCGATGGCGCGGTACGGCCCGCGGTACTCGGCGGGAGCATGTGGCTTGGGGTCGAACGACTCCTGCTGCGCGATGCCGCCCGGCAGGAAGAGGTGGATGACGGCCTTGGCCTTGGCTGAAGCCGCGACCACGCCCGCCGCACCCGCGTCCTGCGCCAGCAACCCGAGCTGGAAGCGATCGGCCAGCGCCAGGCCGAGCGCTCCGCCGAGACTCCGTCGAAGGAACGTGCGTCGACCCGCTCGATCGAGCGTCTGCCGCGACTGCCGCATCTTTCGCTCTCCGCGCAACCCCGGTCCCAGACTACCGTTGCGACGAAGACCGTGCCGGGACGTCCAGATCCGGGCCGCCGCCGTACGCAGCGTCGCCCCGGGATGGCTCGCGCGCTCGGGGGAGCGGCCCGGCGCGCCCGGCACCAGCGACAGCGCTCGGGAAGAGGGCTAAGTTCACGCGCGTTTCTCGTGCTTCGTGAAGGCGCACGGAGGAAGGTTCGATGGAGCGACGCGGATTCGCGCGACGCGGGCTCACGCGGCGGGAAGCTCTGCGCATCGGCGGCAGTTCGCTGCTCGGGCTTTCGCTCGCCGACCTGTTCCGGTTGCGGGCGCAGACAGCGACCGCCGGCGCCGCGCCGGGCGAAGCCGGCCATGCCGGCGCGCCCGGCTTCGGCCGCGCCAAGTCGATCCTCCTGCTCTACCTGCAGGGCGGTCCGAGCCACCTCGACCTGTGGGATCCCAAGGACGGCTGCCCGGCCGACGTGCAGTCGGTCTACAAGCGGATCGCCACCAACGTCCCCGGCATCGACCTGACCGAGAACCTGCCGAAGCTGGCGCAGGTCACCGACAAGCTGACGCTCATCCGCTCGATGAGCTACGCGCCGAACGGCCTGTTCAACCACACCGCCGCGATCTACCAGATGCTGACCGGCTACACCGCCGACAAGGTCAGCCCGTCGGGCCAGCTCGAGCCGCCGACGCCGAAAGACTTCCCGAACTTCGGCAGCCACCTGATCCGCCTGAAGCCGGCCAGCGTCCCGATGCTGCCGTTCGTGATGCTGCCGCGGCCGCTGCAGGAGAGCGGCGTCGTCGGCAAGGCGGGCACGGCCGGCTACCTCGGCCGCGCCTTCGATCCGTACTACCTCTATCCGCCGGGGGACGACTTCGACGTCGCCAAGCTCGACCGCATCCGCGTCGACGACCTCGCCATCCGGCCCGAGCTGTCGGTGCCCCGCCTCGAGCGCCGCGCGCAGCTGCGCGACGCGATCGACGCCGCGATGCCGGCGATCACCGAGGCCGTCGAGAAGTACGACCTCGACGAGTACACCGCCGAAGCGATGAACCTCGTCCTCTCGGGCCGCGCGCGCCGAGCCTTCGACCTGAAGGAGGAGAGCGACGCGATGCGCGATCGCTACGGCCGCCACCAGTTCGGCCAGAGCTGCCTGCTGGCGCGGCGCTTCATCGAGGCGGGCAGTCGCGTCGTGCAGGTCAACTGGCCGAAGGTCGCCAACTCCGATTACCACAGCTGGGACATGCACGTCGACCTGCCGCAGCGGATGCCGCTGGCGGCGCCGATGCTCGACTCGGCGCTGGCGGCGCTGATCGGCGACCTCGACGAGCGCGGGCTGCTCGAGACCACGCTGGTGGTGGCGGTGGCCGAGTTCGGCCGCAGCCCGAAGCGCGGCGTGTCGACCTCGGGCAACGACAACAACGAGAGCGGCCGCGACCACTGGCCCTACTGCTTCACCGCGGTGGCGGCGGGCGCCGGCATCCGCCGCGGCCACGTCCACGGCGAGTCGGACGCGACCGGCTCGGCGCCGGTCAAGGACCCGGTCCATCCGACGCAGTTGCTGGCGACGATCTACCACGCGTTCGGCATCGATCCGGCGACGATCGCGTTCAACCACCTGAACCAGCCGCGCGAGCTGGTGCAGGCCGCGCCGGTCACGGGGTTGTTCGCGTGAGGGCGCGACGCCTGCCGTCCGCCGTGGCCGCGACGATCGTCGCGACGTTGGTCGGCGGCGCTCCCGGAAGCGGCGCAGCGGCGCGCGACGAGGCGCCGGCGGCGCCGGTCAGCTTCCACCGCCAGGTGCTGCCGCTCCTCACCGCGCGCTGCGCCGGCTGCCACCAGCCGGCGAAGGCGGGTGGCGAGATCGTGCTGGTGAGTCATGCGACGCTGGCCGCGAGCCGCGCCGACGGCGAGCCGCTGGTGGTCGCCGGACAGCCCGACGCGAGCGCGCTGCTCGCCTCGGTGCTGCCGCGCGGCGAGCGGCCGCCGAAGATGCCGAAGAAGGGCGAACCGCTCGCCGAGCGCGAGGTCGCGCTGCTGCGCGACTGGATCGCGCAGGGCGCGCTCGACGACACGCCGGCCGGCGCCGCGCTGCCCTTCAGCGCCGAGCAGCCGCCGACCTACGCGCAGCTGCCGGTCGTCACGTCGCTCGACTTCGCGCCCGGCGGCGGGCTCCTCGCCGTGCCGGGCTACCACGAGGTGCTCTTGTGGGACGTCGCCGCCGACGGCAGCGCCGCGACGCTCGCCGGCCGGCTGGTCGGGATGAGCGAGCGGATCCAGGCGGTCGCCTTCTCGCCCGACGGGACGCGGCTGGCGGCGGTGGGCGGCTCGCCGGGGCGGTTCGGCGAGGTGCAGCTGTGGGACGTCGCCGGCCGCAAGCTCGAGCGCTCGCTGCTGCTCGGCGGCGACACGCTCTACGGCGGCAGCTGGTCGCCCGACGGGCGGCTGCTGGCGTTCGGCGGCGGCGACGCTTCGGTGCGTGCGCTCGACGTCGCGACCGGCGAACTGGTCTTCTTCAACGCCGCCAGCGAGGACCTCGCGCTCGACACCGCGTTCAGCAAGGAGGGCTCGCACCTGGTGTCGGTGGGCCGCGATCGCGCGCTCAAGCTGTTCCAGGTCGCGACGCAGCAGTTCCTCGACAACATCACCAGCATCACGCCGGGCGCGCTGAAGGGTGGGCTGCAGGTGGTCGACCGCCAGCCGGGCGAGGACGTGCTGCTGATCGGCGGCGCCGACGGCCAGCCGAAGACCTACAAGATGCACCGCACGCAGAAGCGGGTGATCGGCGACGACTTCAACCACGTGAAGAGCTACGCGCCGCTGCCGGGGCGGCTGTTCGCGTGCGAATACGCGCCCGACGGGACGCTCTTCGTCGCCGGCGCCAGCCATCACCGCCGCGGCGAGGTGCGCCTCTACGCCGTCGCCGACGAGGCGCCGCGCTGGTCGTTGCCGTTCGACGGCGCGATCTACGCGGCGACCTTCCGCGGTGACGGCGCACTGGTCGCTGCCGCCGGCTTCTCCGGCGAGATCGTGCTGATCGACGCGGCGACCGGGCAGCCGCGCCAGCGTTTCGCTGCGGCGCCACTCCCCGCCGACGCAGCTCGCTCCCCACGTGCCGAGGGCCGGCCATGAAGACGATCCTGACGCTCGCGCTGTCGGCGCTGCCGCTCCCCGCCGGGGCGGGCGATGCCGCGCCCCCGCTCCCGCTCGAGCGCGTCGTCGCGCTGGAGATCCACCCGTCGCACGCCGTGTTGCACGACCGCTTCTCGACGGCGCAGCTGGTGGTGCGCGGCCAGCTCGACGACGGCTCCTTCGTCGACTGCACGCACGTCGCGCGCTTCGAACTCGCGGCGCCGATCGCCGCCGTCGATGCGCGCGCCCGCCTCGTCGCGCAGGGCGACGGCGCCACCACCCTGATCGCCCGCGTCGGCGAACGCGCCGCCAGCGTGCCGGTCGCCATCCGCGGCGTCGCGGCCCCGCCGGCGCCGAGCTTCCGCAACGACGTCGAGCCGCTGCTGACGCGACTCAACTGCAATGCGGGCACTTGCCACGGCTCGGCGAAGGGAAAGAACGGCTTCAAGCTGAGCCTGCGCGGCTACGACCCCGAATTCGACCACGAGGCGCTCACCGACGAGCTGGCCGGACGCCGCTTCAACCGCGCCGCGCCGCAACAGAGCCTCTTCCTGCTCAAGCCGAGCGGCGCGGTGCCGCACGAGGGCGGCCAGCGGCTCGCGCCCGGTTCGCGCGAGTACGAGCGGCTGGCGGCCTGGGTCGCGGCCGGCGCGCCGTTCGACGCCGACGCGCCGCGCGTGGTCGCGCTCGAGCTGTGGCCGCGCGATCCGGTCGTCCCGCTGCCCGGCATGCGCCAGCAGTTCGCGGTGCAGGCGCGCTGGTCGGATGGCTCGACCCGCGACGTCACGGCCGAGGCGGCGATCGAGAGCAACGACATCGAGGTGGCCACCGCCGACGAGTGGGCCACGGTCACGGCGCTGCGCCGCGGCGACGTGGCGATCCTCGCGCGCTACGGCGGCCAGTTCGCCGCGACCCGACTGATCGTGATGGGCGATCGCAGCGGGTTCGAGGCGCAGCTCGCGCAGCGCGCGCCGACGCCGCGTCACAACTGGATCGACGAACGGGTCGACGCGAAGCTCGCCGCGCTGAAGACGGCGGCGAGCCCGCCGTGCGACGACGCCGAATTCCTGCGCCGCGTCCACCTCGACCTCACCGGCGCGCCCCCCACCGCCCGCGAGGCGCGCGCCTTCCTGCTCGATCGGCGCGATGCGCGGGTGAAGCGCGACGAGCTGGTGGATCGGCTGATCGGCAGCGTCGAGTTCGTCGAGCACTGGACCAACAAGTGGGCCGACCTGCTGCAGGTCAACTCGAAGTTCCTCGGCGGCGAGGGGGCGGCGCGGCTGCGCGACTGGATCCGCGAGCAGGTGGCGAGCAACCGCCCGTACGACGAGTTCGCCGCCGCGATCCTCGGCGCCAGCGGTTCGACCTACGCGAACCCGCCGGCCGCCTACTGGAAGATCCTGCGCGCGCCCGATGCCGCGATGGAGAACACCACCCAGCTCTTCCTCGGCGTCCGGTTCAGCTGCAACAAGTGCCACGACCATCCGTTCGAGCGCTGGACGCAGGACCAGCACTGGCAGCTCGCGGCCTTCTTCGCGCAGGTCGGGCGCGAGAACGTGACGGGCTCGCCGATGATGCCGCGCGCCTTCGACAACCGGCCCGATGACGTCGAGATGGCCTACGAGGAGATGGTCCGGGACGTCGCGAGCGGCGACGTGATGCACCCGAACAAGAACGTCGCGATGGCGCCGGCGTTCCCCTACGACTTCGCGCGCGCCACATCGGGCGCAGCCGGCGGCGCCGGGGCCGCGGCGATCGTCGACATCCCGGGCGGCGGCGCGCTCTCCCGTCGCGAGCAGCTGGTGCGCTGGATCACGGCGGCCGAGAACCCCTACTTCGCGAAGAGCTACGTCAACCGGATCTGGAGCTACTTCCTCGGCGTCGGCCTGATCGAGCCGGTCGACGACCTGCGCGCCAGCAACCCGCCGACCAACCCCGAACTGCTCGACCAGCTCACCGCCAGCTTCGTCGAGTCGCGCTTCGATGTGCGCGCGCTGATGCGGCTGATCTGCACGTCGGCCAGCTATCAGCGCTCGCTCGCCGCCGACGAATGGAACGCCGACGACTCGCTCCACTACGCCCACGCGACGGCGCGGCGGCTGCCGGCCGAGGCGCTGTTCGACGCGATCCAGGTCGCGACCGGGCGCCGGCCGGCAGTGCGCGGAGCACGGCCCGACGCGCGCGCCGCCGAGTATCTCGACCCGGCGATCGCCCCCGCCGACGGCTTCCTCGCCTTGTTCGGCCGCCCGCCGCGCGAGAGCGCCTGCGAGTGCGAGCGGGGCAGCGGCGTCTCGCTCGGCCAGGCGCTCCATCTGGTGAACGGCCCGACGCTGGCCGAGGCGATCGACGATCCGGCGAGCGAGCTGTCGCGGATGGTGGCCTTCGAGCGCGACCCGCGCCGGCTGCTCGACGAGCTCTACCTGCGTTTCCTGTCGCGGCCGGCGACCGACCGCGAGTTCACGGCGCTCGCGGCCAGTCTCGAACCGGCGAACGCCGCGAACGTCGCCGCGCTGCCGCCCGCCATCGCCGAGCAGTACCGCGCGCGCCGCGCTGCATGGGAAGCGACGGTTCCGCGCGTGAACTGGACGGTGATCGACGCCGTCGAGGCGCACTCGGCCGGCGGGGCGACGTGGACGAAGCAGCCGGACGGATCGCTGCTCGCCTCCGGCACGCGCCCCGACGCCGACACGACGACGGTGCTGGCGTGGGTGAAGCAGGAGAAGCTCACGGCGCTGCGAATCGAGGCGATCCCGGATCCGTCGCTGCCCTCGGGCGGCAGCGGCCGCTCCGACAGCGGCAACTTCGTGCTCGGCGAGCTGAAGGTCGTCGCGGTGCCCCTCGTGGGCGGCGCCGGCGGCAAGGCGATCGCGCTGCAGGGTGGCAGCGCCGACTTCAGCCAGATGCAGTTCGATCCGGCCGCGATCGCCGACGGCAACGGCAGGACCGGCTGGGCGATCGCGCCGAACCAGACGCAGCGCCATCAGGCGGCGTGGGAGTTCGCGGAGGACGTCGGCACGACGGGCGGCACGCTCCTGATCCTCACGCTCGAGCAGGGCTGGGGTGGCGGTCACAACCTCGGTCGCATCCGGCTCTCCGTCGCCGGCGATCCGCGCCCAGTGCGGGTGGCCGCGCTGCCGGACGACGTGCTCGCGGCGCTCGCCAGGCCCGGCGACCAGCGCACGCCCGAAGACGAGGCGCGGCTGCACCCGACCTTCCTCGCGACGGCACCCGACCTGCGCGAGGCGATGCGCCTCGCGGCGGCGCAAGACGTCGCGTGGGCGCTGGCGACGAGCCCGGCCTTCTTGTTCAACCGGTGATGGAGCGGGCGAAGCGGCGCTTCGCGCCGGCTTCGCCGCTCAACCGCTGTGCGCGAACTGAGCGGAGAGGATGCGGACCGCGACCGCGCGTCGGGCGCGGCTCACGCGTATCGGGCGGCGCGGCCGAACGCAGCCTGGCTCAGCGGGGTCGGGCCGGCGGCCATCAGGCCGCGGCGGCGGTACTCGCCGAAGTAGGCGGCGAGCTGCGCGGCGCTCTTCGCGTGGCCGTTGTCGGCGTACTTGCCGACGAACGGGGTGAAGTCGGGGTAGAGGCCTGCGGCGTTGCGCGCATGCCAGTCGCCGACCAGCGTCGTCTTCATGAAGTTGCCGATCAGCAGGTCGTCGAACACCTCGAAGCCGATCGCGGCCAGCAGCGACGCGCGCGGCAGCTCGAAGGTGATGGAGCGGCGATGGTCGCGCGGAGCGATGTCGATCGTCGTGTCGCGCCCGCCGACGCGGAAGGTGATCGCGCCGAGGAAGGTGCGCAGGTGCTCGATCGGGGAGAAGTAGGCCCGCAGCTTCGCTGCATCCTCCGCCGAGAGCGGATCGGCCCACGAGTCGCCGAACTGCTCGGGCGGGTGGACGACGTCCGGCAGCACGCGCGGGTGGAGCTCGGTCAGCGCGTCGCGCGCGAGGTCCAGGCGCACGAAGGCCGGCAGGATTTCCATCCCCTGCCCCTGCGGGAAGTCGCGGCGGTGCTCGTCGATCTCGGTGGTGAACTCATTGGCCCAGATGCTGTCAGTGCGCTGGTAGCGGTGCATCGAGCTGAACGGGATGAAGCCCTTGATCCCGTAGTGCTGCAGCAGGCCGGCGATGCCGGGACCGAGCGCCACCTTCATCGCCGCGTCGGGCAGCACGCGCGCCCCCGCCTCGTCGAAGAAATGGATCATGTCGGCGTCGCCGTAGCCGGTCAGGCAGAGGAGCCAGCTCTGGCGGTAGCGGGCGATCGTCCGTTGCAGGAACTCGCCGACGCCGCGGTCGGAGGCGTCGTTCGCGTCGACCAGCAGCCGGCCGCCGAGATCGACCAGCAGGATCGCGTCCTGGTTGTAGTCGGCGAGACAGCACACCTTGAGCCGCGGCGCGAGCTCGACCCAGATCCCGTCGGGCAGCACGCGCGTCGAGAAGCCCAGCCCCTCGAGGTCGCGCCGGATGCGGCCGCCCACGTGGTCAGGCAGCAGGATCACCTTGCCGCGCAGTTGCTCGAGCGTGGCGAGGCTCAGGTGGTCGGGATGGCCGTGCGAGATCCAGAGGTACTTGCACGCCTTCACGTTGGCCCACTGCTCGGCCGGCACCTCGTGGCCGAGCCCCCAGCTGCCGAAGTAGGCGTCGCCCACCAGCCACGGATCGGTCGCCAGCACCGGCCCGCCGTCATGGCAGATCAGGGTCGCGTTGCCGATCGTCTCGAAGCCGAGGTCCATCGTCGTTCCTTGCCGCCGCCGTGACGGGTCAGCGCCCCGCGACTCGCCCGAGGTAGTCGTCGAGCCAGCGAGCTCCCTGCGGAGGCACTCGTGACGCGGCCGGAAGCGACCCGTCCGCGGCGGGCGCGACCAGCCGGAAGACGATCGCCAGCGTAAAGTCGCCCGGCGGCGGATGGCAGGTGTATTCGCCGCCGCCGGCGAAGGTGCCGCGGATCGCCAGGTCGAAGCGGGCGAGCGCGTCGCCGGTGAACTCGACGCTGCCGCCGATGCGCGCGTCGTAGCGGCGGGTGCCGTCGGCCGAGCGCAAGGCGATCACGCCGTCGACCGTGGCGTCCTTCGCCCGGCCGGTTCCCGGCGCCAGCGTCACCTCGCAGCGCACGACCTCCTCCGGCTCCCACAGCGGCGGCTCGCCGCGCGTGTTGTCGATGCAGTGGAAGCGGGCGATGCGGCGTGCGAGCTCGGGCGGGAAGCGGCCGGCGCGCAGCGACTCGATCTCCTCGGCGAGCAGCCAGAGGTGATCGAGGCTGGTCGCGCGCTGCATGATCCGGCGGAACTCGTCCTCCGGCTCGGGCCACTTCGCGTCGGTGATGCGGGCGCGCACCTCGACGATGCGCGCGCCGGCGGGGAGCGTGCGATCGAAGCGCGGGTCGAGCGCGCCGGTCAGCGCGGCGGCGGCGCCCGGCTTCCACTCGTCGAGCGCCGCCTTCAACCGCTCCTTCAGCCGGTCGACGCCGCGGTGGTTCCAGCCTTCGAGCAGCGCCCCGTCGGGCGCGAAAGCGTAGAAACCCTGCGTGGTGCGGCCGGGGGTCAGCCCCTCGCGCTGGAAGACCACCTTGCGGAAGAACTCCCCCGCCGCGTCCTGGCGGCGCTCCTCGTACCAGACGTCGAGCGCCACCGGCACGAAGCGGCGCTGCAGCAGCTCGATGACGT
>VGYY01000117.1 GCA_016872815.1 Planctomycetota bacterium
GATCCGCGGCCGGCGCCGCCGCCCGTGGCGCCGCCCGCGACGCCGCCCGTGACGCCGCCCGTGACGCCGCCCGCTCCGGCGGCACCGTCGACCGCACCAAAGGTCGAGCCGCTGCCGGCGGGAAAGCAACAGGTGCTGCAGGCACTGGTGATCGGCGTCGATGGCAGGAGCGAGTGGCGCAAGGCCGGCAGCGACTCGTGGAAGGTCGCCGCGCTGAACGACCTGCTCGACCCCGGCTGCGAGATCCGGACCGGATTGCGCTCCACCCTGTCGCTGCGCGTCGGCAAGGACGCGACGCTGGTCATCGCCCGCTCGAGCCGCGTCGAGCTGCCGGTCATCGTGCAGGACGGAGCGGTGCTGCGCACGCGCGCCGCGGTCTATCGCGGCAAGTGCGACTTCAAGGTCGAGGCGGTCGGAGTGACCAGCGATTTCCAGGTGCTGACGCCGTCGGCGACGCTGGCCGTACGCGGCACCGGGTTCTCGGTCGCCTGGGGCGGCTTCTCCGGGCTCGAGGTCGCGGGCATCGACACCAACCGCGTGCGCGCCATCGAGGTGCGCTATCTCGAGGCGCAGCGGAGCATCTTCCTGTCCGGCTCAGGCCTCACCTCGAGCTTGCTGCCCGACCCGGTGCAGGCGGCGCTGTTCCGCACCGTCTTCCCGCCGCCCTCGCCCGATCGCCGCGTGGTGGAAGGCGGTCTCGATCCGAGCCGTCCGCTCCCGCCGCCGCCGCTGCTCCGCGACTTCCGCAAGCAGCAGCAGATCCAGCACGGTGGCAGCGAGATCGGCATCGACCAGAAGGGCGCCGGCCAGCCAGGGACCCCGCCGGATCACGGCTGAGCGGGCGCGGCGCGCATCTCCCGACGGCGCGACGGCGCGGGAGGACGTGCTGCGTCGATCGGGCACCCCTCCCCGCTCGAGGCGGTGACCGCGACACGTGCCGTGAGCAGTTTATCGCGCACCTCCCGGGACTGCCGCGCACGCGCGCGCGTCGGCGCCTCCATTTGCGGTGCGCCCGCGTCCGCCTCCTCGACGTCGAGGGAGCCGCGTCATGCGCGTACACGGTTGGCAGATGGTCGCAGCGGGCCGCCCGCTCGAGATGGCGTCGCGCGACGAGTCGGCGCCGCGAGCGGGGGAAGCGCTGGTCGAGGTCGCCGGTTGCGGCATCTGCCACACCGACCTCGGCTACCTCGACGACGGTGTGCCGACCCGCGGACCGCTTCCATTGGTGCTCGGACACGAGATTTCGGGCCATGTCGTCGCGGTCGGCGCCGGCAGCGAGGCGCTGCTCGGTCGCGCCGTCGTCGTGCCGGCGGTCCTGCCGTGCGGCGCGTGCGCGGTCTGCCGCGCGGGCCGCGGGGCGATCTGCCGCCAGCAAATCTTCCCCGGCAACGACGTCCACGGCGGGTTCGCCAGCCACGTGAAGGTGCCGACGCGCGGGCTCTGCGTGGTGCCGCCGCTGCAGGGCGCCGCGGTCGATCTGGTCGAGCTTGCCGTCCTCGCCGACGCGATCACCACGCCCTACCAGGCGATCCGGCGCAGCGGCCTCGCCACCGGCGAACTGGCGATCTTCGTCGGCGTCGGTGGCGTCGGCGGCTTCGGCGTGCAGATCGCTGCAGCCCTGGGGGCGACGGTCGTCGCCATCGACGTCGACGACGCGAAGCTCGAGTCCCTGCGACCGTTCGGCGCCAGCCTCGCCCTCAACGCGAAGGAGCGCGACGCCGCGTCGATGCGTGGAGCGATCCGCGACTTCGCCAAGGCGCGCCATCTGCCGGCCGTCTGCTGGAAGGTGTTCGAGACCTCCGGAACCCCGGCTGGACAGGAGCTGGCCTTCGGCCTGCTCGGGCCGGGCGGCTACCTCGGCGTGGTCGGTTTCACGCCGAAGCCGGTGACGGTCCGACTGTCGAACCTGATGGCGTTCGACGCGCGCGCTGAAGGCAACTGGGGTTGCGCGCCCGAGCTCTACCCCGACGCGCTCGCTCTGGTGCTGGCCGGCAAGGTCGTGCTGCGGCCGTTCATCGAGCGCCGGCCCATGTCGCAGGTCGCCGACGCCCTCGACGCGATCCGCCAGAAGCGCGCGAAGAGCCGCGTCGTGCTCGTGCCGGACTTCGCGCACGCCTGACCGCGTGCGCCAGATCCCTGAGGAACACCGATGAACTCGAATCCAAGCCGCCCGGTCGAACTCGCGTCCGCCTGCTGCGGGGGCCACCGTGCGCCGCACGCATCCCTGAAGAGCCATGACCTGGTGGCCGCTCCGCCGCGCACGCGCGTCCGCGTCGAGGAGAAGCCGGTCCGCGACGGCGCGGGCCAGGTCGTCGATGGCCTCCACGCGACCTGGATCACGCTCG
This sequence comes from Planctomycetota bacterium, assembly GCA_016872815.1. Lineage (GTDB taxonomy): Bacteria > Planctomycetota > B15-G4 > B15-G4 > SIAN01 > SIAN01. The sequence goes on from VGYY01000117.1 coordinate 2,346, forward strand.
ACAACGAGAAGCAGCTGAACAGCTACACGACCGAGATGGTGAAGGAGGTGATCCTCGCCTTCCGCGCGGCATCGAACGACCGTGCCGCGGTCGCGGTGGTCTTCACCGGCGCCGGCACGCGCGCCTTCTGCAGCGGCGGCAACACCGAGGAGTACGCCGACTACTACGCCGGCCGGCCGGAGGAGTACCGCCAGTACATGCGGCTCTTCAACGACATGGTCAGCGCGATCCTGACGTGCGACAAGCCGGTGATCTGCCGCGTCAACGGCCTGCGCGTCGCCGGCGGCCAGGAGATCGGGATGGCGTGCGACTACTCGGTCGCCTCCGACCTCGCGGTGTTCGGGCAGGCCGGCCCGCGCCACGGCAGCGCCCCGGATGGCGGCGCCACCGATTTCCTGCCGCTCTTCACCGGCGTCGAGCACGCGATGGCGAGCTGCACGCTGTGCGAACCGTTCACGGCGCACCAGGCGGCGCGACTCGGCCTCGTGCTCGAGGTGGTGCCGGCGCTCAAGGTCGACGGCCGGTTCGTCGCCAATCCCCTGGTCGTGACCGACCGCTTCCTCGACGAGTTCGGCCGCATCGTCCACGGCGCACCGAAGACGGGAGCCGAGCGCGACAACGGGCAGGCGCTGCTTGCGCGCGGCACGATCGACCTCTCGCTGCTCGACCAGGCGGTCGACCGGCTGATCACCAAGCTGCTCCACACGATGCCGGGCTGCACCACCAAGACGATCGAGTCGGTGCGCAAGCACAAGCTCGCGCATTGGGACCGGAACAAGGAGACCAACCGCGCCTGGCTCGGCCTCAACATGCTGATGGAGGCGCGCGCCGGGTTCCGCGCGTTCCAGGACGGCGCGAAGGGCGATCGGGAGATCGACTTCGTCGAACTGCGCCGGGCGATCGCGCGGGGCGAACGCTGGAGCGACGAGCTCTGCCAGCGCGTGCAGCCGAAGTCGGCCCCGCGCGACGCCGGAGCGCACCGATGAGCGGCACGGCGCGCTTCACCCTGGAGGAGAGCGGCGCGCTGGCGCGCATCGTCGTCGACGGCGGCAAGGGCAACGTCTTCGACCGGCCGCTGATCGCCGCTCTGTCGCAGTCGCTGCGCGAGGCGGCGGCGACGCCGACCGCGCGCGCGGTCGTGATCGAGGGCGCCGGCGACCACTGGAGCTTCGGCGCCAGCGTCGAGGACCACCGCCCCGCGAAGATGCGGCCGTTCCTCGCCGAGTTCCACGCGCTGATCCGGCAGCTCATGACGCTCGACCTGCCGCGCATCGCGGTCGTGCGCGGGCAGTGCCTCGGCGGCGGGCTCGAGATCGCGCTCGCCTGCCAGCGGATCGTGGCTTCGCCCTCGGCGCGGCTCGGGCAGCCCGAGATCAAGCTGGCGGTCTTCGCGCCGGTCGCGTCGCTCCTGCTGCCGTCGCGCGTCGGCCAGCCGGTCGCCGACGACCTGCTGCTGACCGGCCGTTCGATCGCGGCGGACGAGGCGTTGCGCCTGCGGCTGGTCGACGAGGTCGCGGCCGACCCGCTCGAGGCGGCGCGCGCATGGGTGCGGACGAGCCTGGCGCCGCTCTCGGCGTCGTCGCTCCGTTTCGCGGCGCGCGCGGCCGCGACGCTGACGCGGCACGACTTCCTCGCGCGCCTCGACGAGATCGAACGGCTCTACGTGGACGAGCTGATGGCGACCCCCGACGCGGTCGAGGGCATCGCGGCGTTCCTCGAGCGACGTCCGGCGCGCTGGGCCGCCGCGACCCTGTCCGGAGCGACGTCGTGAGCCAGCCGGCTGCGGCGGCGCTCGCGCAACTGGTCGAGCGCGCCGAGGCGCTCGCGTACGACGTCGAGTACTCCGCCGTCCGCGCCTGGAAGGAGCGGCATCCCGGCGCGCTCGCGATCGGGTTCGTGCCGGTGTGGGCGCCGCGCGAACTGATCGCGGCCTGCGGCGCGCTGCCGGTCGGCGTGGTCGGCGGCGGCGACAAGGTCGAGATCATCAAGGGCGACGCCTGCTACCAGTCCTACGTCTGCCACCTGCCGCGCAGCGTGGTCGAACTCGGACTGAACGGCCGGCTCGACTGCCTCGACGGGATGCTCTTCCCCAGCATCTGCGACGTCATCCGCAACCTCTCCGGCGTCTGGAAGCTGCTCTTCCCGAACAAGCTGTCGCACTACCTCGACCTGCCGCAGGACTTCGATCCGGAGATCGGCGGCGACTTCTTCCGCGCGGAGCTCGCGCAACTGGTCGAACTGCTGGTCGCGCGCGGCGCGCGGCGACCGACGCCCGCGTCGTGGCGCCAGGCGATCACGGAGCACAACGAGAATCGCCACCTCGTCGAGGAGCTCCATGCGCTGCGCCGGGAGCAGCCATGGCGGGTGCCGACCTCGGAGGCCTACGTCGTCGCGCGCGCCGGCTGCGTCCTGCCGGCGACCGAGCACAGCGCGCTGCTGCGCGACTACCTGGCGCTGGTCCGGGCCGTGCCGCGCGCGCCGCTCGACAATGCGCGCGTCGTCGTTGCCGGCGCTTTCTGCGAGCAACCGCCGCTCGACCTGCTGAAGACGCTCGAACGCGCCGGCTGCTACATCGTCGGCGACGACTTCCTGCTCGCTCCGCGCTTCGTCCGCGCCGACGTGCCGCTCGAGGGCGACCCGCTCGCGGCGATCGCGAACACCTGGCTGGCGCATGCGCAGCCGCACGCCTCGGTCTGGACCCGCGCCGGCACCAAGGGCGACGACCTCGTCGCCCTCGCGCGCAAGGCCGGCGCCGAAGGCGTCCTGTTCGCCGCGCCGAGCTTCTGCGATCCGGCGCTGCTCGACCAGCCGATGCAGGAAGCGGCCTGCGGCCGCGCCGGCCTCCCCCACATGCACTTCAAGTACTCGGAGAACAGCGGCCAGTTCCAGGGCATCCGGGAACAGGCGGGCACGTTCGCCGACGCCATCAAGCTGTGGAGCGGCGCATGAACGACTCGATCCACAAGGAACCGAGCATGCTCCGCCAGAAGGAGCTGATCGGCGGCCACTACCGCAAGCTCGCCCGCGCGAAGGAAGCTGGCCTCAAGTCGGCCTACACGTTCGTCCCCGGCAACCTGACCGAGCTGCTGCTCGCGTTCGACGTGCTGCCGGTCCTGCCCGAGATCAACGCGCTGCAGTCGGCGATGCGCGGCAAGTCGGCCGAGTACATCGCGAAGGCGGAGAAGCTCGGCCAGTCGGAAGACGTCTGCACCTACGTCAAGTGCGACTACGGGATGATGAAGTCGGGCAACGTCGGACCGACCGGCGAGCGCCTCCCCGATCCCGACCTCCTGCTGCTGAGCTACACCGGCTGTTTCACGTTCCTCAAGTGGTTCGAGCTGCTGCGCGAGGAGTACAAGGCGCCGACGGTGATGCTGCACGTGCCCTACCAGGGCGACGGTGCCGCGACGCGCGAGATGCGCGACTACGTGGTCAAGCAGCTGCGCCGGGTCGTGATCCCGGCGCTCGAGAAGGTGACCGGCAAGCGCTACGACGAGGACCGCCTCCGGCACATCCTCGCGCTCTCGGCGCAGGCGGAGGAGGACTTCGTCGCGGTGTTCCGCGCTGCGCGGAACCGGCCGTCGCCGATCGACGCCTACTTCGGCGGCGTCTACTACATCGGGCCGATCTTCACGGCGTTCCGCGGCACGCAGGCGGCAGTCGACTACTACCGCATGCTGCGCGCCGAGGTCGACGCGCGCGTCGCCGCGGGTGCCGGACCGCTGACGCCGGACGGGCCGATGCCGCGCGAGAAGTACCGTCTGGTGGTCGAGGGACCGCCGAACTGGACCTCGTTCCACGAGTTCTGGCGGATGTTCCACGAGGAGGGCGCGGTGGTCGTCGCGTCGACCTACACCAAGGTCGGCGGCGTCTACGAGGACGGCTTCCGCCATGACCCGGCGCGGCCGCTCGAGAGCCTCGCCGAGTACTGCCTCGGCTGCTACACGAACCACAACCTGCCGGCGCGCGCCGACCGCATCGCGCGCTACGTGCAGGACTACGAGGCCGACGGTTTCCTCATCCACTCGGTCAAGAGCTGCGACAGCTTCAGCGCCGGTCAGCTGGTGATCCTGCGCGACGTCGAGCAGAAGACCGGCCGCGCCGGCGCCTTCATCGAGTCGGACCTGGTCGATCCGCGCTACTTCGCGGCGTCGAACGTCAAGAACCGCCTCGAGAGCTACCTGCAGATGATCGACCAGCAGCGCCGCGGAGCCACGGCATGCGCACGGTGATCGGCATCGATCTCGGCTCGACCACGACCAAGGCGGTGGTGCTGGGCGAGGACGGGCGCATGCTCGGCCGCGGCATCACCAACACGCGCAGCAACTACGACGTGGCCTGCGCCATCGCCCGCAGCGAGGCGCTGATCGCCACCCGCTTCGCCCTGCTGCGCGAGGCCCTCGCGCGGCGCGCGCCCGATGCCGCGCGCGACGACGCGCTGCTGCAGTCGATCGCGCGCACCTTCCGGCTCGAACAGCACCTCGGCCAGATCGCGGTGCTGCGCACCGAGCTCGCCGCGGTGGCGAGCGGCGCGACCTGGCACACCTACGGCGAAGCGCTCCACGCCTGCGCCGCGGGGCTGCTCGATCGGATCGAGGCCGAGGCGCCCGCCGCGTTCGCCGGCGGGGCCGGACTCGGCTCGGAGTTCTTCCGCGACCTGGTCGGCGCGCGCTGGCGGGTGCTGGCCGAGCCGGCCGGCAAGGCTGCCGACATCGGCTTCGACTGGCTCATGAGCTGCTTCGACAAGGCGATCGTGCGGGTGGAGAACCGCGCGCTCGACCTCTCCTTCGAGCGGTTCGCCGGCCCGGCGATCGAGCGCTTCGTGCGCGAGAACCCCGCCCTCGCGCCGGGGAACGCGACCGCCTTGCGCGCCTCCGCGACGGAGGCCGCTGCCGCCGCGATCGACGAATGGAACCAGGTCGGCACCGGCTACGGTCGCTCGAAGCTGCCGTTCCGGCGCGAGCAGATCCGCAGCGAGATCCTCTGCCACGGCCTCGGCGCCCACCGCTTCTTCCCGGGCACGCGCACCGTGCTCGACATCGGCGGGCAGGACACCAAGGCGATCCAGGTCGACGACCAGGGGATCGTGACCAGCTTCCAGATGAACGACCGCTGCGCCGCCGGCTGCGGCCGCTACCTCGGCTACATCGCCGACGAGATGAACGTCGCCGTGCAGGAGCTCGGGCCGATGGCCTCGCGTGCGACGCGCAGCGTGAAGATCAACTCCACCTGCACCGTCTTCGCCGGCGCCGAGCTGCGCGACCGCCTCGCGCTCGGCCAGAAGCGCGAGGACGTCGTCGCGGGATTGCACCGCGCCATCGTGCTGCGCGCGATGTCGCTGCTGGCACGCTCGGGCGGCGTCAAGGACGAGTTCACCTTCACCGGCGGCGTCGCTCGCAACCAGGCCGCCGTCGCCGCGCTGCGCCAGCTGGTGAGCGAGAACTACGGCGCGCGCCAGCTGAACATCTCGGTCGACTCGATCTACACCGGCGCGTACGGCGCGGCGCTGTTCGCGCTGCGCGACGCCCGGGCGGCGGCCGCGACGCCCGACCCGGTCGCGGCCTGAAGGAGATCGCCATGGAGCCCCTGCTGACCGGCGGGATCGATGTCGGCTCGAGCGCGGTGAAGCTCGTGCTCATGCGGACCGACGGCGCCGGCCGCGAGGAGCTGCTCGGGCGGCGCGTCGAACGGCTGCGCCGGCGCGATCCGCTCGAGGTGGCGACGCGCTGCTGGCACGACGAGTTGCTGCCGGAAGCCGGCGTGCGTCCCGACGAAGTCGCCTACGTCGCCACCACTGGCGAGGGCGACCGCATCGAGTTCCGCACCGGCCACTTCTACGGGATGACGGCGCACGCGCGCGGCGCGCTGTTCCTGCGGCCGGGCGCGCGCGCCGTCGTCGACATCGGCGGGCTGCACGCCCGCGCCTTCACCATCGATGAGCGGGCGAAGGTGCTGGTGCAGGCGATGACCAGCCAGTGCGCCTCCGGTTCGGGGCAGTTCCTCGAGAACATCGCGCGCTTCCTCGGCGTCACTCTCGAGGAGATCGGGGCGCTCTCCCGCCGCTCGGAGAAGCCGGAGAAGTGCTCGAGCATCTGCGCGGTGCTGGCCGAGACCGACGTGATCAACATGGTGTCGCGCGGGATCAAGGTCGAGGACATCCTGCACGGCATCCACGACTCGATGGCGGGCCGCTACGTCCGCCTGCTGCTCACCGCCGGCGCGCGCGGCGAGGTGCTGGTCACCGGCGGCCTCGCGGCGGACACCGGGCTGGTGGCGGCGATGCGCGACGACGCGCAGCGGCAGGGTTCGACCCTCGAGATCGCCAGTCATCCCGACTCGGTGCTGGCGGGCGCGATCGGGGCGGCCCTCTGGGGTGCCCATCGCCAGCGCGTGCTGGCGAAGCGTGGCGTCGTGCTGCGCGCCGATCCGGCGTGAGGAGCGCTTCGATGCTCGGGCTCGGCCTCGATGACTCGGTGGTGCTGGTGACGGGAGCGACGTCGGGGATCGGCGCCGCGACGGTTGCCGCCTTGCTGGAGGCGCGGGCACGGGTGATCGGCTTCGACCGCACGCCGGCGGCGGCCCACGCGACGACCTCCCGCGAGCATGACGGCTGGCGTTTCGTCGCCGGCGACGTCACCCGGCAGAGCGACGTCGACGCGGCCGTCGCCGAGGCGCTGGCCCGCTTCGGCCGGCTCGACGCCGTGGTCCATTGCGCCGGCATCACCGACGACGGCGTGGTCTGGAAGCTCACCGATGCCCAGTGGCAGCACGTGCTGGACGTCAACCTGACCGGCTCGTTCCGCGTCGTGCGCGCGACGCTGCCGAGACTGCGCGAAGCCGGCGGCGGCGCGATCGTGCTGGTCGCCTCGATCAACGGCCTGCGCGGCAAGTTCGGCCAGGCCAACTATGCCGCCAGCAAGGCGGGCGTGATCGCGCTGGCGAAGACCGCCGCGATCGAGGGGGGCCGGTACGGCGTGCGCGTCAACGCCGTCGCCCCCGGTTTCGTCCGCACGCCGATGACGGCACGACTGCCGCTCGACCAGCAGCAGCGCGCGCACGACGAGACGCCGCTCGGCCGCTTCGCCGAGCCGGCCGACATCGCCGACCCGATCCTCTTCCTCTGCTCGCCGCTGGCGCGCCACGTGACCGGAATCGTGCTGCGCGTCGACGGCGGCCAGTGCACCGCCGCCTGAACCGGCCGCCCCATCGATGGAGCCCGCCATGTCGACCCGCCCGCAGCGCGACGAGCTGCCGCCCGGCACGCTCGAGACCGACGCCGTGACCGTCCGGACGCTGGCACCCGGCGATCTCGACGCGATCGTCCGGATCGACCGGGACTGGACCGGCCGCCCGCGCCGGCGCTACCTCGAGCAGAAGCTGCTCGAGGCGCAGCGCGACACCGGCGTCCGCATCTCGCTGGCGGCGGAGCTCGACGGCCAGCTCGCGGGGTTCCTGCTCGCGCGCCTCTACTACGGCGAGTTCGGCCATCCTGAGCCGATCGCCGAGCTCGACACCATCGGCGTGGCGAAGGCGTCGCGCGGCCGCCGCGTCGGCGAGGCGCTGCTGCGCCAGCTGCGCACCAACCTCGCCGGCCTCGGCATCCAGCGCATCGAGACGCAGGTCGACTGGGAGCAGTTCGAGCTGCTCGGCTTCTTCCGCCGCTCCGGCTTCAAGCCGGCGCCGCGGCTCTGCCTCGAGCTCGCGCTCGAGTGATCGGCGCGCGCTGCCGCGCCGTCCCGCGGCGCAACCGCAGCGAACGCGGCAGGCTTCGGCTTCAGCGGCGCGGGGGCCGCAGGAAATCGCGCAGGTCCCCCGCCAGCGCCGTGAGCGTCGGGTGATGCACGTACATCATGTGGCCCGCCGGATAGTGGCGCATGGTGACGCGCTTCGAGTCCATGGTGCTGCGTCGGACGTTGTGCTCGGCGGCGAACCAGGTCGTGGCGAGGTCGAAGTACCCGTTGGCGATGAAGACGCGCAGGGCGGGATTCTCGGCCATGCCGCGCGCCAGCACCGGCGCGGTGTCGACGTAGCCCTGGAAGGCGGGCCATGACTCGGCCGGCCGCTTCCACGCGCCGCCGGCGGAGGGCGAGGAGACCTGGTACTCGCGGTCGACCTTGACGCCCAGGTGGCGCTGCATCCAGTCGTTGAAGCAGGCGACGTAGGCGCCGCTGATCCCGGCGTCGAGCGCGTCGCCACTCGGCAGTTCGCCGACACCGTCGGCTTCGGCGACGAGGTAGCGGCCGTCGAGCCGACCCACCGACTGGCCGACCCGCCGCAGGAGTTCGCGCCGAAAACGGTCGGAAGAGACCTTCAGCTCGGCGCGCTCCCAGTAGTCGGGCGCGATGCCGGTGTACTGGTAGAGCTTCGCCGTCAACGCCTGGCGCTGCGGCTCGAGCAGATCGCGACCAAGGAACAGTGCCGGCACGTACTCGCGCTCGACGAAGCGCGCCACCTCGTCAAGGAACGGCTCGAGCCGCTCCGGTCGCCGCTCCGGCAGCGCGTGGTGGTACCACGCCACCGCGGCGAAGGTCGGCAGCTGCGTGGCGTGGCAGGCGTCGTTCTCCTGGCCGTCGATCAGCTCCATGTCGAGCGCCGGCGAGACCAGCATCACGCCGTTCAGCGCGATGGCGCTGCTGCCGGCCTGGAGCTCGCGCACCAGCAGCGCCGAGCGGATGCCGCCGTAGCTCTCGCCGAGCAGGTACTTGGGCGACGCATGGCGGCCATGGTCGGTGAGCCACTGGCGGATGAAGCGCGCCACCGAGCGTGCGTCCTCGTCGAAACCCCAGTGGTCGGCCTCCTTGCCGGCGCCGACCACGCGCGAGAAGCCGGTGCCGATCGGATCGACCATCACGACGTCGGTGAGGTCGAGCAGCGAATGGGCGTTGTCGACCAGCGGGAACGGCGGCGCGCCGGCGTTGCCGCCGTCGCTCGGCACCTGCGCCAGCTTCGGCCCGAGCAACCCCAGGTGCAGCCAGATCGATGACGAGCCCGGCCCGCCGTTGAAGGCGAAAGTGACCGGACGCTGCTCCGGCGGGCCGCCCTCCGCGGCGAAGTAGGAGAAGCAGAAGAACTCGGCCTCGGGCTCGCCCTTCGCGTCGCGGACGACCGTGGTGGCCGCAGCGGCGCGAACCTTGAACGGCCGTCCGCCGCTCGACACCTCATGCTGGCTCTCGAAGCGCAGCGGCGTGACGGCCGGCGCGACGACGGGCGTGGCGGCCGGCGCGGTCGCCTGCGTTGCCGGCAGCGGCGCCGCCGTCGCGACGAGGGCAAGGGCGGCGAGCACGGCCGGCAGCACGGCGGAGCAGGCGACCGGCCGTCCGGCGGATCGATCGCTGGTCTCGGCGAGCGGGCGGACGGAACGGGACGCTCTCGACATGGCGGCACCTCGGTTCGGATCGGGCAGCGGCATGGTACGAGCCGTGACCGCGCCGGTGCCGCAGCGACCGCGCGCCAAGGTCCGGGGCGGCCTCGCTCCGGTCGCCCTCAGCTCCCGTCCGGCGCCGGCGCCAGCGGCAGCGTGATCTCCGCCCGGCGTGCACCGACGCGGAGCGCGAGTTGCAGCGTCGGCGGCAGCCCCTTCCTCGACGTCACGGTCACATCGTCGACCACGAGGTGTCGGGCCGGAGCGAGCGGCGTCGTGCCGTCCGCCGCCACCGCGGCCGCGAACTCCACGGTGCCGCGCAG
>VGYY01000118.1 GCA_016872815.1 Planctomycetota bacterium
GCTCGAACCGCCCCGCCGAGGCTTCGCTGCAGCACTCCGATCGCCCGCCCGCGCCGCGCGCGCCGGCGGGCGACGTCTTTCGCGACCGGGGGGGCGGTGGCGAATTCGCAATCACGGAGCGCGTCTCCGCTCGATTCCGCCGTGGCGCAGCGCCGGCCGCATGACCTGGCAGAGCGGAATCCGCAACTAGTATGGTGCGGTTGTCGATCTTATCTGAGCACCGCTTTTGGGGGCGTCCCCGGGTTCCGGCCCGAAATCTGGGGTCGACGGCCCCCGGGGGGATCCGGTTTGATGGGTCGGTTCGTGCTTTGCTCCAACCAGACGCGCCGGCTGGCTCTGAATTGGGCCAGAACCGGATGCGCGGACAGCACGGACCTGATTTCAGCCCTGCAATGCGGCCTCGCGAGCGGTGCCACGGCGCCGCTTGGGGCCCGACTGAGGAATCGGCGATGCGAACGACGCGATGGATGGTGGTGACGGCACTCGCTGCGGGTGGCGGCCTGATGAGTTGTTCGGGCGGCGGTGGGGGCGGCGGCACCTCCTTCAAGTCGATCGGCTCGCTCCTCGCGGTCGACTTCCTCGATCCGAACGACGTGAACAGCGAGGGCGATGCCGGTGGCGGCGCCAACCAGGACCTCGGGGTCGCGCCGCAGGCGTCGCCGCTGACGCAGCAGATCCGCTTCACCTTCAGCGCCGCGCCCGATCCGGCACGCATCAATTCGACGGTGCTGCCGATCCTCGGTGCCGACAACATCCCGGTCGCCGGGACCTACGCCGTCGACGGACCGGTGGTCACCTTCACGCCGACGCTGCCGGTGCGCGCCATCGCGACGACCGCGAGCGGCACGACCGACGACGGTGGCGCCGGACTCGACCTCAACACCGCCTACACCGTGCGCGTCGGCAGCCGGACTTTCTCGTTCGTCGCGGCGGTCGATGCCAAGCTGCGGACGCGCTATCCCGATCCGCTCGACAGCAAGGGGATCTTCATCAACTTCCGGACGATGCCGGCGGCGAACGCGAATGCGTTCCGCGGCGTCGAATCGCGGGCACCGAACCTGGTCGCGGTCGATCCGGTCGATGGCAGCGTCGGCATCTCGCCGAACCTGTTCAGTGATCCGGACGGGCTGTTCGCCCCCCGGCCGAGCTTCCGGCTCACGTTCGATGCGCCGATCAATCCCGATCCGACGCAGCTGAACGACACGATCTTCGAGCTGCTCGACCTCGATGATCGTCCCGGCAGCTTTCCTCTCGGCGTCCCGCTCGGCATCGACGTCGCGCTGGTCACCAACGAGACCGATCGCGCCATCGTCGAAGTCACGCCGACCGGCATCCTCCCGTTCGGCCACCTCCTCGCGCTGCAGTTCGACGTCGAGCTGAAGGGGCTGTCGGAGCTCGGCACTCCGGCCGGCGGGCCGGTGGTGGCGTCGACGTTCACGGTGGCCGACGACACGGTCGGCGCGATCCACGACATGGTCGTTGAGGCGTTCGACGACAACGTCAACGAGGAGAGCAGCATCGAGGAGATCGGCAACGGCAATCTGCCGTCCGACTGGAACCGGCTCGATTCATCCGTGCTGCAGGCGGCGCTCGAGTTCGACGGCACCGGCCAGATTGGCCGGTTCGCTCCGACCGCCCCGACCGGCGGCGACACGACCACGATCTTCCTCGACACGGCGTCGCAGGGCTTCCCGCTGCTGGACGGCTCGACGCCGGACGCTCCGCCCGGGCTCGTCGTCACCGGCGGCGTGTTCAACTTCACCGACGTGATCATCCCCGACGGCGTGATCATCAAGGTGGCCGGCAGCAACCCGCTGGTGTTCAAGTGCACGGGAACGGTCCAGATCGCGGGCGACATCGTCATCGCCGGCGACAACGGCAGCAGCGAGTACGCCTACGACTCCGCGATCACCTCGATCCCGGGCGGGCCGGCGCGAGCGGGCGGCGGCACCGGCGGCGACTCGCATCCGGTGGCCTTCTATCCGCCGGACGAAGTGAACTACCTCACCCTGGTGTCGCCTGTCTGGGCGGCCACCGGCTTCGGCATGGATCCCGTCGATGGCGTGATGAAGCGCATCGGCGGCACTGGCGCGCAGAACGGGATCCTCGAGCGCATCAAGGACGGCAAGTACCAGACGGACAACGAATTCGGCAACTGCGACGAGTTCCGCAACGGCAATGGCGAGTGCAAGATGGCCGGCGGCGGCGGCGGCTCGATGCTGCGCGCCGGAACGCAGTCGCAGGATGGCAGCGGCAATCGCCTGAACGGCGTGGGCAACGTCGTGCCGGACGGGACCGGCAACTTCATCTTCGACGTCAATCTGCTGAAACTGCAGTGCGGCGACGGTGGCGCCCATCCGTTCGCACCGGACGGCACGCTGAAGAACGACTTCTACGGCAAGCTCGGTCAGCTGACGCGGTTGATCGGCGGCCAGGGCGGCGGCGGCGGTGCGACGCTGACCGATTCCTACTTCTGCGGCAACTGGTGCGACCTCGACGCCAATCCGAGCAACGACGGTGTCTGTGATAACAAGGACAACTTGCCGGCCAACGGTCGGGCGCCCTCGGTCGGCGACTCGCGCGGCGGCGCCGGCGGCGGCGGCGGCGGCGGCTTCCAGATCCAGGCGCTGGGCTCCATCACCCTGACGCCGACCGGGTCGATCGACGCGAAGGGCGGGAACGGCGGCGGCGGGGAAGGCATCGCCTGCTCCTACTGGGGCGGCGGCGGCGGCGGCGGCGCCGGCGGGATGGTGATCCTGCAGTCGGCGTCGACGCTTCTCCTCGAATCCGGCAGCTACATCGACGTCCGTCGCGGCACCGGTGCTCAGGCCGCCAACGACAACGACTACTTCGATTGCAGCACGTCGGGTGACAACCCGGGCGACGGCGGCAACGGCGGCCATGGCTTGATCCAGTTGCAGGTGCCCGCCGGCACGACCGCCACCGTCATCAATCCGGGCACCACGGATACCAACGGCAGCGTCCGGCCGCCGAGCTCGTGGATCGACGGCACCAACACGCTGGCGCCGGTGGAGTTCACGCCGGTCAGCATCGCGCTGTCGAAGTGGTTCGACTTCGGCCGCGTCATCACCCGCGCCCCGTTCGGCACCAACCCGGTGTTCAGCTTCAGCGGGACCAACGGAGCTGGATTCGTCGTCACCGATGGCTCCGGCAACGTCGTATCGCCGGAGACTGCCGACATCGTCTGCGGCTACCTCGGCCAGATCGATCCGGACACCTTGACCTACCTCCCGGGTGAGGAGCCGCGCCCCGACTTCATCCCGCCGAACGCGACGGTGCGGGTCGAGTTCCAGGGGGCCGACGCGCTGGCCGAGGGCTCGAAGGAGATCGATCCGGCGACGCAGACCGCGTGGTCGGGGAGCGTCTCGATCGCCAGCGGCAAGCAGTTCCTGCGCTGGCGCGTCACGTTCGACCTCACGGCGGACGCGAGCGTCCTCTCGCCGTCGAGCCGGCGCCCGATCGTCGAACGGATCCAGGTGCACGTCGACTTCTGATCGAGCTCGAACCGCCCCGCCGAGGCTTCGATGCAGCACTCCGATCGCCTGAATTCGCCCAGCGCGGGGGCGGGCGTTCGCCGTTCCGGACGGCTGCCGCCGCCTCTGGCGGCACTGGTGCACGGCGCGCTCCTGTGCGGCGGACTTGGCCTTGTGAGCGGCGCCGGCTGCTCCGGCGGGGGCAGCCGCTCGAACTTCGCCCATTCGGCGCGCCTGCTCGCGGTCGAATTCCTCGATCCGAACGATGTGAACCCGGAGGGCGATGGCGCGTCCGGTGCCAATCTCGATCTGGCGGCGGCGCCGCAGTCGGCGCCGTTGACGCAACAGATCCGGCTGCAGTTCAGCGCGCCGCCCGATCCGGCGCGGATCAACACGACGGTGCTGTCGATCGTCGATGCGGCGAACCTCCCGGTAGCCGGACGGTTCTCGTTCGACGGGGCGGCAGTCACGTTCACCCCGCGCCTGCCCCTGCGCGCCGTCGCCACCACCGCGACTGGAGCCACCGATGACGGTGGCACCGGACTGCGCTTCGACGGCAGCTACCTGCTGCGCGTCGGGCGCCTCTCCTTCTCGTTCATCGCCGACGTCGATCCGGCGCTGCGCGCCCGCCACCCCGATCCGCTCGACCCCAAGGGGATCCTGGTGCAGTTCCGGACCCAGCGGACGCCCACCGTCGACGCGTTCCGCGGCGTGGCGGCCCGCGCGCCGCAACTGGTGGCCGTGCGGCCGGTCGACGGCGCGAGCGGCGTCTCGCCCAACCTCCACTCCGACCCGGACCGACGGTTCGCGCCGTCGGAGCCGTTCCGGCTCGAGTTCGACGCGCCACTCGAACCGTCGCCGACGCAGTTGAACGACACCGTCTTCGGACTGATCGATCTCGACGACCGCCCAGCGACCCATCCGCTCGGTCTGCCGCTGGGCATCGACGTGGCGCTGGTGCGCAACGAGATCGATGGCGCCACCGTCGAGGTGCGCCCGCGTGGCATCCTCCCGCTCGGTCACCTGCTGGCGCTGCAGTACGACCGCGAGCTGAAGGGGCTGGCCGAGACCGGCACTCCCGCGGGGGGCCCGCGCGTCGCCGCGACCTTCTCCGTCGCGGAAGATCCGGGCGGAACGCTGCGCGACGCGATCGTCGAGCGCTTCGACGACGACGGGGCGGCGGAGCGCGACATCGACGAGATCGGCAACGGCAACGTCCCGGCCGACTGGAACGTGGAGAACTCGTCGATCGTGCAGGCGGCGTTGGTGTTCGACGGCACCGGCGTGCTCGGCCGCTTCATGCCGATCGCGCCGCGCAACGGCGACACCCTCACGGTGGTGCTCGACACCGCGTCGCAGTCGTTCCCGCTGCTCGACGGCTCCACTCCCGATGTGCCGCCCGGCCTGGTGGTGAACGGTGGCGTGTTCCACTTCAGCGAGATCGACATCCCCGACGGGGTCGAGATCCGCGTCGCGGGGTCGAATCCCCTGGTGTTCAAGTGCACCGGCAGCGTCCGCATCGCCGGCACCATCCGGCTCGACGGCGGCAACGGTTCGAGCGAGTACGCCTACGACTCGGCCATCACGTCGCTGCCGGGCGGTTCAGCCGTCGCGGGCGGCGGCATCGGCGGCGAGGCGCACCCGGTGGTGTTCCATCCGCCCGACGAGATCAACTACCTGACGATGGTGTCGCCGAGCTGGTCGGGGCAGGGCTTCGGCCTCGATCCGGTCGACGGCGTGATGAAGCGCATCGGCGGGTCGGGCGCGCAGTGCGGGATCCTCGACCAGCCCGACAAGAGCGGGAACTACCAGACCGACTTCGAGTGGACCGATTGCAACGAGTTCCGTCAGGGCAACGGCGACTGCAAGATCGCCGGTGGCGGTGGGGGTTCCTCGCTGCGGATCGGCAAGTACCCGCAGGACAGCGGCGGCAACCGCCTCGACGGCAACGGCAACGTGGTGCCCGACGGCACCGGCCGCTTCCTGCTCGACGTCGCCAAGGAGCACCTGCTCGCCGGCGACGCCGGCAACCACCCCTTCGCTCCCGACGGAACTCCGCTCAACGACTTCTACGGCAGGCTCGGCCAGCTGACGCGGATCATCGGCGGACAGGGTGGCGGCGGCGGCGGATCGCTCACCGATTCGTACTTCTGCGGGGTCTGGTGCGACGAGGATCCCGATCCGGCGAATGACTCGGTCTGTGCCAACGGCGACCGGCTGCCGGATCTGCGCAATCGGTCGTCCTCGGTCGGCGATTCGCGCGGCGGCGGTGGCGGCGGCGGCGGCGGCGCGCTGCTGGTCGAGGCGCTCGGCGCGATCACGGTCGTGGCTGGCGCGCTGATCGACGCCAGCGGCGGCAGCGGCGGCGGCGGCGAGGGGCTCGGCTGCTCCTACTGGGGCGGCGGCGGCGGCGGCGGTGCCGGCGGCATGGTCGTGCTGCAGTCGGCGGAGGGCATCCTGGTCGAGGCGAGCGGCGTCATCGACGTGATGCGCGGCTTAGGGCACGACGCGGCGAAAGACACCGGCTACCTCGACTGCGGCAACGCGGGCTACAACCCCGGCGACGGCGGCGAGGGCGGCAACGGGCTGATCCAGCTGCAGGTTCCGGCGGGGAGCACCGCGACGGTGGTCCAGCCCGGCACCAGCGAGACCAACGGCAGCCTGCGGCCGCCGAACTCGTGGATCGACTCCGGCAACACGCTGGCGCCGGTCGAGTTCAAGCCGGAGAGCATCGCGCTGTCCAAGTGGTACGACTTCGGCCGCGTGATCGAGCGCGCGCCGGGCGGCACCAACCCGGTCTTCGCGTTCGCCGGCACCGACGTGCATGGCTGGGTCGTCACCGACGCCGAAGGCGACGTCGTCGATCCCGCCGGCGCCGACATCGAGGTCGGCTACCTCGGCCAGGTCGATCCGTCGACCGGCACCTACCTCGACGACGAGGAGCCGCGCGCCGACTGGATCCCGCCGAATGCGACGGTTCGGGTGGAGTTCCAGGGCGCCGACGCGATCGCGCCGGGCTCGAAGGAGGTCGATCCGGCGACACTGACGCCGTGGTCGGGCAACGTCGCCATCGCCAGCGGCCGTCAGTTCCTGCGCTGGCGCATCACCTTCGACCTGACCGCGGATGGCAGCGCGCTGATGCCGCGAAGCCGCCGGCCGATCGTCGAGCGGATCGAGGTGCACGCGGAGTTCTGAGGTGGTCGTGGCTTCGTGCGGAAACAGCGCAAGGGTCGGATCGGCATCACGTCGTGACGTGACGAGTCGGCGTCGCCGCTTCCAGCGCTTACGCTACAACTCACGCCCGTTCGATCGTCGGCTCCGCTTGGTCTCGGCGTCGGCGTCGTGAAGGTGCGGGACAGGTCGATGAGGGATTCGCTCCGCGCTCGCGGTTTCGCGACGCTGCTGGCGGCGGCGACGACCGCCTGCTCCGGCGGCGGTGGCGGCGGCGCGTTCCCCTCGTCGGCGACGCTCCTCACCCTCGAATTCCTCGATCCGAACGACGTCAATCGCGAAGGGGCGCCCGACGACGCGCCGCAATCGGCGCCGCTGACTCAGCAGATCCGCTTCACCTTCAGTGCGGCGCCCGACCCGGCGCGCATCCATTCGACCGCGATCTCGATCGTCGACGACGCCAACATCCCGGTCGACGGGAACTGGCTCATCGAGGACGCCGCGCTGACCTTCACCCCGCGATTGCCGACGCGCGCGGTGTCGACCACGTCGAACGGTGCCATCGACGACGGCGGTGCCGGCCTCGACTTCGGCGCCGGCTACACCGTCCGCGTCGGCCGGCGGACGTTCTCTTTCGTCGGCGCCGTCGCGCCGGCGTTGCGTGCCAAGCACCCGGATCCCGCCGATCCGCAGGGCATTCTCGTCCGCTTCCGCACCATGGCGACGCCCGGGCCCGACGCCTTCCGCGGCCTGCCGGAGCGCGCGCCGCAGCTGGTCGCGGTCGCTCCGCTCGACGGGAGCGTCGGCGTCTCGCCCAATCTCCATGGCGACCCCGACGGCTTGTTCGCGCCGCCGGCGCCGTTCACGCTGACCTTCGACGCCCCGCTCGATCCGTCGACGACGCAGTTGAACGACAGCTTCTTCCAGCTGATCGACCTCGACGATCACACCGCCCAGTTCCCGTTCGGTCTCCCGCTCGGCATCGACGTCTCGCTGCGCAGCAACGAGCCGGACGGCGCGGTCGTCGAGGTGGCGCCGAGCGGGATCCTCCCGTTCGGCCGCCTGCTCGCGCTGCAGTACGACCGCGAGCTGAAGGGAATCGCCGAGCTCGGCGCGCCTGCCGGCGGGCCGGTGGTCGCCGCCACGTTCACCGTCGCCGTCGATCCGGGCGGCACGATCCGCGACGAGCTGGTCGAGACGTTCGACGACAATGCGGGCGAGGAGCGCGACATTGCCGAGGTCGGCAACGGCGTGGTGGCGGCCGACTGGAATCGCGCGGGGTCGACGCTGCTGCAGGCGGCGCTCGAGTTCAACGGCACCGGACGGATCGGCCGGTTCCTCCCGTACGCATCGAACGACGGCGAGACGGTGACCATCGTGCTCGACACGGCCTCCCAGCCGTTCCCGTTGATCGACGGCTCCACGCCGGATGCGCCGCCGGGATACGTCGCGCAGGGCGGGATCTTCGATTTCACCGACGTCGACATCCCTGACGGCGTCGAGATCCTGGTCGTCGGCAGCAATCCGCTGATCTTCCGGTGCAGCGGAACGGTGCGGATCGCGGGGACCATCCGCCTGGCCGGCGAGGATGGCGCGAGCGAATACGCCTACGACTCCGCGATCACGCCGATCCCCGGAGGAAATGGCGTGGCCGGCGGCGGCGACGGCGGCGAGTCGCATCCGCTGGTCTTCTTCCCGCCTGACCAGATCAACTATTTCACGCTGGTGTCGCCGTCCGCCGCAGGCACCGGATGGGGCCTGGCGGCCGCCAACGGGCTGATGCAGCGCGTGGGCGGCGGCGGTGCCGAGTGCGGCGCGCTCGACCTTCCCGATTCGGCCGGTCGCTACCAGACCGACAACGAGTTCGGCGACTGCAAGGAGGCACGCCCGGGCAACGGCGACTGTCGTCTCGCCGGCGGCGGCGGCGGTTCGCTGCTGCAGCCCGGCACGCCGCCGCAGACGTCCAAGGGCGTGCGACTCGACGGCATCGGCAACGTCGTGCCGGACGGGACCGGCCGGTTCCTGCTCGACCTCGCCGACCGCACGCTGCGCGCGGGGGACGCCGGGCAGCACCCGTTCGCGCCCGATGGCAGCGCCAGCAACGACTTCTTCGGCAAGCTCGGCCAGTTGTCGCGGCTGGTCGGCGGGCAGGGCGGCGGCGGCGGTGGCTCGCTGACCGACTCGTATTTCTGCGGGACGTGGTGCGACCTCGACGACGATCCGGCCAACGACGGCACCTGCGCCAACGACGACGACATGCCGAACAAGGGTCGCGCTCCCGCCGTCGGCGATTCGCGCGGCGGCGGCGGCGGTGCCGGCGGCGGCTGCTTCCTGGTGCAGGCACTGGGATCGATCACGCTGACCGCGACCGGCTTCATCGAGTCGACCGGCGGCGACGGTGGCGGCGGCGAGGGGATCGCCTGCTCCTACTTCGGCGGCGGCGGCGGCGGCGGCAGCGGCGGCATGGTCGTGTTCCAGTCGGCGGAGAGCATCCTCGTCGAGACCAAGGCGGTCATCGACGTGCGCCGCGGTCAAGGCGAGGACGCCTCGGAGAACAATGGCTATGCACCCTGCGACTCCGACGGCGCCAACGTCGGCGATGGGGGCGCGGGCGGGCACGGACTGATCCAGCTGCAGGTGCCGGCCGGCCAGGTCGCGACGGTGGTCACCCCGGGAACGACCGAGGCCAACGGCAGCATCCGTCCGCCGGCCGCGTGGATCGACCGCGGCAACGTGCTGGCACCGGTGGAGTTCACCGCGCTCAGCGTCGCGCTCTCAGAGTGGCACGATTTCGGGCGGGTGGTCGATCGCCTGCCGGCGGGCACGAATCCCCTGCTGCGGTTCACCGGCACGGACGCCACTGGCCTGGTGCGCACGGACGCCAGCGGGTGGGTGCTCGATCCTGCCGCCGCCGACATCGTCTGCGGCTACCTCGGGCAGGTCGATCCCGTCACCCACGCCTACCTCGAGGGGGAGGAGCCGCGCGCCGACTTCATCCCGCCGACCGCGACGGTGCGCGTCGAGTTCCAGGGCGGCGATGCGCTCGTTCGCGGCTCGAAGGAGATCGATCTGGCGACGCTCACGGCGTGGTCGGCCGACGTCGGCGTGGCGTCGGGTCGGCAGTTCATGCGCTGGCGGATCACCTTCGACACCACCGCCGACGGCGCCGACCTGTCGATCTGGACGCGCCGTCCGGTGGTGGAACAGATGCGGGTGCGCGCCGAGTTCTGAGTCACCAGAGCCGCGTGCCGACCGGTCGCGACCGGCTCCTATGATCCGGCCAACCCGCACCCTCGCGCCCCCGGATCGCACCTCGCGTGACCCGCCCGGCTGACATTCCCCTGCGCGCCATCGCGGCGCTCGCGTTCGCCACCGGCGTCGTCGCCTGCAACGGAGAGGCGCCGCCACCGTCGGCGCCACCGCCGTCGGCGCCGACCGGCCCGTTCACGCTGGTCGACGAGGCGGCGGCGCGCGGCCTTGGCGGCGTCATCAACCACTGCGGCGCACCGGTCGACAAGCGCTACGCGCTGGAGGAGATCGGTCAGGGCTGCGCTCTGTTCGACAAGGATGGCGACGGCGATCTCGATCTCTACGTGGTCGATGGCTGCGGGCTCGTGCCCCCGGCGCGGCCAGGCAGTGACTGGACGCTCGATCTCGCCGGCCGCTGCACGCTCCTCGAGAACGACGGCACCGGGCGCTTCCGCGACGTGACCGATCAGGCGGGAGCCGCCGGGCTGCGCTGCTTCGGGGCGGGCGTGACCGCCGCCGACTACGACGGCGACGGCGACGTCGACCTCTTCGTGACCTGCTTCGGCAGCGACCGCCTGCTGCAGAACGACGGGCGCGGCGTCTTCGCCGACGTGACCGCCGCCGCCGGCGTCGGCGACGACCGCTGGAGCACCGGTTCGACGTTTTTCGACGGCGACGGCGACGGCGACCTCGACCTCTACGTCGGCAACTACTTCGCCATGACGGTGGCGCGCGACCCCGACTGCTGGAACAAGGTCGATTGCCCGTACTTCGAGCTGAAGGCGGCATGCGGCCCCAAGGGCATGGTGGCGGAGCCCGACCGCTACTGGGTCAACCAGGGCGACGGCACCTTCCGCGACGGCACCGTGGCGGCGGGCTTCGGCGCCGTCGAGTCGCGCTACACGCTCGGCGTGATCGCGCTCGACGTCGAGCTGGACGGCGACCTCGATCTCTACGTCGCCAACGACTCGCGCGGCAACTACCTCTTCCTCAACGACGGCAAGGGGGGCTTCAGCGAGGAAGCCGACCTCGCCGGCGCCGCGCTGTCCGGCACCGGGCTGCAGCAGGCCGGGATGGGCGTCGCCGCCGGCGACTTCGACGGCGACCTCGACCTCGACCTCTTCTGCACCAACTTCTCGCACGACGACAACACGCTCTACCAGAACGACGGGAGCGGGGCCTTCCTCGACGTCACGCTGCGCCACGCCTGGGGCACCGAGACCTGGCTGGCGCTCGGCTGGGGCACGTCGTTCGCCGACTTCGACCACGACGGCGACCTCGATCTCTTCGTCGCCAACGGCCATGTCTATCCCGGCGCCGACGCGCGCGCGCCGGATCTGTCCTACCGGCAGCGCTGCCGCTCCTACGAGCAGGAGGGCGGTCGCTATCGCGACGTCACGGCCACCGTGTTCCCGGGTGCCGCGCCGCAGAAGTCGTACCGCGGGGCGGCGTTCGGCGACATCGACGGCGATCACGACGTGGACGTCGTCGTGATCGCGCAGAACGAGGCGCCGACGCTCTTCGTCAACGCGACGCCGGTGCGAGCGGACCGCAACTCCATCGCCTTCGACCTGCTGCAGGACGGCATGAACCGTTTCGCGGTGGGGGCGCGGGTCGTGATCGAGGCCGGCGGGCGCCGCCAGCTGTGCACCGTGCAGGCCGGCGGCTCGTTCCAGAGCAGCAACGAGTCGACGATCCGTTTCGGGCTCGGTCCGGCGACCACGGTCGAGCGCGTCGTCGTCACCTGGCCTGACGGCGGCGTGGAGGAGGCGCGCGGCCTTGCCGCCGGAGTGCGCTGGCGCTGGCGGCGCGGCGGCGCACCGGATGCGTGGCGGAGCGGGTCATGAGGCGAAGCTCTGCTCCCCTTGCCGGCGCGCTGCGGGCCACGGCGCTGGTCGCGCTGGTGGTCGCGATCGCGCCGCCGCCGGCGTCCGGCGCAGCCGTGGCCGGCGCGCCGACGCAGGCGACGGGCGTACCCGACGGGCTCGATCCGAAGCTGGCCGCGGCGTTCGCGCGTTTCGATCAGGCGGCGCCCGATCAGCGCGAGGC
>VGYY01000119.1 GCA_016872815.1 Planctomycetota bacterium
ATGCTCCCGGCCTCTCCTGACAGGATTCGACCGCCATGGCCGATGCGCCGCCGCCCGCTGCCCCTGCCGCTCCGAAGCCCGCGGTCGCGCCCGCCGCTGCCGCGCCGGCGGCACCGCCGAAGGAGCTGATCTCGCCGGCCATGAAGCAGCTCGCCATCCTGATCGAGGACGAGCAGAAGCGGCTTGGCTGGGATGAGGCGAAGCTCTGCGCCTTCGCGACGCAGCTGCTCGGTGCGGCCGACCCCTACAAGAAGCTGAAGATCACGACGTTCTCGTTCATCCGTCGGCTGCGAGTGCCCCGCCTCGAGGCGCTGCTGGCGGCGCTGCGCAAGGCGCGCTGAGCGGGGCCACCGGCGCTACTTCGGCGGCAACGGCTCCGCGCCGCAGAGTTCGTGGAGGCGCAGCTTCAGCTTCGGCACGAGCGCGCGCGCGGGTGACCCGCGCGGCGGTGCCGGCAGCACGCGGCCGTCGATCGCCCGGATCGCGACGAGACCGTGCGCGGCCGCGGCAAGGAAGGCGTCGTCGGCGCCGGCGAGGTCGCTTGCGAGCAGGCGTTCCTCGCGCACGCTGAGCGCGAGTCCGGGTGCCACGTCGCGCGCCGCCTGCAGCACGGCGCGGCGAAGGAGCCCCGGCCAGGCACCGCTCCCGAGCGAGGGCGTGAGCAGCGTGGTCCCGCGCACCAGGAAGAGGTTCATCGCCGTCGCCCCGAGCACGGCGCCATCGGCGCCGTGCCAGAGCAGTTCGTCGGCACCATGGGCACGCGCCTGCGCCAGCAGGGCATCGGCCTGGCGGACCGCGGCGAGCGTCTTCGGCGGTGCCAGCGGCGGCCGCTCGCCGGCCGTCCGCAGGGTGAGCCCTTCGGCGAGTCGCTCGCCGTCGAACGGGGGATCGCGCAGCGGGGCGATCTCGACGGCGGCGCTGCCGCCGGCGGCCATCGAGCGCCGCAGTTCGAGGATCCCGTCGCGCCGTCCGCTCGCAGCGTGGGCGGCGTGCAGTCGCTCGGCGACATGGGCGGCGGTGACCGTCGCCCCGAGCCGCGCCAGATGGTCAGCGACCCACTCGAGCCGGCCGCGCCAGGCGCGGACCCGCGTCACCCGGGTCGTCGTCGCGTCGTCAGTGGTCATGGCAGCGCGACCCGACCGCGTCCGCGCAGGGAGTGGATCACGCTGCCGTCGACCAGCACGTCGTAGCTGGCGCCGTCAGGCGCCGCGATCGCGACCTCGAGGCTGCCTGCAGGCGCCGCGTCGGCGCCGGCAGCACCGAGCGGCCGCGGCTGCGGGCTCTCCGGGGTGAACGGCCACGGCGAGACGACGATGTGCGCGCCGACGCGCAGGCGATGGAGGTCGTGCGGGCGACCGTCGAGCTGCCAGCGCAGGTTCAGCAGCGTCGCCGGGTTGATGTGGGCCGGCAGCGGCGCCTGATCGGCGAGGCGGAACGCATCGGGCAGGCAGCCGACGTGCGGGCCGTCCGCACGCTGCATCGCTTCGCCGGCGGCCAGGACGCCGCGGGCCACGGTCGCCCACGGAAACGTCGGATCGAGCGGCGCCAGCTCGGCGAAAGCGCGTGCGGCGACCAGCCCGCACCATTGCACCGGCAGGCCGATCCAGACCGGGGCGGTGCGATGGGTCGCGGCGAAGGCGGCGATGGTCGCGTAGTCGTCGATCGGCGCGCCGGCAGCGGGCGCGGCGGCTTTGGCGCCACCCCAGAGGCGGATGAAGGGCAGCGCGTTCAGTGCTTGGCGACGCGCCTGTGCGCTCCAGCGCTCGGTCGCGGCGTGATCACCGACGTCCGCGGCGAGCCACGCGCCGATGACGTGGGCGTGCACGGCGTGCGCCGCCGCCAGCAGGTCGGGCGAGTGGAGCGGCAGCTCCCAGGTTTGCGCGCCGCGCGGCAGGTCGAAGTCCGCGAGCCGGGCGAGCGCGGTCAGGCCGGCGTGCCGCGCCGCCTCATCACCGGTCCACCACGCCTGTTCCAGCAGGGCGGCCGCGTTCCGCGCGCAGACGCCGAGCGCCGTGTCGGCGAAGTGGCCGGCGGCGAACGGCGTCCCGTCGGCGAAGGTGCCGTCGGGTCGCAGCGCCGCCTGCAGCGCGGCGGCTTGAGCGCGGCGGAGGGCGACCCAGTCGCGCGCGCGACCGGCGACGAACCACGCCGCGTCGTCGCGGTGGTGGCAGCCGCCATCGACCAGCGCGAAGCCGTCCTCCGCTCCGTGGCGGAGCACCTCGGCCGGCAGGCGCCCGTCCAGCCGCCAGAGCGTCGCGGCGATCGCCGACCACGGCTGGCGTTCCCAGTTCGGCTCGGCGCAGTGGCCGAAGCCGACCGCGCCCGGCTGTCGCAGCGGACCGGCGAAGGCGGCGCGCGCCAGCGTCTCGGCGTCGGCCAGCGCTCGCAGCGGACGCGGTGGTGGCAGCCCGCGCGTGGCGACCAGCGTCGCCGTCATCTCCTCGAGCGGTCCCGGCTGCAGGAGGAGTTCGGCCTGCCAGTCGCCGTGCCCGCGCAACGCGAGGCGCGGCCCCGGCTCGCCGTCGATCGTGTTCGGCTGCGCGAGGAGCGGCCGCAGATCGCGCCGTTCCCAGGTGAGGCCGAGCGCGGCGTCGCCTGCGCGCCACTCAGGGCTGCCGGCGACCGCGTCGGCGTGGAACTGGAGCTCGGTCGCGAGCAGCGGCCAGCAGAGGTCGTCCGGCGGCGGGGCGTAGCGCAGCCGTGCCGGCCCGACCAGGTCGAGATCAGACGACGAGCGCTCGCCGCGGCCGAGGAACTCGACGCCCGGCAGCACGGTGCGGGCGGATCGCTGCGCCGGGCGGACCACCAGCGCTTCGACCGGGCCGGGCGAGGAGACCGTGGCGCGCAGGCGATCGCCGTCGATCTCGAGGTCGAGCGCGCCCTCGCGCGCCACCAGCCGCGCATGGCGGTCCGACCGCCGGTGGACGACGCCGTCGGTCAACGGCAGGAGGTGACCGGTGGCGCCATCGATCGGCGCGAGCAACGGCGCGATCCAGCACCACTCGACCGGTTCGTCCGTGCCCGCCCGCGCCGTGCCGCCGCGCTTCACCAGCGCACCGCTGCCGTCGGGCGCCAGTTCGACCACGAGACCATCGGCCGCGAGGGTGGGCGGCGAGAGCGCCGGCTGCCGATCGATGAGCGTTGCGACGCTGCGGAACGGGGCGAATCCTTCGACCGCGAACTCGATCGGAACGGCCTCGAATCGACGGCCGCCCCGCGCGGGGAAGTCGATGCGCGCCGAGGCGTGCGGCGCCAGGGAGAACGTCGCGCCGGCATGGTGGATTCGCAGTTCCCGCTCCGCCAGCGATTCGATCGTGACGACCAGCGCGCGGACGCGGCGGTCGGGGCCGGCGACCTGGCGCACCTCGGTCACGCGCAGCGGGCAGGGCGTCACGGTCGTCAGCTCGATCGACTCGATCGCGAGCGTGCCCGGCCCGTCGGCCGGATCGAGGCGCAACTCCAGCAACGTGCCGGCGACCGGGAGCAGCGCCTCGAGCAGCTGCCACTCGCCGTCGCCGGCCAGTGCGGCGCTCTGGGCCTGCCGCTCGCTCCAGGCCGGATCGCGGTCGCTGCGCCAGTAGAAGTGCGGCGCGCTGCCGCGGCTGGCGCGCCCGCGCAGCCGCACCGCCACCAGTTCGGCGGCGGGCGCCGTGAGCGGCGGCAGATGGAAATAGGGATCGTCGCCGGTCGCCTGCACCTGCAGGGCGCCACTCTCGGCCGCGAGCCGGCACGCGTGCGCTGCGACGAAGCCGTCGCCGGAACGGGCGTCGGGGAACGTGAAGCGGGCGAACGGCTCGCCGCGGGCCAGCGGACGCTGTTCGTGCAATGGCAGCGGGATCGGTGGCGCATCGCCCGGCAGCGGCGCCGAGGGCAGCGCGAAGACGATGGCGGGCGCAAGCCGGAGCGCGCTCGGCATCGGCTCAGCCTCCTCGCGTGTGCATCTCAAGATGCGGATCGTCGCGCAGCTGCGGCAGCGGGGCGAACGCGCCGCGATCGGCGAGGGCGAGCCGTTCCTCGGCGCCGCGATCGCTGCGTCCGCTCCACGCCGGGACGATCAGCGCCCGCAACGCAGCGTCGTCGGCTCCGGCGCGCAGGGGGGCGCGCAGGTCGATGCCGCGCGTCGCGTAGAGGCAGAGGAACCAGTGGCCGTCGGCGGTGAGACGGCTGCGATCGCAGCTGCGGCAGAACGGCGCGGTGGTCGAGGCGATGATCCCGAAGGTAGTCCCGTCCGGCAGCACGAAGCGCTCCGCCGGCGCCGCGTCGCGCGCGGGCAGCGGCGTCGCCGGGCCGAAGGCGGCTGCGACCCGTGCGAGGAGCTCGCGGCGGTCGACCACATCCTCCCGTCGCCAGCGCGTCGCGCCGCCGACGTCCATGTACTCGATGAAACGGAGCTCGGCGCCGACCGACTTCGCGTAGCGCAGCAGCGGCGCCAGCTCGTCATCGTTGACGCCGCGCAGCACGACCGTGTCGAGCTTCAGCTCGCGGAAGCCGGCCGTGCGCGCGGCCTCGATCCCGGCGAGGACCTGGTCGAGGCCGCTGCGGCGGGTGAGGCGCTCGAAACGGGCCGGTTCGAGCGTGTCGAGGCTGACGGTGAGGCGGTGGAGCCCGGCGCGGCGCAGCGCGCCTGCCTCGGCCGCCAGCAACAGGCCGTTGGTGGTCAGTGCCAGGTCGGTGAGTCCCGGCTTGCGCGCCAGCTGCGCCACCAGCTCGGCGAGGTCGCGCCGCACCAGCGGCTCGCCGCCGGTGAGCCGGACCTTGGTCACGCCGAGCGAGAGGAAGAGGTCGACCAGCCGCGACAGCTCCTCGAAGGTGAGCAGCGCCGCCCGGTCGAGCCAGCGGTACTCCTCCTCGGGCATGCAGTAGGCGCAGCGCAGGTTGCAGCGGTCGGTGACCGAGAGGCGCAGGCTCGTGAGCGGGCGGCGCAGCGCGTCGAGGAGCGGCGGCATGGGGCGGGCATCATGCCGCATCGCGTTTCGTGCGGTCGTGGACAACGGCTGCATGGCAGGTGAAAAAGTCCGGGCTTGAACGTTCGTACAGCGTTCGGTAACAACCACGCCACGACCGCCATCCGAAGGGGAAAACTGCATGTCGCACCCGCTGTCGAAGAAGCAGCTCGAGGTGTTGAAGGCGCTCGAGTCGTTCGCGAAGGCACGCGGCCACATCCCGTCGGTGCGGGAACTGGCGTCGCGGCTGCGCAAGTCGCCGACGACCGTGTTCCAGCACCTGAAGGCGCTCGAGCGACGCGGCTACCTGAAGGGCGATGGCTCGGCGCACGGCTGGCGGCTGCTGCAGGCCAGCGGGGCGACGGCTTCCGGCGGCGGCGAGTCGCGCCAGCTGACGGCGATGGTCGGCGGTCTGGCCGCGGAGATGACGCGTGAGCCGGAGTTCGTCCGGCAGGAGTGCGACGTCGACGCGAACGACGGGGCCGCGGACGGGGGCGATGGCGAGGAGCGGATTTTCGACCGCTCGCCGACGCCGCGCTCGCCGGTTCCGGCGCACGCCGACGACGCCGTGCCGGCCGGCTGGGTCCGCGTCGCGATCGCCGGTTCGATCGCCGCCGGCGCACCGATCGAGGCGATCGAGGACACGCAGGAGAGCCGGATCTTCCCGGCCGAGATGGTGCCGCCCGACGCGTTCGCGTTGAAGGTGCGCGGCCACTCGATGATCGACGACCACATCTGCGATGGCGACCTCGTCATCGTCGAACCGCAGGACGAGGTGCGGGACGGGGAGATCGCCGTCGCGCTGCTCGACGACGGCTCGGCGACGCTGAAGCGGGTCTTCCGCGAGTCGGGGCGGGTCCGCCTGCAGCCGGCCAACGCGACCATGGCGCCGATCTACGCGGCCGACGTCACCATCCAGGGCCGCGTGGTGGGGGTGTGGCGGCGCTGCGACTGATCGGCCGCCTGCTTCAGCGCATGCGCCCCACGACGCGGCCGACCGCGGCGAGGACTTCCTCGTCGGCGGCACTCGGCCAGTCGGCGACGACGTCGGTGTCGTAGTAGACGACCACGACGAGCGGCGCGCGGCCGGGGGGTTCGATCCAGACGAGGTCGTTGCACTTGACGGTCACGCCGTCGCCGCCGCCGGTGCCGGTCTTGTCGCCGGCCAGCCAGCCGGCCGGCAGGCCGCGGCGCACGCGCGCAGCACCGGTTTCAGTCGCGATCATCCAGCGCCGCAGCGTCTCCCGCTCGGCCGGCGGCAGCGCGTCATCGAGGAGACGCGCGACGAGTCGGGCCATCGCGCGCGGCGTCGTCGTGTCGCGCGCGTCGCCCGGACGCACGTCGTTCATCGCCGGTTCGTAGCGATCGAGCCGGGTCGCCGTGTCGCCCAGCGCGCGGCAGTAGGCGGTGACGGCGTCCGGGCCGCCGACCTCCCGCAGCAGCAGATTGGCGGCGGCGTTGTCGCTGGTGGTCTGCACCGCTTCGGCCAGTTCGGCGCGGGTCAGCTCGGCGCAGGCCGCACCGCGCGCCGCGGCGGCGTCCACGGCCGCGCGGACGACGGGTGCGTGCTGCTGCAGGTCGTCCGGTCCGGCCGCAACCGTCGCCCCGAGGGGCGGTCCGCCGCTGGCGGCGCGGTCGAGGACCATCGCCGCCAGGATCAGCTTGAAGGTCGAGCACAGCGCGAACCGCTCGTCGAGCCGGCGCCCGCGGAGGCTCCCATCGCCGGTGTCGAGCACGGCCACCCCGAGCCGACCGCCGTGCTCGAGCGCGGCGAGTTCGGCCTCGAGGGAGTCCCGCGCGGCGTGGCGCGCCATGGCGCAGCCGCTCGCCAACGCCACGAACAGGTTGCAGCAGAGGAGCGCGAGACGGCTCACGCGGGATAGTCGCAGTGCGTTTCCTGCGGGATGTACTTCATCAGGCCGTCGAGGTGGGTCGCTTCCTTGATCAGGTTGCGGGCGATGACCAGCTTCTGGATCTGGTTGGCGCCTTCGTAGATCTGGGTGATCTTGGCGTCGCGCATGTACTTTTCGACCGGGTAGTCGCGCATGTAGCCGTAGCCGCCGAAGATCTGCACCGCCTTGGTGCTGACCTCCATCGCCACCTCGGTGGCGAAGTACTTGCACTCGGCGGCGAGCTTGGTGACGTTGGTGTCGCCCTCGTCGACCGCGGAGGCGGCGGCGTAGACCAGCCAGCGCGCGGCGTCGACCTTGGCCGACATGTCGGCCAGCATCTCCTGGATCATCTGGAACGAGGAGATCGGCGCGCCGAACTGGTTGCGCTTGGTGGCGTAGAGCAGCGCGTAGTCGAGCGCGCCCTGCGCCAGGCCGACCGCCTGCGCCGCGACGCCCGGACGGGCCCAGTCGAGCGTCTGCATCGAGTGGACGAAGCCCATGCCGGCCTTGCCGCCCAGCAACCGGTCATCGCCGACGCGCACGCCGTTGAAGTGGGTCTCGACCACCGGCACCGCGCGGATGCCCATCTTGTCCTCGACCTTGCCGATCGAGAACCCCGGCATCCCCTTGTCGACCATGAACGCCGAGATGCGGCGGCTCTTGCTGTCGGGGTCGGTCACGCAGAAGACGGTGTAGAGGTCGGCGGCGCCGCCGTTGGTGGTCCACTTCTTCTCGCCGCGGATCACCCACTGGTCGCCGTCCTTGACCGCGCGCGTCCGCATGCCGCCGGCGTCGGAACCGGCGAACTTCTCGCTGAGGCAGAAGCTGATCAGCCGCTCGCCCTTGGCGATGGCCGGCAGGAAGCGCTGCTTCTGCTCGTCGGTGCCGGCGATGACCACCGGGAACGAGCCGAGCGCGTTGACCGCGTACATCACGCCGACGCCGCCGCAGGCGCGCGACAGCTCCTCGACGCAGCGGCAGAGCGCGACGATGCCGGCGCCGTGGCCGCCGAACTGCTTCGGGATCCAGACGCCGAAGAGACCGGCCTTGGCGATCTCCTTCTGGATCTCCCACGGGTATTCCTGCAGCCGGTCGTACTTGGCCGCCAGCGGCCGCACGACGCGATCGGCGACCTCCTTCGCCACCTGGCCCCAGTGGATCGCGGCGTCGCTGATGATCGTGCGCATGGCGGTTTCGGTTCCGGCGTGAGGGAGTCGGAAAAGGGGCTCCGACCTTAGCGAGCGGTCGCGGCGCGCGCACCGTCGGCGCGTCCGCACCCAACCCGCACGCCGCGGACCCACGCCGCCGGATTCCGCCGCGATTCGTCCGCACCTCGTTCGTTAGCATCACCGCCTTTTTCCCCCCGTGGCACGGCGCGGGCGGGGAAGGCTCGCCAGGCGGGAGTCGACGGTAGGCCCCCGCCCGGCACGACAGCGGTGCGGATGGTGAGCGAGCCGATCGTCGTCACCGGGGCGTGCGAGCACAACCTGCAAGGGGTCTCCGTGACCCTGCCGCGGGACGCCCTGATCACGTTCACCGGGGTCTCCGGGTCGGGCAAGTCGTCGCTCGCCTTCGACACGCTCTTCCGCGAAGGGCAACGGCGCTTCCTCGAGTCGCTCTCCTCCTACGCGCGCCAGTTCGTCGGCCGCATGGAGAAGCCGAAGGTCGAGAGCGTGACCGGCCTGTCGCCGACTCTTTCGATCGACCAGAAGACGGTCAACCGCAACCCGCGCTCGACGGTCGCCACCGTGACCGAGCTGTGGGACTACCTGCGCCTGCTCTTCGCGCGGCTCGGGACGCCGCACTGCCCGGGCTGCGGGCGGGTCCTTTCGGCGCAGACTGCCGACCAGATGGCGGCGACGCTGCTGCGGGACCACGCGGGCGCCCGCTGCCAGGTGCTCGCGCCGGTGGTGCGCGGCCGCAAGGGGCACTACAAGACCGAGCTCGAGCAGTGGCGGCGCAAGGGTTACGTCCGCGCCCGCATCGACGGCGCAATGAAGCGGCTCGACGAGCCGATCGCGCTGGCGCGCTACGAGACCCACACCATCGAGCTGGTCACCGATCGCATCGTGCTCGAGCGCGAGAAACAGGGGCGTCTCGCCGAGGCGCTGGAGGGGGCGCTCAAGCTGTGCGACGGCCAGGCCTCGGCGTGGATCGAGCCGGACGGCGCGAAACCGCTGCTGGTCGAGTTCTCCGGCAAGCTCGCTTGCCCCGGTTGCGGCCTCTCTCTCCCCGAGCTCGAGCCGCGCCTCTTCTCGTTCAACTCGCCGCAGGGCGCCTGCCCCGACTGCGACGGCCTCGGCCGCGCGCTACGCGTCGACCTGAAGAAGGTGATCCCCGATCCGGCGAAGTCGATCGCCGCGGGCGCGCTCGCGCCGATGACGAAGACCGGCTACCTGCCCTACGTCAAGCTGCGGATGAGCAGCCTCGAGCAGCTCGCGCAGAAGCTCGGGTTCCGCCTGGACACGCCGTGGAAGAAGGTCCCGCAGGCCGCGCGCGACGCGCTGCTCCACGGCACCGACGAGGCGATCAGGCTCAAGTTCGAGTACCAGTCGGCCACCAGCGGCTTCACCGTCAAGGGGGAGGACCACCGCAAGCTGCAGGGGCTCCTGCCGGCGATGGAGCAGGCGTGGCGCGACCGCCACACCAAGCACCTCGAGCAGTTCATGAGCGAGGCCGGCTGCCGCGCGTGCGGCGGCGCGCGGCTGCGCAAGGAGGCGCTCGCGGTGAAGTTCCGCGGGCAGCCGATCCCGTGGTACGCGGCGCTGACCGTCGACGCGGCGACCGAGTTCTTCACCCGGCCCGGGCTGCTCGAGGCGCGCGAGAAACTGGTCGGCGCGGCGATCGTGCGCGAGCTCACCTCGCGGCTGCGCTTCCTGAAGGAGGTCGGCCTCGGCTACCTCTCGCTCGACCGCAGCGCGGCCACCCTGTCGGGCGGCGAGGCGCAGCGCGTCCGCCTCGCGACGCAGGTGGGGGCAGGGCTGCAGGGCGTCCTCTACGTGCTGGATGAGCCCTCCATCGGCCTCCACCCGCGCGACCACCATCTGCTGCTCGGCACGCTGCACGAGCTGCGCGACCGGCGCAACACCGTCTGCGTGGTCGAGCACGACCGCGACACGATGCTGGCGTCGGACTGGCTGGTCGACGTCGGGCCGGGCGCCGGCAAGCGCGGCGGTCGGATCGTCGCCAGCGGCCCGGTCGCCGAGGTGGTGGCGAAGGGGGACTCGCTCACCGCGCGCTACCTGCGCGGCGAGGAGCGCATCGCCCCGCCGGCGGCGCGCCGCGCCGGCAACGGCCAGCGCCTGGTCCTCGAGGGCGCGCGCCAGTTCAACCTGAGGGGCGTCGATGCCGAACTGCCGCTCGGGTCGCTGATCGGCGTGACCGGCGTGTCGGGTTCGGGCAAGTCGACGCTGGTCCACCTGGTGCTGAAGCGCGAGCTGGCGCGGCGGCTGCATGGCGCGATCGACGCGCCCGGCGCGTTCGACCGCATCGCCGGCGTCGAGGCGCTCGACAAGGTGATCGAGATCGACCAGGCGCCGATCGGCCGCACGCCGCGCAGCAACCCGGCGACCTACACCGGCGTGTGGGACCTGATCCGCGACCTCTTCGCGGCGACGCCCGAGGCGCAGGCACGCGGCTGGAAGAAGGGGCGCTTCAGCTTCAACGTCGCCGGCGGGCGGTGCGAGGCGTGCGGCGGCGCCGGCGTGCGCACCATCGAGATGCAGTTCCTCGCCGACGTCGAGGTGCCGTGCGAGGAGTGCGGCGGCAAGCGTTTCAACCGCGAGACGCTCGAGGTGCTGTGGGGCGGCCGCAACGTCTTCCAGGTGCTCGAGTCATCGATCGGCGACAACCTGAAGCACTTCGAGAACGTGCCGCGCGTGAAGCGGATCCTGCAGACGCTGCACGACGTCGGTCTCGACTACATGACGCTCGGCCAGCCGTCGACCACCATCAGCGGCGGCGAGGCGCAGCGGGTCAAGCTGGCCAGCGAACTGGCCCGCCCCGAGACCGGCCGGACGCTCTACATCCTCGACGAGCCGACCACCGGACTCCACGTCGACGACGTGCGCAAGCTGATGGGCGCGCTGCACGGACTGGTCGAGCGCGGCAACACGGTGCTGGTGATCGAGCACCACCTCGAGGTGATCGCGCAGTGCGACTGGCTGCTCGACCTCGGGCCGGAGGGCGGCGCGGGCGGCGGGACGCTGGTGGCGCAGGGCACGCCCGAGCAGGTGGCGAAGGCGAAGGGCTCGCACACCGGCCGCTTCCTGCGCGAGCTGCTGGCGGGCGGCGACGGCGCGAGCGCGCTGCAGCCGAAGGGCGCGGCGGGCGGCCGCCCGGCACCGGTCCGCGACGGCGGCGCCGGCCGCGACGACGACCCGAGCAAGCTGATCCTGCGCGGCGCGCGCAAGAACAACCTCGAAGGGGTCGACGTCGAGCTGCCGCACGATTCGCTGACGGTGATCACCGGCGTCTCGGGTTCGGGCAAGACCAGCCTCGCCTTCGAGACGCTCTTCGCCGAGGGGCAGCGCCGCTTCGTCGAGTCGCTCTCGACCTATGCGCGGCGGTTCTTCTCGCGGCTGGAGCGCGCGCAGGTCGACCGCATCAGCGGGTTGCGGCCGGCGATCGCGATCGACCAGAAGGCGGGCGTCCGCAACCCGCGTTCGACGGTGGCGACGACGACCGAGCTGTGGGACCACTTCCGGCTGCTCTGGTCGCGCGCCGGCACGCCGCACTGCCCGAGCTGCGGCAAGGTGGCGCAGGCCTGGACGCCGAGTCGCGTCGCCGCGGAGCTGGCGGCCACCGCCGCCGGGAGGAAGGCGGTCGTCACCGCGCCGCTCTGGCGCGCCGACGCGAAGCGGACGCTGCAGTTGAGCCGAGCCGAGGAGCTCGGCGGCGCGGTCGGCGGGCTGCGCGCCGACGGCTTCGTGCGCCTGCAGGTCGACGGCGCGGAGGTGCGGCTCGACGAACTCGGGGCGGGCGGTGCCGGGGCCGAAGTGCCGCTG
>VGYY01000120.1 GCA_016872815.1 Planctomycetota bacterium
TCGCGGCGGGCGCCGGCCACGCCGCCCGGCTGGCGGTGCGCGCCGCGGCCGCGGTCGAGCTCCCGTTCGCGGCGGTCGACGCGATCGGCGGCGAGCGACCCGAACTGCTCGAGGTCAACGCCTCGCCGGGCCTCGAGGCGATCGAGCGCGCGACCGGACGCGACCTTGCCGGCGAACTGCTCGACCGGGTGCTCGAGCCCCTGTTCGGTCCGCTGCGCGCACAGCGGCGCGACGAGCCGCACGCCAACACGGCGAGCGAGCGACCGTAGCGAGCGGTCGCGCGTTCGCCCGCCGTCTCGCCGGAGTCCGCCCGCTGGTGGCTTTGCCGTCCGTGCTGCTGCTGGTCCCCTTCCTCGCGCAGGGCGATGGCGCCGGCGCAGCCGGCGCCGCGACCCACGATCGGGTCGATCTACTCGCTCAGGAGGGACACTTCCTCGCCGCGATCGTGGAGCTCGAGCGGCGGCTCGAGCGGCTGCCGACGCATCCGGGCGTCATCCAGCAGCTCGCAACCTTCCAGTCGTTCGTCGGCGACGAAGCGGCGGCGACGCGGACGATGGCGCGGCTCGGCGAACCCTCCCGCGGCAGCCCGCCGTCCGCCGCGCTGTCCGCCGCGCTCGCCGGCTGCACGCCGCTCCCGGCACTGGACGAGATCGCGCGGCTGGCGGCCGATCGGCGCATCGTCATCCTCAACGAGGCGCATCACGTGCCACGCCATCGCGCGTTCGCGCATGCGCTGGCCGAGCGACTGCGGGCGCTCGGCTTCGACTACCTCGCCTGCGAGACGTTCACGGCGGAGTGCGCGACCCTGGCGACGCGCGGCCATCCGACCCGCGCGACCGGCTACTACACGGTCGAGCCGCTGTTCGCGGAATTCGTGCGTGCCGCGGTCGGCATGGGCTACCGCCCGATCCACTACGAGATCGAGCCGGAGGCGGGCGCACCCACGACCGACGTGACCGACCGCATCAACCGGCGCGAGATCGCCCAGTGCGACCACCTGGTCGCCCGCATCTTCGACCGCGACCCGTCGGCGCGCGTGTTCATCCACTGCGGCTGGTCGCACGCCACGGAGAACTGGTCACGCACGGACGATGACCGCGAGATCGCCTGGATGGCGGCGCGGCTGGCGCGGCGATCGGGGCTCGATCCGCTGACGATCGACCAGACCGTGCACACGCCGACGGACGGCGCCGAGAGCGCGGCCGTGACCTTCGCGCGGCGCCGAGGCTGGCTGACCCAGCCGCTGCTGCTGCGACGCGCCGGCGGCGATGCGTTCGTCGATGGCGACGACTGGGCCGGGAGGGTCGATCTGCAGGTGCTGCATCCGGTCGCGGAACTGCTCGACGGCCGCCCGGGGTGGATGCATGGCGCGGGCGGCCGAACCGCGGCGGAGATCCCGGTCGAGCTGGAACCGCCGCACGGGCGCTGGATGATCTCGGCCTTTCGTGCCGATGCGCCAGCGGGCGCGCTGGCGGTCGATCGCATCGTGCTCGAGGCGTCGGAGCCGTGCCCGGTGCTGCTCCTGCCGCCCGGCCGCTACCGCATCGAGGCTGAAGACGAATCCGGCACAGCGACCGGCAGCGCGACGATCGATCACGGCGAGTGACCGCCGCGGCGCCGCCGACCACGCGGGGCGCGATCCGATCCGCCGCACTTGCAGCGACCACTCGCACGCGCCATCTTGGTGCGCCGCCGAGGCGCGTCGACACGCGCGCCGCGATTCGCGGTCGGCGGACGCGTCCCCCGAAACTGCAAGCAAAGGAACTGACGATGAGCGGTGCTTCGCTCCTGCCGATTCTCCTGGCGGCGTTGTGCCTGCCGGGTGCCTGCGGTCCGGCGGCCGCGTCAGCCTCCTCCGACGCGGCGGCGCCCGCGACTCAGGAGCCTCCGGCGGCGCCGCAGGAGAAGCTGGTGGCGGCCGCGAACGACCCGATCGAGACCATCAAGAAGTTCATCGACGAGAAGAAGATCGACAAGTCGAACGACAAGTGGAAGACGCGGCTGCCAAAGCCGCCGCAGCTCACCTTCGACGACAAGAAGACGTACTACTGGTCGATGGAGACCAACAAGGGGACGATCAAGATCAAGCTGTTGCCGAAGATCGCCCCGATGCACGTGTCGAGCTGCATCTACCTCAACACCCTCGGCTTCTACGACGGTCTCAAGTTCCACCGCGTGATCAAGGGCTTCATGGCCCAGGGCGGCTGCCCGCTGGGCAAGGGTCACGGCAATCCGGGCTACCAGATGCGGATCGAGATCAGCCCGGACGTGAAGCACTCGAAGGTCGGCATCCTGAGCACGGCGCGCACCCAGGACCCCACCACCGACGGCAGCCAGTTCTTCCTCACGTTCGGGCCGACGCCGTCGCTCGATGGCCAGTACACCATCTACGGCGAGGCGGTCGACGGCCTCGACGCCATCAAGAAGATCGAGGCGTGTGGTCGCGCGAGCGATCCCGCGCCGCCGACCGAAGAACTGGTGATCACCAAGGGCTCGATCGTCGTCGAGTGACCGGGCGGTTGACCGGGCCAGGCGCGTCCGCCGGCCAGGGCAGGCACGACCCTCCGGGAACGGAAGTTCGCGAACACCGCCCGCGGGACGTCTGGCCCAGGCGAGCCGCATCGCCGAGCTGACTTCGAGTGGAGTCAGCCTGGCGGCGTGACGAAGCCTGGGCCGAAGCGCACCCGGAAGGTCGCAGCGATCTTCTGCGGCAGATCGGTTGCCAGGCACCCGAACAGGACGGCCCGCCAGGATCTGGCTGCGTTTCCACGCACGATCCCGGCGAGCCGTCGACCGGCCAGCGAATGGCCGCGGGTGAGTTCTGGGTGTGGGACGATCCCGTCCGATCTTCCGGTGCGATCGTTCTGGGCGCCGCCGCCGATGGACGACCGCGGCGGCGACTTCAGCGCCCGAGGTCCTCCACCGGGTCGTAGATTTCGGCCTCGCGCAGCCGCGACTCGAGGATGCGCGGCTTGACGAAGAACAGCACCTGCGCCTTGCGCCAGGTGGTGGTATTCCGGCGAAACAGGGCGCCGAGCAGCGGGATGTCCCCCAGCACCGGGACCTTCTCCACCGACTCGATGTCGTCGGTCGTGACCAGCCCGCCGATCATCACCGTCTTCCCGGAGGGGACGTTGACGACGGTGTGGGCGTTGCGTCGCGAGATGAGCGGGTTCTCGACCGACGCGGTCGAGCTGATCTCCGCCTGCACGAAACCGGTCACCGCCGACACCTCGACCGAGATCTCGAGCTGCACCATCCCCGCCGTCAGCAGGAATGGCGTGACGACGACGGAGATCCCGGTCGGCTTGAACTGGGTCTGGATCGCCGAGATCCCGACGGTGCTGAAGGTCGGCGTGAAGAACGGCGTCTCCGATCCCGTGTCGATCACGGCACGGTGACCGTTCAGCACCGCGAGCTTGGGCGCCGAGAGGACCTCGGAATCGGTCTGCGTCTGGATCAGCTCCAGCACGCCGTTGATCACCGTCTCGTCATGGATCGCATGGAAGCTGCCGAACGTGCCGTCGATCAGTCCCTGCGCCAGCTTCACCGAGACGTCCTGGATGAGGTTGCCCTCGGGATCGGTCTCGGTTCCGCGCGTGAACTTGATCTGGCTGCCGGTCTTCAGCTCATCCTCGAGCGCGATCTCGACGATGGTCGTCTCGATCTCCACCTGCGGCATGTCCGCCATCAGGCTCGCAAGCAGTTCGTCGATCTGCTGCAGCATGTCCTCGCTGGCGGTCACCATGAACAGGTCGGCGACCTGACCGTTGCCCATCGTGAGTCCGGACGCGCCGGCCGTCTCCCACGAGTCGTGGCTCTCCTTGCGCGGGTCGATCAGGAACTTCTCCTTGATCCAGTAGTCCTGCTCGAGGGCCAGACCGGAGAATCCGGGGATGAAGCGCGTCAGCAACTCGACGTACGCCTTCGCGCCAGGGCCGTTCGGCTGCGCCCTGAAGTAGTACATCTTGGTGAGCGTTCCGTCCGCGTTGCGGATCAGGTTCCAGTCGAAGCGATGGAACGGGCTCGTCTCCGGGACCGCGTCGGCCGAGACCACCTCCGCGCGCAGCGTCTCCTGCGCCGGCGCGCGTCCCGTCGCCTCGAGCGGCTTCGGTCCGCGCGCGTGTTCGGCGCCACGGGTCGGCGACGCGGCGCGCCGCTCCTCACGCTCCACCACCCGGAACGACTGCGGTCGCTTCCGGGCCGGTTCCGTCACGCAGCTGGCGACGATGCACGCAGCGAGGCAGGCGCCGACAAGGGGGCGGAGCGTCATCAAGAGCGACCGCCCGGCGTGAGCACCGCCATCGTGGCTGGAGTCAGGTCGATGATGTCGATTCCGGCAGCGAGCACGCCCCCGACCTCGACGACCAGATCGATCGATTGGCGAAGCGCAGCCAACCCGACCACGCGCTGGAACTCCCGATTCGCTTCGTAGATCAGGAAGTGGTAGCGCGCCGAATCGCGCGCGACCTTCTCCGTACGCAAGGTTCGCACCGCCGGAATCGCATCGAACACCTTGCGCCGATCGACCGTCGCGACGGTCCGAAACGCCTTGGTGTCGCCGAGCAGGACCTTGCCGCTGATCGTCACTCGGGGAAGCGGCTTGGTCGCGTGAGCCGAAACCGAACCAAGCGGTGTCAGGGCGAGGAGCGCCGCCAGTGCCCACCAACGCTGCGGGCGCAACGGGTGCCGACGGCCTGCATGGCTTCGCATGGTTCAGCTCCACCGATTGCGGAGGCCGAACGAATTCGGCCAAGGTCCTTTCGGTTACCCCTTGTCTGAACAATTTTCGTGCCATGGCTGAATCTCCAAATAGGGGCTCAATGGCTCGATCCAGGCTTTCACTTTAGTTACATAAGTTGTTATTCAATAGATGTTTAATTCGATTTAAGGTGGCCGATGAGGCAGCCAATCCGCCGTCACATATTCAGACGAAGATCCCGATTATTCAGCCATAATTCAGCCAAGCACTGCCAGAGCGCTGAAACAGCTACGCAATCGGGGTGCTGTCTTTCCGCACTTTCGCGGCAGGTTGCGAGAGGCGGTAGCGCGCGGCACGCCGACTGCCGTCGCGACAAAGAACCGCCCTTTCGACCAACTCGGCGAGCTCCCGGAGCGCCGTGCGCTGCGACACCCCGCGCTTCTCGGCATAGCGGCGTGAGGTGACGCTCCCACCTTCGGTCCGGACCCAGTCAATGACCTCCTGCAGCCGCGAATCAGGCGCGCTGCTCTCGGGCTGGCTCGGCGGGGAATCGCTCGCCGCCAGCGGCGCGGGTTCTGGCTCCGTCGTCGCCACGGGCGGCCCAGATGGCGTGACGGCGGGCTCATGCCGACGCTCGGCGTGGCTTTCCGTCGCGGTGATGACGGGTGCCGCGGCGGACGCCGCGGGCGCGACCGGAACCGCCGGAGGTGCGGCCGCCGTCCAGAGATCGACGTCATCCCGCCGGATCCAGACACCTTCGCCCAACACGATCGCGCGCTCGATGACGTTGCGCAGCTCGCGGACATTTCCCGGCCAGGTGTGGCGCGCCAGCAGGTCGAGCGCGGCCGGCTCGATGCCCTTCACGCGGCAGCGCGGGTCGGCCGCGCGCCGAGCGGCGAGGAATCGATCCACCAGCTGCGGGATCTCGTCGAGCCGCTCGCGCAGGGGCGGCAGCTCGAGCGTGACCACCTTGAGCCGATAGAGCAGATCCTCGCGGAACGTCCCGCGCTTGACGCCTTCTTCGAGCGACCGATGGGTGGCGGCGATCAGGCGCACGTCGACCGCGATCTCCTCGCGCCCGCCGAGCCGATGCACCTTGCGCTCCTGCAGCACGCGCAGCAGCTTCACCTGCACGTCGAGCGGGATCTCGCCAACCTCGTCGAGGAACAGCGTGCCGCCGTGCGCCTGCTCGAAGCGGCCGATGCGGCGCTGGTCGGCGCCAGTGAACGCCCCCTTCTCGTGACCGAAGAGCTCGGCCTCGAGCAGCGGCGGCGGCAGCGCGGCGCAGTGAACTCCGACGAACGCAGCGCCGGCGCGCGGACCGAGCCGGTGGAGCAACTGCGCCGCGACCTCCTTGCCGGTCCCGGTCTCACCGACGATCAGCACGGTGGCGTCGCTGGCGGCGACCTTCTCGATCTGCCGCAGCACCGGCTGCATCCGCGCCGACCCGAAGCCGAACTCCGGGAAGCGCTGGCGGAACCGCTCCAGGGTTCCTTCGGCGTGCGGGACCGGTTCCGACTCGGGCGCCGCATCGAGCCGACGGCGGATCAGCGCGAACAGGAAGTCCGCGCTCCGCGCCTCTTCCGGGAAGATCGCGAAGGCGACGCGCAGCCGCGCGGCGAGTTCGGGACCGAGGAGTTGCGGGTCGAGCAGCCGCTCCCGCCATTGCAGCACCACTTCCTCGGCGCGCGCCCGCCCGCCATACGGCAGCAGGACCTCGAGCCCGAGCGGCCCGCAGCGGCCGAGGATCTCGCGATCACGGCAGATGCGGCGCAGCTCGCGCGCCAGCAGCGCCGCGAGCCGACGCACTTCGGCCGCGCGCTCGGGCTCCGCCGCGCCCGGCAGGTCGAGGCGCGCCTCGACCACCGCGATCGGCCGCCGTCCGTGCGCGGCGCGATCGAGCTCCTCGCCCACGCGGGCGGCGAAGTACGCATGCACCGCGAGCCCGGTCTCTGGGTCCTCGATCGACCGTGTCGCCAGGCGTGCGCGCTCGATGCCGGCCGCCGCCTGACCGATCACGCCGGCGAGCAGAGCCGCGTCGACGCGCGGCAGCGGGTCTTCCTTGCCGTCGTCGACCACGACGATCAGCCCGATCACCTGCACGCCGAGCTCGAGCGGCAGGACGAGGAGTCGGACCGCCCCCGCCGCCCAATCCGGCGGCGTGCCAGCCAGTTCGGCGAGCGCCACCGACCGCGGCCGCCGCTCGCGCAGCCACTCCGCCGCCTCAGCCAGTTCGAGCCGCGCCGGGAACTCCGGCCCGTCCGCGGCGCGCTGCGCGGCGACCCTCTGCAGCGACGAGTCGAGCGGGTCGACCAGCCAGCAGCACGACGCCCGGCCGCCGATCATGTCGCGCACGAACGCGAGCGCTCGCTCCGTCCGTTCCGGCAGGTCGGCCGGTCGCGCCATTGCGCCGATCAGATCGACCAGCAGCGCTTGGCGACGCCCGCTCGCCGCGAGTTCCTCCCACAGCCGCTCGAACGACGACTCGAGCGAGCTGACCTCGTCGTCGGCATCGTCGCGGCCGACGCTGCCGCGGGGCGACGGCAGCGCGCCCTCGATGCGCGCGACCGCGCCGCGCAGCATCCGGGCGATCGGCCGCGTGATGCCCTCCGTCACGACCGCGCCGAGGAAGTTCGACGCGGCGAGGATGACCGCGCCGAGCGCTAGCACGAACCACGCCAGATCCACTTCGACCGGCCCGAGGTCGATCCGCTGCGGCCGCGATGCCACCGCAGCGGCCAGCACCGCGACCGGATTGCCGGACGCGGTCCGGACCAGGTCGAATCCGCAGGTGCCGCCATCGGGCAGCGACACGAAGTGCGCGCCGCGGCCCCGATCGAGTTCGCGGGCCGCCTCCCGCGCCAGGTCGCCCGCGGGCCCCGGCGCCCCGTGGGTCGCCAGCGGCTCGCCGCCGTCGTGGGCGATGCCCTCGCGCGCAAGCCAGGGCGAGAGCAGCAGCGCCGCCTCGTCGGAACCCGCCTCGAGCTGGAGCGACCGCAGCGCCCGGTGATCGACGCGGCCGGCGACGCGCAGGCGCAGTCCACGCCGGCGGTTCTCGGCCGAGCCGGAGAAGACCAACTCGCCCGACGACAGCGCCAGCCCCACCTGCGGCGCGTCGAAACGCGGGTCGGGCGCCGCCAGCGCGTCCGAGTGGATCCGGCGCGCCGCCCCCGCGTCGCTCGGCGCCTCGACCACCACGCCCACCGCGACCTCTGGATCCGGGAACGACTCGGCGTGCTGGCGCAACCGCCGCCGCACCTCGTCGTCGCTCACGCGCGCCGTGAGCAGTTCGCTGGCTTCGAGCTCGCCGAGGAGCCGCTGCGCATGCTCGTTCGCCAGCTCGCACAACCGATCGACGCGATTTCGCAGCTGCGCCAGCAGCTCGACGGCACGACGCTCCTCGGCCGAACGCTGCTCGGCGGCGAGGAGGTTGAACAGGACCACGAACAGCGCGGCCAGCGGCGTCAGCGACGTGAGCAGGAAGAGGAAGGAGAGGCGCGTCCGCACCCGCGCGACCCGCGAGAGCAGGTCGACGAGGAGCAGCAGCAGGAACGGCAGGGCCAGCAGCGACGCGATCCACGCCACCACCGTCCGCAGCGAGCGCAGCGCCGGCAACGCCGGCTGGTCGCAGAACAGCAGCACCTCGTGCGCGGCCTCGCCGATGCGACCGACGAGCGGGACGGTCAGCAGGTCGCGGCCGACGCGCCGCTCGTGGCGGACGACGGCGACCTCCCGCTGCGTTGCCCCGCTCTCGGTGCCGGTGCCGAGCAGGCGCGCCAGGCCGTCGTCGGCGAGCGCGCCGCCGACGTGGCGGACGACCCCGCCGCGACCGATGGCGAAGCCGAGCGGCGGCTCGGCCTCGGCCAGCACCGCGGCCGCCGCCGGCGACAGCACGATCGAACCGGCTTCGACCCGCAGCGTCTCGAGCGGCGGGGGCGCGGGCAGCTCGTCGCGGACCAGCGCGCTCATCCCCGCGATCACCAGCGCGCCGCGCGACTCGGGCGGCTGCTCGATCTCGACGCGCGTGACGCGCAGCGAATCGCGCCCGGCCGGCGGCGGCAGCGGCAGCTCGAAGCCGTCGTAGTGCAGCAGCCCCTGGCGCGTCTCGAAAGTCGACGCCAGGAAGCTCGTCATCGACGCCGGATGCTGCGGCTCGTACAGCTGCGCATCGTCGATCTCGAGACCGGCGCGCAGCGGGATCCGGCGTGGCTCCGCTTCGCCCTCGATCGAGACCGCGACCCACGCCCGCACCCGCAGCGTCGCCGTGTCCGCGAGCGCGCGCAGGACCGGACCTTCGGCCCGGTAGTAGAGGCGCAGCTTCTTGAGC
Organism: Planctomycetota bacterium; assembly: GCA_016872815.1. Lineage (GTDB taxonomy): Bacteria > Planctomycetota > B15-G4 > B15-G4 > SIAN01 > SIAN01. The sequence goes on from VGYY01000120.1 coordinate 9,030, forward strand.
TCGAGCACGCCCTGCCCCGGTCGCCCCCAGAGCACGGTCCGGGTCGGTTCCGTGCCGGCCCGCGGCGGCGCGCGCAGCTCGCGGGGTGCCGGACGACCGGCCCGCATCGGCATCGGGTAGCCGTTGCGATCGGCACTGCCGAGCATCAACGGGAGGTGGCGCGGCGCCGCACCGGCGAGCTCGAGCGTGATGCCCGAGACCCAGAGCGTCGCACCCGCCGCCGCCCGCGTCGGCGCCACGGTCAGCCGCGAAAGCAGCGGCTCCGGCTCGACGGTATCGCCGCTGCGCGGAGGCACGACGTCGACGACGAAATGGTCGACATGCCGCAACTCCTCGCCGGCGAGCTCGGCCGCCAGCCAGGGCTCCTCCTTCGGCCCCGCCTTGAGCCGCGCCCGCCCCCAGTTCGCCGAGCGGTGGCCGACCGGGTCGGTGCGTGCGTCGTCGATGGTGAAGCGGCGGACCTGCACCTGCTCGGCGGGAAGCTGCGCGAAGCGAAGCTGCACTTCGATGGCGTCGACGATCTGCCCGGAGTCGGCCCGCGCCGCCGCCGGCAGCAGGGCCGCGACGGCGAGGTGCACCCGCCGCACCGCGAGCGGTTCGTCGAGCGTGACGTCGAGCCGGTCGACGCTGTCGGGCGCGCCGCGATCGCCGCCGATGCGGACACCGTGCTCCGAGAACGGCACGCCGGCAATCGGTTCGAGCGAACGGTAGTCCCCCGGTCCGCGCTCCTCCTCAGGCAGCACCGACACGTGGGCGAACCGGTTCGACTCGGCGACCGGGACCGCGCGTCCTGACAGGAGCTCGCGGACCGCGAGGTCCTCGGCGCCGCGCAGCCGCGCCGCCACCTCCGGCCGTTCGAGCTCGCGCAAGACCGCCGCCACCATCGTGCTGCGGCGGAGCAGCGCCGACTCCGCGCGCCAGGTCGCCACCCACTCGGCGAGGTCGACGCCACCGACCAGCAGCAGCGCCACCACCGCCACCGCGAGGAGACCTGCCGCCCGCCAACGCTGCGAGCGCCGCTGCGCGGCCTGGCCGGCCCGCTTCGCCGCCTTCCCCGCCACCCACAGCAGGAGCAGCACCGCACCGGCCGCGGCCACCCCCATGCCCGTCGACGCCAGGCCGCGCCGCGATCCGGGCGCGGCCGGCTTGCCGACGAACCGGAGCGACGGCAGTTGCGCGGCGATCGTGGGACCGGCGACGTCGCCGCTCCACGACAGGTCCACGCGCGCCGGCAACGCATCGCCGTCGCCGCGATCGCCGCCGTCGCGGTCGCGCAGCGCGAGCTCGAAGCCGATGGCCGCCGGCTCGCCGTCGATGCGCAGCGCGCGCCGCGGCAGGCGCGCCTCGACGATCCACGAGCCGCTGCCGTCCGCGACCTCGCGCGTCGCGAGCTCGAAGCCCGCGAGCAGCGAGGCTCCCTGCAGCGGCCGGCTGTCGCGCCCGATCAGGAGCACGCGCCGTCCCACGTTGAACGGCAGCAGCAGCACGCGACTGCGCGAGGCCTCCCCGTTCGCGACGGGGACCTCGATCGCGACTTCGAGCGAGTCGGCGTCCCACGGCGTCGCCGCGTCGGCGACACGCTGCTCGTCCTGCAGCTTCAGCGCGAGGTAGATCGCCTCGCGATCGAAACGGATGGCGGCCGCGGCGCTGGCATCCTTCTGCGCCGGCGCCTGATCGGCGGCGGTCAGCGGCCGCCAGTCGGCGTCCGCGAGCTGCCACTCGGCGAGATCGCCGTCCACGACCACCGGCGCACGCGCCACGCGCGCGACGGCGCCGTCCGCCGCCACGGTCGCGAACGCGCCCGCGGCGAGGATCCCGGCACTCGCGAGCGCGAGGAACGCTCCCATCCACTCTCCCGGGGTCCGGGGGTCGCGGCGTCCTGCCGACCGCGGCCTCGAGCCAGTTCGCAGAGCCTATCCCGGACGCCGCCCGCACCGGAGACGGAGCGGCCCGGACGATCCCATGGGACCGCCCGGGCCGCCGCTGTCGTTGCCGGTCGTTCCGCGCGCTCAGGTCACCGGTTCGAGCCGGCGCACCTTCTCCGCGTAGAGCCCCTTGCTGCCCTGGACGACGTCGCACTCGACGGCTTCGCCGTCACGCAACGTCTTGAAGCCCTCACCCTCGATCTGCGAGTAGTGGACGAAGATGTCCTCCATCCCGTCGATGCTGATGAAGCCGTAGCCCTTCTTGTTGTCGAACCACTTGATCTTCCCTTGCGGCATGGACTCGAACTCCTGACGCTGTCGCGGGTCCCGAGTGGATCCGGCATCGCTGCCGGGAGTATTGGCTGTCATGGCGACGGGGCCGGCGGGACCGCGTTCTTCGTCCGGGACGCCCGCCACGACAACCCGCCCGAGCGCGTCGTCGCGCGCGGGCGATGATTCCTTGGATTTCGTGCTGCTTCGCCCTTCCCCCGCAAACTCCTGCTGACCGGCGCGGCTGCCGGCGATCCTCTGACTTGCTTCGCAGGCACTCCTGGCGTGCCCCGAGCGCAGACCGGCCGTCTCGGTGCGCTCGCTCAACGACGACGGCGTCGCCGGCGGAATCCGCCGTCGCCACCACCGCCCTGATCTCCATCGAACGGTTCAGCGGGACCTTCCATCGGGTCCGGCTCTCCCTGCGGCGCAACCGGCGCCTGGCCACCCGCCGGCTCGTCGAAGCGCGGGTCACGCGATTCGCGCGGCCCGCCGAAGTCGCCGCCACCATGGCCGCCGCCACCATGGCCGCCGCCGCCGTGACCGCCACCACCACCGTGGCCGCCGCCATAGCCGCCGCGGTCACGCCCGCCGCCGCCGAAGCCGCC
>VGYY01000121.1 GCA_016872815.1 Planctomycetota bacterium
TCGAGGCGGGGCGACGGGCGGATGCCGAGGACCTGGCGCGCGCGCGTCTCGCGGCGACTCCGTCTGCCGCCGCGGAGCTCGAACTGGCGCTGGTGCTGATGGAGCGGGCCGCCGAGCTGGCGGCGACTTCGGAGCTCGGTCGCTCGCTCCGCCTCGCCGTGCTGGAGGAGGCGGCGCACTGGTTCCGTTCGGCGCAGCGCGAGCCGGCGCTGCGCGCCGACGCCGCGATCGGCGCGGCCGCCAGCGACATCGAACTCGGTCTCGACGCGCAGGCGGAGACGACCTTGCGGGCGGCGCTCGCGGTGCCGCAGGAGCTGCTGCCGCCGGTGCGGAGGCGGCTGGTGGCGGAGCTGGTGCGCTACCTGACGCTGCGCGATCGCTCCGGCGAGGCCGAGGCGTTGCTCGCCGCCGGGACGGCGGCGGGCTGGATCGCCCTGCCGGACGCGGCACTGCAGCGGCTCCACTCGCTGGCGTTGCGGCGCGACGCGACGGCGGCGCTCCCGGCCGCGATCGACGCGACCATGGCGGGCGCCGACGGCTTCGACGTCGCCTTCCAGCTGTGGGAGGCGCAGGCCGACGGCTCGTGGGAACGACAGCTCGCGGCGTATTCGCAGCTGCTCGAGCGGTTCCCCGAGGTGCTGGCGTTCCGCTACTACCGCGGGGCGACGCGGCTGCGGATGGGGGATGCCGACGGCGCGCTCGAGGATCTGCGGCCCTGCATCGACTCGCCGCGCTACGGCGAGCTCGCGCGCGGGTCCGTCGGGCGCGCCCTGCTCCGTCGCGGTGACGCCGAGGCTGCGCTCGAGTGGTTCGAGCCGCTGCTCGGTCGGCGCGGGCAAGCCGGCCGCGAGGCGCTCGACGGCTTGATCGGGGTGGCGGTGGCACGAGCGCAATCGCGGCGGTTCGCCGCGGCGCTCGATCTCTATCGGCGCGTGCTGGAGCGCGATCCGGCCAATCCGTGGGCGCACCTCGGGGTGCCGCTCTGCCACAAGTCGCTCGGCGATCTCGCGGCAGCGGCCGCCGCCTACGAAGCGGGGCTGGCGGCACTGCCGGAGGATCCGCAACTGCTGAACGACTATGGGTTGCTGGTGCGGGCGCGCGGGGACGCGGCGGCGGCAAGGCAGTGGTTCGAGCGCGCGCTCTCCGCCGGATCGGCCGATGGCGGCGAGAACCTCGGCATCTTCGCCCTGCGTGACGACGGCGACGCGGTGGCCGCCGCCGCGTGGTTCGCGCGGACGCTCGAACTCGATCCGGAGCGCCCGCGCGTCCGCTTCTATCGCGAGCTCTGCCTGACGCAGATCGACGGGGCGCGGGAGCGTTGACGCTGCCGGACACGCGGGCGTTGCAACCGGCGGGGCTGGCGGCGGCTCGCGCTGACCGGGGGGGCGGTGCGCGCTCGCGCGTTGACTCGCACGCGCGCCCCGATAGCCTCCGCAAACCCTTGCTGGAACGGACCTTGGCCGTCGCGCAGCGGTTCCTGCCGCCGCCCGGCCAGCGCCTCTGGAGAACGCGATGATCCGCGCCTCGATCCTCGGCGTCGCCCTGCTCGGCGGCCTCGCCACCGCCGCGCTTCCGGCCGCCGGCACGCTCCCGTTCGAGAAGGAAGAACTGCAGACGCTGTTCGGCACGAGCAACCAGGAGAAGCTCGGAAAGATGGTGCGCACGTACTACGCGCACATCGAGAAGGAGGAGCTGCAGAAGGCCAACAAGGAGCTGCAGAAGCTCATCGAGGAGGCGGGCAAGGTCGCCAAGACGGCGAAGATCGCCGACCCGCTGCTCGCGATCGAGGACTGGCGCGAGATCATCCGCCGCGGGCTGATGGTGGAGAAGCCGACCGCCGCGATCGTCGGGCGCGGCGACCTGAAGGTCGCCGAGATGGAGAGCCCGATCGACACGCGCGCGAACGAGAAGGAACTGACCGGGATCTTCAACAACAAGTTGAAGGCCTACATCTCGCTGCCGAACGACTTCGCCAAGGTCGCCTATCCGGTGATCCTCGCGCTGCACACGACGATCGACGAGGTGAAGAGCGCGAAGGACCTGACCAAGGCCAAGGCGATCGATGCGGAAGTGAAGGCCTGGGCCACGGCGACCTTCTCGAAGGAGCTGCTGACCAAGGCGATCGTGATCTGTCCCGTGATGGACATCGCGCTCCGTGGCAGCGACAACGTCTCCTGGTCGCGTCCGCGCTGGGACAGCGACCATGGCGCGTTGTGGGCGTTCCGCGCGCTCTCCGAGTTCATCTTCAAGAACGTGAACCACGATCCGTCGCGCATCTACGTCGACGGCACCGGCGAGGCGGCCGCGGCGGCGATGCTGTTCTGCGCACGCTTCCCGGGGGTCCTGACCGGCGCCATCGTCCGCGGCGCTCCGCCGCAGCGGATCGACTTCGAGAAGAACTGCCGTGGCACGCCGGTGCTGTTCGTCGGCGACGCGGGCAAGTCGTTCCACGACGAGTGGGCCGGGAAGGAGGGCCTGGTCCTCGCCCACCACCCGACCATCGACGACGCGACCCTCATCCAGTGGCTGACCGATCACCCGAAGGAGTATTCGCCGACCAAGGTCGGGATCGAGACCAGCGACTTCGTCTACGCGGCCGGGAGCTGGTTCCGGGTGACGGATCAGGATGCGACCCGTGAGACGATGCGGTTCCTGATCGACGCCGCGATCGACCGGGAGGCGAACGAGGTGACGGTGGTCACCAGCGAGAAGGTCAGCGGCTTCGAGATCTTCCTCAACGACCGCATGCTCGACCTGTCGAAGCCGGTGAAGGTCATCCATCGCTACGTTGTCGAGATCGACGAGGCGACGGCGAGCGACGAAGCCAAGGCCGCGGCGAGCGAGAAGATGAAGGATGTGGTGCGGTTCAACGGCCCGGTGAAGCGGATCCTCGAGGACACGCTGCAATGGGCCTACTTGCGCCCGTACTCGAACACCGGCGAGATCTACGTCGCGAGCATCCGCGTCGACCTCGGCGGATGACCGCGGCCGCCCCGGCGGCGTGGCGAGCGGGTCCAGGATCGACGCAAGGGGACGCGGCGTGCTCCTCGCCTACTGGCTGACCGCATTCCTCTGCGGAGCGGGCGTCCTCGTCGTCGAGATGATGGCGCCACGGGCGCTGGCGCCTTGGTTCGGCCAGGCGCATTTCGTCTGGAGCAACGTCATCGGCCTGGTGCTCGCCGGGCTTGCGCTCGGGAACATGCTGGGCGGGCGGCTCGCCGATCGCCGGCGCGATCCGGCGCTCCTCGGGGCGCTGCTCTGCGCCGGGGCGCTGCTGGTGGCGCTCGCGGCGTTCCTCACCGGGCCGGTGGCGCGCTGGCTGCTGCCGGAGGCGTTGCCGCTCGAGGTGGCCTATCCGTTCCTGCGCCGCGGCTCCTTCGTCGCGACCGCGGTCTGCTTCTTCCCGCCGGTGCTGCTGCTCGGCATGGTGGCGCCGTTCCTCGTGCGCTGCGCGGCGACCCGGATCGAGGAGCTCGGGCGGACCAGCGGGCTGCTCTACGGTGCGGCGACGCTCGGCTCGATCGCCGGGAGCTTCGCCACCGAAGATCTCCTCTACGAGGCGCTCGGCACCCGCGGCACGATGGTGGCCGCCGCCGGGTTGATCGCGCTGTCGTCGCTGCCGCTGTTCTGGTCGGCGCGGCGGCGGGCAGCGGCCGGGCTCGTCCTGCTGCTCGGAGCGACCGCGACGCTGGCGGCGCATGCGCGGGGCGTCCGGGCAGCGCCATTCGGCGCGGCCGCCGGCGCACCGGTGGTGGCGATCGACAGCCGCTACCAGCACCTCGAGGTGCGGCGGCGCGACGACCTCGGCGCCGGGACGCTGGTGCTCGCGATCGACGAGGGGCACGACTCGTTCCAGTCGCTCACGCCGGCGACCGGAGAGCTGACCGGCGGCTTCTACTACGACTACGTCAATCTGCTGGCGCTCGACTCGATCCGCGACGGCCGATTGCGCGTCGCGATCCTCGGCCTCGCCGCGGGCACGCACGCGCGACAGCTGCTGGCGCTGGCCGGACCGCGCTGCGATCTGTCGATCGATGGCGTCGAGATCGATCCCGGCGCCGTCGCGCTCGGTCGCAGCCACCTCGGGTTGCCCGACGACCCGCGACTGCGCGTCTTCACCGACCTCGACGCGCGCACCTTCGCCGACCATGCCCGTCACGAATACGAGCTCATCCTGGTCGATTGCTACGCCCGCCAGTCGTTCGTCCCGCCGCACGTGGCGTCGGTCGAGTTCTTCGCCGCGCTGAAGCGACGACTCGTCCCCGGCGGCACCGTCGCCCTGAACGCGTTCGGCTATGGCGCGAGCGATCCGGTCACCGAAGCGATCGTCGCGACGCTCGCGGCGGTCTTTCCGGAAGGCGTGGTGGTCGCGTCGCTGCCGCGCACCGCCAACCAGCTGGTCTGGGCGACTCGCGACGAGCGAGCCCGCGGGCCCGACGCTTTCGCTACGGTCGAATGGCCGGTCGCATTGCAGGACCTCGCGGCGAGTCTGCGGGCGCCCGGCCAGTGGTTCCGCGCCACGGCCGCGAGCGGGCAGCGCGCCTTGCGCGATGGCGATGGCTGGTTCGACGCGTTGCAGCAGCGCCGGCTGGCGGCGCGGGCCACGGCGATGCTCGCCGCCGCGCCGGAGCCCCCGTGAATCTCCGCGCGACGGCGACGGCGCAGCAGCCGGCCGACGAGCCGAACGCGCTCGCCGCGGCGGTCGACGCCGCGCTCGCGGCGGGGGAGCTGGACGCCGCCATCGCGAAGCTCGGAGCGGTGCCGGCGACCGACGGCGACTGGATGCTCTACCGGGCATGGCTCGAGCGCCAGCGCGGGCTCTACGCCACGAGCATCGCCACGGTCGACGCTCACCTCGTCGCGGCCGGCGCGAGCGCGCCCGCGCTGCTGCAGCGCGGTTACTCGGGCTGGCTCGCCGGCGACCTCGCGCTGGCGGCGGCGGATCTCGATCGGGCGGCGCTGCAGGCAACCGATTCGGCACTCCGGGCGCGGATCGACGGGGAACGAACCGCCCTCGCCGCGCATCGTCGCGAACTTGCGGGTGTCGCGGTCGACGCGCAGCGCGTGGCGATGGCCGGGTGGATCACGCTGGCGGCCGTCGCGCTGGCTCTCGGATGGACCCTCGTGTCGACCCTTCGCGCGCGCTGACCCAGTCGCGATCGGGGCGGGTGGCCGTCGACGAAGATGGCCCACCCCGACGATGTCGGAGTGGGCCATCGAACCTTGCAACGAACTCGGCGCAACTGCCCGCCGAATGGGTCGAGTTCGATCCGCCGCAGCGGAGCCGAACTCGATGGATCCGCCGAAGCGGATCAGAGGATGTCGAGAATCTCGGACAGGGCCGGCACCTTGGCCCGGTAGTTCGAGTTCACCGAGAACACCGCGTTCCACGGCAGCTGGGTCTTCTCCGCGATGATGCCGAGCGCCACCGCAGCGAAACCACGCGCCTGCGGCTGCTTCGACTCATTGCGGAGGATCGTCAGCAGCGGATCGACCGCGCTGCGGTCGCCGATCAGGCCGAGCGCCTGCGCCGCCGACGCCGACTCCGCCTGAGTCTCGGCTGCCTGCAGGTAGGTCACCAGCGTCTCGACCGCCTCCTTGTCGCCCATCAGCCCGAGCGCGCGGGCGAGCTGCAGCCGGAACTTCGGCTCGAGGCCCTTCGCGACGATCAGCTTGCGGAACGGCTCCGCCTTGCCGGTCTGCCGCATCAGGCCGAGCGACATGGCGATGTAGCCCTTCAGTGACTGGTCGTTCGAATTCTCGAACTCCTTCCACAGCGACTCCGTGGAGAGCGGGTAGTCGAGCAGGCCGCAGCCGACGGCCATGGCACCCTTGTACGACGGGTTGCTGGTCTGCTCGAACGCCTCGAGCAGCTTGGCCTGGGCGTTGGTCTTCACCTGCGGGTCGAGCGCCGGGTTGCGGGCGTAGACCGCGAGACCGAGCGCCCCGTAGGGCTGGTGGGTGATGCGCTTGGGCTGGGTCAGCTCGCGCAGGAAGAACTCGCGCAGCTTGGTGTGCACCGCTTCGTTCTTCGCCGGCTCGGCATCGCGCGCGCCGATCTCGGCGAGCGCCATGATCGAGTAGTGGCGCGTCTGGTCATCGTTGCCCTTGGCAACGGCGTTCAGCAGCGCATCGATCGCGTCTCCGGCGGCGTCGCTCGAGAGCGACGTCAGCATGCCGATGGTGATCGCGAGCGAACGACGCAGGTCATTGTCGGCCTTGTCGTCGTTGAAGAGCGCGACGATCTTCGGCAGCACCGACTGGGCCGCCGCGGAGCCTTCCTTCTTCTGCCGGTTGAGGCGGCCGAGGGCGACGGGCGCCTGCGCCCGCACGTACGTGTTCAACGAACGATCGTCCATGCAGCCGAGCAGGAAGGTCACGATCTCCTCGTGCTGGTCGGGCATCATCCCGAGCGCGAGGATCGACATCGCCTTGACGTCGAGCTTCGACGCCAGCGTCTGGTCGGAGACGATCTTGCGCAGATCACCGATGGCGCGCGCGTCACCGATGAAGCCGAGCGCGGCAGCCGCGAAGCCGCGGACCATGTCCTCGACGCCCTCCGAACGACCCGTCAGCTGCTTGCCTTCCGACGTGTCGTTCAGCAGATGAAGCAGCGTCGGCACGGAATCGCCGGCGCCGAGCACGCCGAGACCGAGGGTGGCGGCCTCGCGCGCAGTCTTCTCCTTGTGGCTCAGCGCCTTGGTCAGCACGGCGACGGCTTCCGCCGCATCCTCGCTGCGCAGCGTGCGCCCGATCGCCAGGCAAGCCGAGTCGACGATGTCCGGATGCGTTTCCTTCAGCGCTCCAATGAACCCCGGAACCAGGTTGTTCTTGATCTCGCTCGGGCTCGGACGATTGACGCTGGTGGCCTCGACCGGCTTCGCCCGGCCGGTCAGGAAGCCGCCGCCGCCCGACGTGGGCGCACTGGCCGCAAGCCGCGCCTTGAGATCGAGGAACGGATCCTTGTTGTGCTCCCACCAGAACTCCCAGCGTTCGAAGCCTTCGCCACCAGCGCGCCGGCCACCGAGGCCGCCGGTGGTCGGCCGCATGCCGCCGCTGCCGGCACCCGTCGGACCGGTCGGGGCGCCGCCGGTCGTGGGTCCCTTGGCTCCGCCGGTCGTCGGCGCGCCAGGCCCAGGCGTCCCGGGTCCACCCGGGTTGCCAGGCGGGGTGGTGTCACCACCGCCACCGAGATTCGGCGGGACGGTATCGGTCGGGCCCTTGTAGTTGCCGCCGTGCGCCCACGCGGACGCGCCGAACAGCATTACCAGGCCCGCCGCCAGGCCGGACTTGAGCCAAGCCTTCGACATGGGTCGCTCTCTCCCTTCGCTGTGGATGGTCGCCGAGGGGAGGCGGACCGCCTCTCCCTCCTGCACCGAGTGCGTGAATCTAAGCAACGATCGCTCCGCGAACATCGGGCGGTGCCCCCCCGGAGAATCGGGAGGAGTGACCGAGTGCGCCCCGGAATCCGCCACCGGAACCGCCGGGCGTTACCGTCTCGCAACGTTTGGCGCGACCACAAGCCGCGGCGCAGGTTGCGCCCGAGCGCCGGCTGTGCGCGCGACGTCAGTCCTCGTCGCCCTCGTCGCCGGCCTCGATCAACCGGTTCTCGCGTTCCGGACGCGCCTCGACGCGGTCGACGGGCGCGGTGGGGAGCCGGGCGACCAGGACCTTGATCTCCTTGACCTCGATCGGGTCGAAGTCGAGCGAGAATTCCTGATCGACGTTGATGAGCTTGCCGCAGCGCTTGATCGGGTTGAAAAGGAGCGCTCCCTCCAACACGCGACCATCGACGAATTGCACCGCGACGCGCTCGGCGTCGCACCCGGCGATCAACTGCTCAAGGATGTTCGGGGCGCGCTTCTTCCTGGTCGAACGCGGCGCTCGCTCCTTGGCGATGACGGCCAAAGCACCCTCCTTTTTGTGGTCCATCACTAGAGCTTGGGCTTCCACAAAACTTACCCACAGCAGGTAGGGCGCACAAGCCCCCCCCCGCGTTGAAAAACACGCGCCTTGCGGGCGTACAACCGCTGCCGCGACGTTGCGTTAGCCCGTCTGATTCACGCGCCCCGTCGCGAGGCGATGGGACGTTGGTGCAGGACGAGGAGGGAAATTGCGGTTCCGACGCTGCGGGTCCATCGACCCGCTGCGGAAGGAGCGCGGGTTTCCCCCGCTGGCATGCGCCGACCGTCCAACCCGGATTAGGGGCTCATGAATCGGACGGGTTAGTCTGGTCGCCCCCTTACGAATTCCGCGACCCTGCCGAGATCGATGATCTGCATGGCGAACAAGAACGGCCCGATCGGGGTTTGGCTGATCGGAGCGGGTGGCGCACTCTCGACCACCGTCGCCGTCGGCGCGCTGGCCGTCGTCCGCGGCTTCGCCGAACGGACCGCGCTGGTGAGCGACGATCCGGCGTTTTCCGCGTTGGGGTTGCCGGAACTGGCGGACTTCCGTTTCGGCGGCCACGAGATCCGCTTGGTGCGGTTGGCCGCCGCTGCGCGCGCGATCGCGGCCGAGAATCAATCGCTGCGGCCGGACTGGATCGACGCGCTCGAATCCGATCTCGCCGCGATCGACGCCGACATCAGGCCGGGTGCCGCCGCCGGAGGTGGGGGAGCGATCCATCGCATCGCCACCGCTGACCATGTGCTTCACGGTGGCACCGCGCGCGAACTCGTCACGGCACTGACCCGCGACCTCGAGCAGTTCCGTGCGAAGCACGCCGCGCGCGCCTTGATCGTCGTGAATCTCGCTTCGACCGAACCGCCGCCGGCGGCGCTGCCGGCCCTCGAGACCGTGGCCGACCTGGAGCGCGCGCTCGACGGCAGCCCGGAAGACGTGCGCCCGGGCGCACTCTACGCCTGCGCCGCGCTGCGGGCCGGCGCCGCGTTCATCAACTTCACCCCTTCGGCGTCGAGTCTCTGCGGAGCGATCCGCGCGCTGGCGACGCAGCTCCGACTGCCTTGGATGGGCAACGACGGCAAGACCGGCGAGACCTTGGTGAAGTCAGGGCTCGCGCCGATGTTCCGCGCGCGGTGCCTCAAGGTGATGTCGTGGGTGGGCTACAACATCCTCGGCAATCGCGACGGCAGCGTCCTCGCCGACGACGCCAACAAGCAGTCGAAACTCGCCTCGAAGGACCGCGTCGTCGCCAGCATCCTTGGCCAGCCGGTCAAGACCCGGGTCGGCATCGATTACGTCGAGTCCCTCGGCGACAACAAGGTCGCGTGGGACTACATCCATTTTCGCGGCTTCCTCGGCCACCCGATGGCGATGCAGTTCACCTGGCAGGGGTGCGACTCGATCCTGGCGGCGCCGCTGGTCCTCGACCTCGTCCGATTCGCGACCTTGGCGCTCGAACGGGGCGAGAGCGGCCCGATGGACCATCTGGCAGCATTCTTCAAGAGCCCGGTCGGTGTCGACGAACACGACCTGTACCGCCAGATGGCGGCGCTGTCGGCGTACGCCCGGTCGACGGCGCGCTGATCCACCAGGTCCAGACCCGGCGAGTCCAGACCCGGCCAGCCCATACCCGCTCAAGCCGGTCGGTTGTCCCCGGCGAATCACAACAGAAGATTGATTATCAGACGTTATGAGTTGGGCTTTCAGCGCCTGAGCTCCCCGGGACAATGACTCGGAATGGCTGCCGCCAGCCGCCGCTCAACGACTGACCAGATATTTGTCCCATCTTGCACAACTTGAACACCGGGCAATGATTGGCGGCTGAAGGGACGGGAATCGGAGGTTGCGCGCCTGGCGGTCGCGCACGCGTGGATCGGCCCCATGGGCACACCTCGCGCGGATGACCGTGCCGTTCGTTTCGGTCAGCGGCCACTGCGTCCGGACGAAGCGTCATCGCTGCGGGCGCTCGGCATCGATCCCGCGACCTGTCCGCACGTCGGTGACGCCTGGCTCGAACTCACCCAACTGGTCGCCGCCGAAGCCGGTGTCGAGCCGCTGTTCGCCTGGTGCCGACTGCACCGTGATGACGTCGGCCGCGAACTCGATGTCCTGCGCAACCTCTTCGCGCTGCCGATGCGCACCACGACCGCGACGGCTGAGGTGCTGGCGCAAGCCCTGACCGAACTGCGCGGCCGGGACGACGCCGGTCGACGCGCGGCATACGGGGCCATGGCGCACCGCTGTCGCCGCGTCGTGCGCACGTTCGTCGATGAGGTCCTCGGCTTCGTCCCATCGCCGCCAGGCGAGCAGTCCACCGATCCGATCGCGCTCAACATCGCCGAGTGGATCGAGCTTCCCGACGAGCTCGTCGACGTCGCCGCCCGCCTGTTCGAGGGGAAGACGGCGACCGTCGTCGCCGCGCAGGCGTTGCTCGAGGACTCGCGCCACGATCGGCGCCGACTCCTCTCCCCTGTCGCCGACGACGGCGCCGCCCCCCATCGCTCGACGTCGATCGCCGAGCTGCTCTCGCGCCAGGCCGCGTTCGAGCGCTTCCGCTGCGCGCTCGAACACGCCGCCACCTGGGTCCGGGCGTGCGCCCGGCCGACTGCCCTGTTTGCCCCCCGGAGCGCACCATGATCCTGCTGCAGGAGTTCCGGACCCGCGTCGCGCGCCAGACGGCGCTGAAACTCGTCGAGCTCGCGACCGCGCTGCTCGAACTCGATCGCGAGTTCCGCGAGTCGTTTCCGCGGGAGTCGATCCGCGACGATGATCCGGCCGATCGGTCCGTCACCGGCGTGCTCGCCGCGCTCGGACCCGATCCGCGATCGCTCGGCGCGCTGCCCGCCGCAACCGAACTCTGCCTCGACCGACTCCTGGCGGCGGCGACACCATCGCCGATCGACGCGAACCTGCGCAGCCACGCGCGCCAGCTGCTGGCGGGCGCGATCGCACTCGACCCGGACTCCGCGCCGGCACGACTCGTCGGTGCGCAACTCGATTGGCTCGATGGTGCGCTCGACGCCGCCGCCGACGGCTTCGCCGGTGCCGCGCGCGTGGCGCGCTCGGCCCACGCGCGCGCGTCGGCGCTGCTCCATCGCGCGCTCCTTGCCGGCGACCGCGGAGAGCTCGGCACCGCCACGGAACTGGCGCTGGACGCGGCGCGCCTGCGCCCGGACCACGTCGCCGCGCATTGGACGGCAGCCGTCTACGCCGCGGTGACCGGAGCGGACACGATCGCGGACCGACACCTCGATGCGGCGCTCCGGGCGGCGTCGCGTCGGGTCGTTCGCGCCCGTTCCGCCGCGCTCGAACGCCATTGCCTCGCCATCGCCGATCGATGCGATCGATCGCCACGCCACGCCCGCGACGTCGCCCGCCGGCTGCAGGAACACGTCGCTCTCCCCCACGCGAATGGAGCCTGCCGATGACCCCGGAACGAGCAGCACGCCGCGCGCGCGCGTGGCGTGTCGCCCTCTCCCCGTTGCTCGCGCTCCTCTTCCTCGGCGCCTCCGCGCCGCTCTGGGCCGCGGCGTTCCGCGCGTCAGGCGGCAAACCGACGCCGGGCGGCGGCCCACAGACCGGGACCGGAACGACCGACGTCGTGCGGTCGGTGTTGCCGCCGCCCCCGCCCCCCCCGCCGCCGCAGGATCGATCGAAGCGCGGCCAGAAGTCATGAGATGCGGCGTGCTGCGTGCCGGTGGCGTCGGCCTGCTCGTTGCGGCGCTGCTGCTGCCGCTGGCGCGACTCGCCTGCAGCCCGCCGGGCGAGCGTGACCGCGCCGCGGCTCCACGCCCGGACGGCCCCGGCAGCGAAGCGACCCGCGCCTGCGCGGACGCGCCGATGCCAGCGCCCCCGACA
>VGYY01000122.1 GCA_016872815.1 Planctomycetota bacterium
GACGCCGCGCCAGCCGCCGCGACCGCCGCCGCTGACCCCGCGTCCGTGGCCGCCGTGGCCGCGGCTTGCTCGCCGCCGGTGGCCGCCGCCACCGCGTCAGGGGGCAACGGGGAGAGCTCCGCTTCCTTCGCGCTGTAGCTCGCCGCGTCGGTCGCGCGATAGCGGATCTTCGCCAGGCCGCGCTCCAGCACGGGCCGTCCCGCCTCATCGGCGTCGACCCAGACCTTGCAGCGGCGATAGAGCATCCGGACCTGGCCCATCCGTCCTCCGGAGCGCCATTGTGCCCTCGCCCTGCGCCGTCCGGCAGGGCGCAGGGGCGCCTCACTCCTGCCGGGACGTCGCCGCGGGCGGCTCGGCGGCGAACTGCTCGAGCTCGGCGATCCGCTCCGCCGCGCGGCGAACGTGGCGGCTCGACAGCGCGTCGAGCAACCGCTCGGCGCGACCGCTCCGCCCGGCCCGCTCGACGTGCCGACGCGACCACCGGTGCAGTCCGCCGAGGAGTGCCGCGCCAAGAAAGACGTTGGCCGCCAGCCAGCCGAGGTCGAGACGCTCCAGCAGTCGGCCGCCGGTGAGCGCGTCGAGCAGTACCACCGGCAGCGGCAGCCAGAGCACGACGCCGCCGAGCAGTGCCCACTTGAAGGCCCGATACTCGGCGAGGCGCAGGCGCTCGATGGCGCGCTGCAGCTCGACCACCGGCGCGCTCCAGTCGACGCGGAGCGCACGATGAAACAGGACCGCGCACTGCGCCGTGATCCAGGCCACCAGCACGGCGACGATGGCGACGACCAGCAGCTGACGCGGCGCGTCGAGGTGGGCGGGGAGCGCCATCAGGACGACGCAGAGGACGGCGGCGCCCAGCGCGACCTCGAGGAGGCGTACCGCGAGGAAGACCCGCTGGCCGGCACGCCCGATCGGGCGCACGCCACTCGCCGCCGGCAGGGTCGCCGCCGGCGCGCCGAGTGCCGCCGCCTGCCGCGCCCACATCTGCTCGAACACGTCCTCGCGCTTCATCTCGTCGTGCATCGTCGTTCCTCCATGCTCTTCGCGACGAGCTGTTCGCGCAGCCGCGTCTTGATCCGCCACCACTTGGTCGCCACGTTCGCCGCCGAGATCCCGAGCACCTCGCCGATCGCGGCATGGTCGTGCCCCTCGAGATGGAGCAGCGCCAGCGCCCGGTCGAGGTCGCGGAGCGAATCGATCGCGGCGCGCAGCCGCGCCCGTTCGTCGTCGCGCTCGCCGGCGCACGGGCTCGCGTCGGCAACGTGGTCGACGTCGGCGGCGGCACGCCCCACCCGATGGCGCCGCTCACGACGCTGGAACGAGATGGCGACGTTCAGCGCCACGCGGGCAACGAAGCTCGCCTCGCGCAGGCGGGGGTCGATCCGCTCGCGCACGCGCCAGAGCTGCACTGCGATCTCCTGCAGCACGTCGTCGCGGTCGGCGTCGTCGCGGCTCCAGGCCCAGGCGATGCGACGGAGCAGGCCGCCATGACGCTGCATCAGCGCAAGCGGGTCGGGCGACGGCGGGGTCGAAGCAGGGTCGTTCACGGTGCTGCATCATTCGCAGCGACGCGCCGATTCCTCACACCGGCGGCGGCACCGGGGAGCGCCAGGCGCGGGTGCCGCCGGCGGCTGGAACTCCGGGGGAGCGGGCGCGCCGTTTTTTCCGCTCCACCCGCTTCCCGCCGTCCGCCGATCCACCCCCGCATGGCCGAACTGCGAGCCGCCCGCGTCGTCTACCAGGTTCACGCCCCCGCCACCGGCGGCATCGGCGCGACCGAACTGGCGCAGGTCATCGCCCGCCACCCGGTCGCGACCGGCCACATCGACGTGCAGTCGCATGCAGGCGCCGACGCCCCCCGCTTCGCCCGCGCCTCGCTGCCGGCCGCCAGCGACTTCATGCCCGCCCTCGACTTCGACGCCTACGCGCGACTGCGCCAGGCGCAGGTGATCTGGCGCGTCGAGGTCAGCGAAGTCGCCCCCGAGGACCTCGGCTACCTGCGCTCCGCGCTGCTGATCGCGGGCGAGCTCGCCGCGATGAGCGGCGGGATCGTCGTCGACATGCTGGCCTTCGTCAAGCTCGGCGCGCAGGACATCGTCCGCGAGCTCGATCGCGCGTTCGACCCGCAGCGCCAGGTCGCGATCCACGTCGAGCGCGGCCAGCGGCCGTTCTTCATCCACACCCACGGCATGGAGAAGTTCGGCCACCCCGATTTCGAGCTGCACGGCGTCCCGCGCGCCTCGGTCGAAGTGGCCCGCCGCCTGCTGCGCCACCTCATCGCCGCGGTGGTCTCGGGCGGCCGCTTCTGCGAGGGCGAATCGACCCAGCTCTGCGGCTTCAGCTTCCTGTTCGGCCGCAGCGAATGCGGCGAGATCGGCCACTTCACCGCCGGATCGCTGTCATTGCGCAACTTCCGGCTGGTGGCCGGACTGGCGACGCCGGAGATGGAAGGGATGCTGATCGCCTGAGCGTGGTCGCGGGCGCGCGCCCGGCCCGCCGGCCCGCGTTCCGGCCGACGCGCTCTCAGCAGACGCGCGCCGGCAGGATCACCATGGTGAGCCCGCCGAAGTGCAGCCGCTTCTGCAGCGCCACCGCGGTCTCGTTGTGGAGGAAGCGCTGCAGGAAACCCTCCTCGCGGAAGATGACCTTGCCGGCGAAGAAGGTCGACCGCGGGAACTCCTTCGCGACGCGCTGACAGAGCTCCTCGGCCGACTCCACGGCGTCGGTGCCGATCGCCAGTCGCGACGTCGACGGCAGCCCGAGCCGGCGCGCGAGGTCGACGTAGCGCTGCAGCATCGACTCGGTCCGGGTCTCGAGCCCCTCCACCGCATGGTCGCCCTTGAAGGCGCCCGAATCGATGACGCCGACCGAGACGAACAGCAGGTTCTTGAAGTGGTCGGGGAACGAGCGGAAGACGTTCAGCACCGTGTGGATGCCGAGGCCGCCCCAGTTCGACACCAGCACGACCGCGGTCGGCTGCTGCGGATCGGGTTCGCGCTCGTTGCCCTTCTCGGGCAGCGGCAGGTTGGCGAGGTCGGAGTAGAGCGCGGACAACCGCCTGACGACGTCGACGTAGTGGCGTCGGATCAGCAGGCACGCGATCACGCAGAGCCCGGTGATGACGATGGTCATCCAGCCGCCGTCGGTGAACTTCTCGCAGACCGTGACCAGCAGGATCGACGAGCAGACCACGCTGCCGGTGGCGAAGAGCGCGAGGCGCTTCGCGCGTTGCTCGGGCTCCCGGCTGGTGCGCCACCAGTAGAGCGTCATCGCCAGCATCGACAGGCTGAACGTCAGGAAGACGTTGATGCTGTACATGGTGACCAGGCGACCGATCACGTCGCCACCGTGGGCCCCGGCATGGGCGGTGGTGGCGGCGGCGCCCGCGCCCGTCGCGGCCGGCGACGCGCCGGCGGCATAGAGCAGCGCGCCGAGCGAAGCGAGCGCCATCAGCGTGACGCCGTTCTGCGTGGTGAGCCGCTCCGACAGCGCCGAGAAACGCCGCGGCGCCCACGAGTCGACCGCGAGGTTGGCCAGAGTGCGCGGCCCGGCGATGAACCCGGCTTGCGCCGCCACCAGCAGCAGCACCGCCTCGGAGAGCAGGGTCACGAACACCAGCCACTTGCCGCCGGGAAGGCCATCCGTCACGGCGCGCGCCAGCAGCGAGTTCATCGTCTCCTTCTGGCCACCCGGCAGCGGCCGGATGTCCCAGAGGAGGTAGCAGAGGATCAGCCCGGACGCGACGAACGCGAGCGAGACCGCCATGTAGCGCATGGTGACCTTCGCCGTCCGCACGCGCGGCTCGCGCAGGATGCCCATGCTGCTCGAGACCGCCTCGATGCCGGTGTAGGTGCCGCCGCCGAGCGAGAACGCCTTGAAGAAGATCAGCAGCATCGCCCACGGACCGAGCGAAACGGAGTGCCAGTCGTGCGAGAAGTCGGCGGCGAGCTGCTCGACCTTGCCCGCGGCATCGCCGAAATGGGCGACGATCCCGCCGACGATCAGCGCGGCGTGGGTGACGAGGAACAGGATGAAGACCGGCATCAGCGCGACGACCGACTCCTTCACTCCGCGCAGGTTCAACACCAGCAGCAGCGCGAGCAGCAGCACGTCGACCGGGATCACCCACGATTCCGGGAAGTGCATCACCTGGCGCAGCACGTCGCGCAGCGCGTTGCCGGCGGCGGCGACCGAGACGGTCACGGTGAGCACGTAGTCGACCAGCAGCGCGCAACCCGAGACGAGGCCGACCCGCGGACCGAGCAGCTTGGTGGCGACGACGTAGCCGCCGCCGCCGTGCGGGAACTTCTCGATGATGCGCGAGTAGCAGGCCGAGATCAGGAACACGGTCGCCGCGGTCGCGACGGCGAGCCCGATCGCCAGGTAGGTGTGCTGGCCGAGCGCCTTGAACGACTCCTCGGGTCCGTACGCCGACGACGACAGCCCGTCGGCGCCGAGACCGACCCACGCGAGGAACGGGATCAGCGACAGCCGATGGACGATCGTCTCGTCCTGCAGCGCGAGCGGCGCGCCGAAGAGCAGGCGCCGCAGGCGTTCGCGCCACGTGAGCGGCTCCTCCGGCTCCGCGGCGCCGGGCGCCGGAGCTTTCGTCGCATC
The DNA here is from genome assembly GCA_016872815.1 of Planctomycetota bacterium. Classification (GTDB taxonomy): domain Bacteria; phylum Planctomycetota; class B15-G4; order B15-G4; family SIAN01; genus SIAN01. The sequence goes on from VGYY01000122.1 coordinate 4,618, forward strand.
GCTCGATCCTGGCTCGGTCATGTGCGCTGCGGCACGGTCACGGGGACGCGCGTCCCCGACTCCGCCTCCTCCGTCACCTGCCCGTGAATGCCGGCGCCTGCTTGGCCAGGAACGCTTCGAGACCGATGCGGCAGTCGGCCGACGCGAACAGTCGCGCCTGCAGCTCGCGCTCGAGCGCCAGGCCCGACTCGAGCGGGAGCTCGCCGCCGCCGAGCACCGCGCGCTTGATCATGCCGACCGCCAGCGACGCCTTGCGCGGGGCGCAGAACTGCTCGGCGTACTGCTGCACGGCGTCGACGAACCCGGCCGCCGGCAGGATGCGATGCACCAGCCCGGCGCGCTCGGCCTCGGCGACGTCGACGTTGCGGCCATGCACCATCCAATCGAGCGCGCGCGACGCGCCGAGCACGCGCGTCAGCCGCTGCGTGCCGCCGGTGCCCGGCAGCACGCCAAGCGCCACCTCCGGCAGGCCGATCTTGCCGGCCCCCTCGCGCGCGACGCGCAGGTCGCACGCCAGCGCCACCTCGAGCCCGCCGCCGACGCAATGGCCGTTCAGCGCGGCGATCGTCAGCTTGGGCGTGTGCTCGAGCCGGAGCAGCGTCTCGTTGGCGTGCAGGCAGAACGAGTACTTGAAGCTCGGCGTCATCGCCTTGAGCTGCTCGATGTTGGCGCCGGCGCAGAAGAACTTCTCCCCGGCGCCGGTCACGACCAGCACGTGGACGGCGTCGTCGAAGCGCGCGGCGAGGATCGCGCGGTCGAGCGCCAGCATCATCTCGTGGCTGTAGCCGTTCACCGGCGGGTCGCACAACGTGAGCCAGGCGACGCCGCCGCGGACCTCGTACCGGACCAGCTCCGCACTCACGCGTTGGGCTCCTGCGCCGAAAGCGCGGCGATCTTAGCCCGGTCGAATCGCCGACCCGGCAGCGCAGCGGCGGCACGGCTGCCCGGGAACGAAGACGCGAGCAGGCGGCCTTCGCCACCTGCTCGCGCTGCATCGCATCGCTTCGAGAGGAACAGCCGACGACCGCCGCGGACGCCCGCGGCGATCGCCGCCGCGTCCGTCAGGCTTCGCCGAGGCTCACTCCTCGATGTACGGCCAGGGCTGGCTCTGCCACGGATAGCCATCCGTGAACGAATAGAGGTCGATCGGCTCGAGGTCGCCGCCGCCGATCGACGCCAGCAGGTACAGCGGCGAGAGGCACGCGTCCGCGGCGTAGACCACGGTGTACGCGACGTGCTTGATCGCGTGGAGCGGGATGTTCAGCGGCGCGAGGAGGACCGGAGTCGCCCCGCTGGTCTCGTCGCCCCAATCGATCGAGTCGTGCACGGCCGCCAGCGGCACCGTGACCGGTGAGGTCACGACGACGACGACGTCCGTACCCAAACGCTGGAGCGAGCCGCATCCGGGCAGGCTCAGGCAGGCGGCCGCGGCCAGCGCCGCGAAGGCCTTCAGGCTGTTCTTCACGCGCATCCTCCTCGATGCAGGTCGCCGACGAGCGCCCTTGCGCCGCCTCCGACCGCCTCATCCACTTGCGTCAACCTCTCGACTCGAACGTCCGGACTGCCCGCGCACGTCGCTTTGCAGGCCACTTCCCGAGATCAGAACCTCGATCGAACCGGTGGAGCCAGAGATGGGGATTGAACCCATGACCCCCGCTTTACGAAAGCGGTGCTCTACCGCTGAGCTACTCTGGCCGAGACTCCCTGCTGGTCATCCGTCGCCGTGGCGAGCGTGGTTCAGTTCGCTCCGCCGCTGAGCAGCGCGGCGCGCTCCGCCGCCGTCAGGAACCCGGCGCAGCCGAGCGCGCGACCCGCCGCCAGCCGGACCGCGAGGTTGGCCTCGCCGGTCGCGGCCGCCATCACCGGCTGCAGCACGTCCTCGCTCGGGCGCTCGGCCAGCTTGCCGAAGATCCCGCCGAGCGCGTCGGCGGCGGCGACCCGGATCGCCTCCGACTTGCCGCCGTCGGCGAACAGGGCGGCCACGGCCGGCGCCGCGTCACCGCTGCCGATGCGTCCGACCGCCTTCAGCACGCCGCCGAGCACCGTCTCCTCTTCGCGTCCGAGCGCGGCGATCAGGTTGCCGGTCACGCCGCCGAGCGCCGCCGCCGACAGGTGGCCGAGGATCATCGACGCGCGCTCCGCCGCCGCCAGTGCGGCGGCACGTTCGTGGTTCAGGTCGGGGAGCGACGCCTTGACCGTCTCGACCAGCACGTCGGTGGCGATCGGGTCGGTGGCGAAGCCCTTGACCTTTCCCTTGCCTTCGTACTGCGCCTTGACCGCCTCGGCGGTGTCGACGCTGCTGACGATGATGATCGAGGACGCCGACGCGCGGAAGTCGCTGTCGTAGACGAACTGGTCGATGGTCACGTCGGCCATGCCGGCGCGGACGATGACCACATCCTTCGGCGGGACCGTGCGGGCGCGGCTGAAGCCGAGCGCACCGCTGTCCGCCGTCACGACGGTGTAGCCGGCCGCCCGCAGCACGGCCGCTGCGGCGTTGCGCGACTCGCTCTGGTCGTCAGCGACCAGCACCGTGCGCAGCGCGTCCTCGCCGAGCGCCTCGCCGAGCGCGCCGACCACCGTCGCGCCCTGGTCGCCCGCCATCGAGAGGGCGAACGCCGCGGCATAACGGACCGCCTTGTAACCCGAGCCGAGCGCCGCGGTCATCGCCGGGGTGTTGGCGCCCATCGACTCGAGCGTCCGCAGCAGCTCGACCGCTGCCATCGGCGCATCGTTCTCGAGCGCGTAGGTCAGCGCGGCCGAGCAGCCACCCGGGCCACCGGTCGCGAGACGCACGTCGAGACCGCCATCCGCCTCGGGCGCTTCGCCTTCGGCTCCCATGTCCTTGGTCGCCGCCAGCGACGCCTTCTCGGCGGCGTAGGCCGCGAGCAGGCCGGCCTGCGCCGCCTCGCTCTGGATGGCGGCCTTGCCGCACTGCTGCGCCAGGCGCAGATGGCGAATGACCGCCGGCACCTTGATCGCCGCGACCTTCTCGCCGTCCCACGCCCAGACCGCATCCTTGGTGTCGTACGGCTGCATCACCGCGCGATCGTTGCGGAAGTAGCGGGTGGCGGCGGCGAAGTAGAGGGCGGCCGAATCGCCGGCGCCGGCGCCGAGCTTGGCCAGCGCCTCGTTGGCCGCATTGCGGTTGACCTCGTTCGCGGTGGTCTCGGCCACGCGCTTCACCGCCGGGATCGCGCGCGCGTCGCCGATGGTGCCGAGGCACGCGGTGGCGTTGCGCACGATGCGATCGTTGCCCGAATCGAGCGCTGCGATCAGCGGCAGCACCGCGTCGCCGGCCATGTGGTTCAGGCAGGTGATCGCCTTGACCCGGCGCTCCTGGTTCTCCTCGTCGCCGAGCACCGCGACGAACGGCGCCGCGCCGTACTCGCCGTGGTTGGCCGACAGCGCATAGAGCGCGTCGCGCGCCTCGATGTAGTTGCCGCCCATCGCCTTCTCGACCAGCGCGTTGATCGCGTCGGCGTCGTCGGCCTTCTCGGCCCGGGCGATGGTGGCCAGTTCGAGGTACCGCTTGGCGGTGGTCTCGAACTCGCCGCCGCTCACCAGCATGAGGGTGAAGACCTCCTTGCCGGCGGCGTGGTAGTAGGCGAGCGCGTCCTCGTTCGACGGGTTGTCGGCAAGGATCTCCTGGAAGACCTTCAGCGCCTCGTCGTGCTTGCCGCGGAAGTAGAGCGCGGCGCCCTCGGCGAAGCGGTCGCCGGCATCCTGCGGCGCCGGCAGCGCCGCGGCAGTCCCCGCGAGCCCGAGGGCCACCGCCGCGATCGCGCGGGCGGTGTGGGCGGACGAGAAGGAGAACATGTCGAGGAGATCCTCCTTGCCATGCTCGCCACGCAAAGTGGCGGGCGGGTAGTTCGGCCTGCAGCCAGCCAGTGAGTGCACGTGGAACGAAAACGCGAGACCTGCGCACGCCTCCCGGCCAGCGAACGCAGCAGAGATGCAGCAGTGCCTGCAGCAAAGCGCGTGGCCGGCCAACACGGCCGGCGCACGAACGGGCTGTATAGGAGCCCCCCGCGCCCCGGTAACCGCGCCCCAACCCACGCAACGACAAGCACTTACGCGCGGGCCAAAGGAAGGCGCGGGATTGTAGCGAGGCGCCCCCGGGCGTCAAGGCGGCGCTTGCACCGTTCCCACCCGGCCGGTTTCATCCCCGCCCCATGAATCAGGACACGAAGCCGCTCGCGCTGACGGTCATCGGCGCTGGAACGATGGGCCACGGGATCGCGCAAGTCGCGGCGTTGGCGGGACTTGGGGTCACCCTGGTCGACGCCGACCCGGGCGCGCTCGAGCGCGGCCGACGGAAGATCGACGAGAACCTCGCCGGTGGCATCGCCCGCGGAAAGCTCACCGCCGCCGACCGCGACCGCACGGTGGCCAACCTCGCCACCGCCACCTCCGCCGCCGTCGGCGCCCGCGCCGCCGATCTCGTCATCGAGGCGGTGGTGGAGAAACTCGAGGTGAAGCAGGCGCTCTTCGCCGAGCTCGAGCGGGTCGCTCCGCCTCACGCAATCCTCGCCAGCAACACCTCGTCGCTGCCGCTGGCCAAGATCGCCGCGCCGCTCGCCGACCCGACGCGCCTGATCGGGATGCACTTCTTCAACCCGGTCTTCCTCATGAAGCTGGTCGAGCTGGTCGTCCACCCGAAGACGGGCGAGGCGGCGAAGCGCCTCGCGCTCGACGTGGTGCAGCGGATGGGCAAGACGGCGATCGTGGTGAAGGACTCGCCCGGCTTCGCTTCGAGCCGGCTCGGCGTGATCCTCGGCCTCGAGGCGATCCGCATGGTGGAGCAGGGCGTCGCCAGCCCCGCCGACATCGATACGGCGATGGAGCTCGGCTACAACCACCCGATGGGGCCGCTCAAGCTCACCGACCTGGTCGGACTCGACGTCCGCCTGGCCATCGCCGACACGCTCGTCCGGGAGATCGGCGGCGACCAGTACCGCGCCCCGCAGCTCCTGCGCGACAAGGTCGCCCGCGGCGAACTCGGCAAGAAGTCCGGTCAGGGCTTCTACGACTGGAGTGCCCGGGCGTGAACGCGCCGGCCGCGGGCGGACGCGCCGTCCCCCGCTGGTTCGTTCGCGGCGACATCGACGGTTTCTTCGGGCTGGCGCTCGACAACCTGATCCAGCTGCTCCTGATCGACGCCCTCTGCCGCGGGGTGGTCGGGCTGCCCGATGAGCTGGTGCGCGGGCGGATCCTGCCGGGTGCCGCCGTCTCGCTGCTGGTCGGCAACCTCTGGTACTCGTGGCAGGCGCTGCGGCTGGCGCGCGCCGAGGGGCGCAGCGACCGCTGCGCGCTGCCCTACGGCATCAACACCGTCTCCCTGTTCGGCTTCATCTTCCTGGTGATGCTGCCGGCGCGACTCGCCGCCGAACGGGCCGGTCACCCCGATCCGGCCACGTTCGCGTGGCAGGCCGGTCTCGCCGCGGCCCTCGGCTCGGGCGTGATCGAGACGCTCGGCGCTTTCCTCGCGCCCTGGCTGCGCCGCCACACGCCGCGCGCCGCGCTGCTCTCCACGCTGGCCGGCGTCGCGCTCGGCTTCATCGCGCTCGGCTTCCTGTTCCGCACCTTCGCCCGACCGCTGGTCGGGCTGACCACCCTCGCGATCGTGCTGATCACCTATTTCGGCCGCGTCCGCTTCCGCGGCGGCCTGCCTGGCGGTCTGGTGGCGGTGGCGGTCGGCGCCGCGCTCGCGCACCTGACCGGCATCGCACCGCCCTTCCCGACCGGCGCGATCGACTGGCGGGCGCCGGAGTTCACCCTCGCCGCGCTGCACGCTGCCGTGGTCGACGGCGCGCTGCTCGATCACTTCGCGGTGATTCTGCCGATGGGTCTCTTCGCGGTGATCGGCTCGCTGCAGAACCTCGAGTCGGCCGAGGCGGCGGGCGACACCTATCCGGCGAAGAGCTCGCTCGCGGTGAACGGGATCGGCTCGCTGGCGGCGGCCGCATTCGGGTCCTGCTTCCCGACCACGCTCTACATCGGCCACCCGGGCTGGAAGGCGCTCGGTGCACGCGTCGGCTACTCGGCACTTTCGGGGGTGGTGATGGCCGGGCTCTGCTTCAGCGGCGCGCTCGGCGTGCTGGCGAGCGCCATCCCGGTCGACGCCGGCATGGCGATCGTCCTCTGGATCGGGCTGGTCATCACCGCGCAGGCGTTTCAGGCGACGCCGCGCGAGCATGCGCCGGCCGTCGTCGTCGGCCTGCTGCCGGGCGTCGCCGCGTGGGGCGTCCTGCTGGCGAAACAGGGCGTGCAGGTCGGCGGCGCGGCGGCGGCGGGCGGAGCAACGCTCGGCGCCGACGCGGTGGCGCGCTTCCTCGGTTTCGACACCTGGATCGAGGGCGGCTTCGCGCTCGAGCAGGGCTTCATCCTGAGCTCGATGGCGCTCTCCGCCGTGACCGTCGCCGTCATCGAGCGGCGCTTCGCCCGCGCGGCCGCATGGTGCCTCGCCGCCGCCGCGCTGTCGGCCGTCGGGCTGCTCCACTCGTGGCGCTTCGCCGGCGCCGACGCGGTGCTCTCGCTGCAGCCGGCCTGGCGCTTCGTGATCGCGTACGGCGCGATGGCCGCCTGCTTCCTGGCGGCGCCGCTGCTGACCCGGCCGCACGACGGCGACGGTCACTGACGCCGCCGCGCCGTGCGCTGACCCGCCTGCTGCATGAGCCCCGTCGCGAGGCGATGGGATGTTGGCGCAGGACGAGGAGGGAGATCGCGGCTCCGAGGATGCGAGTCCAGCGACCCGCTGAGGAAGGGACGCGGTTTTCCGACGATGGCGTGCGCCGACCGACCGAGCCGGAGTAGGGGTTCATGAACAAGACGGGCTACTGTGCCGCGACGACGGGTCGCAGATGAGCAGAGCAGGCAGCGGACGATGATGGCGCGCAGGATCGCGATCGCAGCACTCCTCGTCGCAGGCGGCGTCCTCCTCGCCGCGCCGCGCGCGCGTGCGGTGTCGCCGCGGCAGGAACCGGCGATCGCCCACGGCGACGCGCCGGGCGGCATCGACTTCCGCTCGCC
>VGYY01000123.1 GCA_016872815.1 Planctomycetota bacterium
CTGCCGGCAAGGGCGCGGCGGCCGGCGGCGCTGCCGGCAAGGGCGCGGCGGCCGGCGGCGGTGCGGACGACCCCGAGGCGAAGTCGCGGATGATGGCGCAGCGGATGGCCGGGGAACTCGAGAAGCTCGTGCTCCCGCATGCGCTGGCGCGGGATCTCGGCGGGAAGTTCACCGAAGTGGCGAAGAGCGATGCCGGTGGGCAGTCGACCTTCGTCGCGAAGCTGAACAAGGACGCTGCGCGCGAAATGTCCGGCATGAAGGACCAGCGCCCGCCGGGTCGCGAAGGACGCGAAGGTCGCGAAGGGCGTCCGGGTCGCGAGGGTCGCGAGGGTCGCGAGGGTGAGGGTGGCAACAAGCGCGAGCGGCCGAAGCGCGGCGACGGCGACGACGGTGCCGACGCGGCCTTCGCGGCGAACCAGGATGCGCCGCCGGAGCGCGGTGGGAAGGCGGCTGCCGGTGGTCGCGCTGAGCCGGACATCGCCGGCACCGTCACGGTCGTCGTGGCGAACGGCGCGGTGAAGTCGATCGGCGTCGAGATCTCGATCCAGGGACCGCAGTCGCGCGTGGTGCGCAAGTCGTGGCAGCTCGCAGGGATCGACCAGACCAAGGTTGAGGTGCCGGCGGACGCGGCGTCCGCACTCGCGGGCAAGTGAGCCGGGCGTGCGGCGGCGCCTGATGCTGACGCTGGCGGTAGCGGTCGTCGCTGCGTGGCCGGCCGCCGCCGTCGCGCGGCAGGATCCGGTGCCGTTGGCGGCGCCCGGCACGGCCGCGGCCGCCGACGATCCGGCGCGTGCCGCCGTTCTCGCGGCCGCACGGCAGCTTGGGGCGGCCGAGAACTACACCTACGGCTACATCGCCGACCTCACCGCCCGGGCGGAGACGACGGTGCCGGCGGCGGAGCCGCCGGCCGCGGCGCGGAAAGGGGCCGTCCCGCGCGACGAGTGGCGGATCGCCTTCACGAAGCGCGATTTCCAGCACTTCCGCAAGGGCAAGGCCGAGTTCTGGCGTTTCGGCCGCAAGACGGTCGCCCTCGGGCGGGCGGATGAGTGGATCCTGATCGAGTCGGTCGCGCGCAACGCCGACGGCTCGTCCGACGACTCGGCGCGCGGCATGGCGCGACTGGTCAAGGAGATCGACCGGATCATTCCGCCGCACCGGTTCATCCTCGACCTGGTGCAGGGCGCGACGGCGGTGACGCGGGTCGCGTCGCCGGCTGGGGCGCCGGCCGATGCGCCGGTCGACCATGTCGTCACGCTGGCCCCCGCGAGCGTCACGCGCTTGCTGCGCGGCGTCGCCGCGGCCGCGGGCTCCGGCGGGGCGAATCGGACCCGCGCCGGCACCGATCGCGCGGAGGACGGTGCGGCCGACGGCGAACCGCCCGTGGAGCCGACCGCGCCGGGCGCGCGCGCCAGCGATCCGGCGGGGGGGCCGGCGGCGGCAACACCGCGCAGCGAGCACGGCGAATTGCGGGTCACCCTCGGTGCCGCGGGAATCAGCCGGATCGACATCGTTCTCGCCACCACTGGCGGCGCGGACGCCCGCGCCATCACGCGGCGCTACGACATCTCCGCCATCGGGACGACCGAGCCCGAACCGCCCGATCCGGCCTGGGACCTCCTCGATCCGATCGAGGACGAAGATCCGGCCAAGCCGCCGCGCCGGAGGGGCCGCGGCAAGGGTGGCAAGGGCAAGACGTCGCCGGACGAGGGAGGGGACGGCGCGGGCGGCTGAGATTGCTCGGCGCGTCCGTATTCCGTTCCGTGGCGCGCCGCCCGCGGATCCGTAGCGTGTGCGACCGGGGAAAGAGGATCTGGCCGGGACGGCGGTCCGGCTGGCGGGGAAGCGCATGGAACTGCGCGCGAAGAGCATTCGCGCCGCGGTGAGCCTCACCGATGGCGAGCGCCTGTTGCTGAGCCGGACGCGGCCGCGCGAGAACGCGGGACGACTCGACGGCTGGGAACGCGATCTCGCGCCGAGTGCGAAGCTCGATTTCGCGCTGTGGCGCCACTGGATCACGCCGCGCGAACACGCGTCGCTGTTCGTCGGCGAACTGTGGTCGCACGCGCACCAGCTCGCGCTCCTCGGCGCGCGCGCGTCACGCCATCCCGTGACGCTGATCTGCGCGTGCAGCGACCGCCTGCGCTGCCGGTGTGACCTCGTGGTCGAGATGGTCGAGCGGCTGCACGGCGCGCGCGCGGCCTGCGCCGCCGGACGTTGAGCGGCGGCGGAACGGGCGGCGGCGCGATCAGCTGATCGAGGCGCCGCCGTCGATGACGAGCCCGGTGCCGGTGATGAAGGCGGCGTCGTCGGACAGGAGGAAGGCCGCGGCGGCGGCGACCTCGTCGGGCTGGCCGACGCGGCGCAAGGGCGCGCGCGCCGCGAAGCCGCGCGCGTTGGCCTCCCATCCCGGTGCACTGCGCGTCGCACCGGTCTCGATCAGCCCGGGCAGCAGCGCGTTCACGCGGATCCCGGCCGGGCCGAGCTCGACCGCCAGCGCCCGGACGAGGCTGGTCACCGCGCCCTTCGCCGCCGAGTAGGCGGCGAGCCCGGGCAGGCCGATCCGCGCCAGATTCGAGGCGATCGCGACGATGGCGCCGCCCCGCTCCGCCAGCAGCGGCGTCGCCGCGCGCAGCAGGTACTGCAGCGCGCGGACGTGGACGTCGAACGTCGTGTTCCAGTCGGCGTCGCGGGTCGTCGCCAGCGCATCGGCGCGCACCACGTCGCCGGCGGCGTGGACGAGACCGTCGAGCCGGCCGAACGCGCGCTTCGCGTGCGCGACGGCGGCCGCCGCGGGCGCCGGATCGGCGAGGTCGCCGGTCGCGATCACCGCCGGCGCGCCGCCGCCCGCCGCGATGGCGGCGGCGGTCGCCGCGAGCGGCGGTTCGCGCCGTCCGCAGAGCACCAGTCGCGCTCCCTCGCGCGCGAGTCGCCGCGCGATGGCGGCGCCGATCCCGGAGCCGGCGCCGGTGACGAGGCAGACCCGGTCGTCGAATCGCGCCATCGTGTCGTTCCTCGTCGGACGTGGCGGCCGCGGTCGCGGTCCGCCAGGAATCAGCGGAAGAGCAGGCGCTGCAGCGAGGCGTCGGCCTCGGCCCGGCGCAGCCGCAACCCGGGCGCGAGCGGCCGCGGCTCGAGCCACTGCCGTTGCCAGCCGCGACGGACTTCCGGCTCCTCCTCGAGGCTGCCGCGGCGGATGCAGGCGCCGAGATGGAGGTCGATCCAGGCGTCGGCGAACCCCTCTTCGGGGCAGAGCGCGGCGAACGGCAGCGGCATCGCGCGTCCGTCGCCGCGCGCGGTCGCAGCCACCGGCCACAGCGCACGCTTGGCCAGCGCTCCGAACACCTCGACCGGGGTCTGCGCGTGGTTCAGCACGGCGTGCCAGACGAGGAGCGATGGCGCGCCGGGATCGCATTCGACCAGCCGTTCCTGCTCGGCGATCGCCACCCGCAGCGGTCCGGGCAGCCACGGAAAGTGGGCCACGCGGATCGCCTCGACCAGTTCACGCAGCGGCAACCGGGTGAACCAGAGGCACGGGGCCCCGCGCGACCGCGTCGGCGCGGGTGCGGGCACGCGACCTCCTGGTTCGGACGGATCGGCTTCCATCAGCACCCGGATGGTAGCCGCGGGCGCCGCGGACGCCGGCGGAACGGCACCGCTCGTGCGCCGCTCACGCCGGATCGGCGGCCTCGGGTGCGGCGGTGCTGCCGGCCGGCGCCGCCGGCTCCGCTCCCGCCGGTCCAGTGACCGCGAGCCGCTCGATGAAACCGGCCGCGTTCGGATGGCCGCCGCCGCCGTGGCGCCGGGCGATCGCCGCCACGTCGACGCCCCGGCCCTCCTGCGAGCGCAGGCTCCAGACACGCCGGCCCTCGGTCTCGAACACGATCGCGACGAACGGATGTTCGGCCGACAGCCGGCCGCCGATCTCGCTCTGGAGGATGCAACTCGAGACCACCGGGATGCGGTGACCCTCGAAGTCGATCATCTTCACGCGACTCGCCGCCGTCTCGATCAGCCGGTTCTTGTAGCGCAGGATCGGCCGTCCTTCGGCCACCAGCGCGTCGAGTCCTCGCGCGAGCAGCTTGTTCCACTGGGTGAAGGAGCGCGAGTAGCTCTGCAGCGCCGCGGCCACCTCCTGGCTGCCCGGCAGCTTCCAGCGCCAGAGGTCCTTGTCCTCGACGTAGTTCAGCAGCCACGGGCGTGGCTCGTCCCTGAAGAACCAGTCCCACGCCAGCGTGCAGCCCGCGCGCTCGAGGTCGAAGTGGGCGAATTCGAGCCCGGCGAGGTCTTCCTTCGCCGTGAGGTGGTGGTCGAGCACCAGGAGCGACGCGGCGCGCTCCTTCATCGCCAGCAGCTCGGTGCGCGGGAAGCTGAAGTCGAGGATCAGCACCTCGCGCCCGTCGATCGGGTACTTGAGCGGCTCGCCGAACTGGATGGCGCGGTATTCGTTGGCGCCGCCGAACCGCTGGAACGCCACCCACGCCGCCGCGAAGCCGTCGAGGCACTGGGCGTGGTAGAGGACGAGAGGCTTCAAGCGGGGCTCCCCGGGGCGTCACGGCAGCGCATCTTGCCGCCGGCGCGACCGGCGCGTGCCGACCGAACCTGCCGACAAGGGTCAGCCGCCGCTGCGATCCCCGCATGCCGGCCCGCGGCGACCCGGTCGAGGTGTGACGCCGGCACGACGGACACGTTCGGCCGGGTGCGCAGGGCGCGCCTAACCGTCCCCGCCGCACGCACGTACGACCGCCGGTCAGGTGACGATCGCGAGGTGCCGATGAACCCTCCGAACCAGCGCGAATGAACGCGTCGTGAGTGCCTGCGGGTCGGTGTGGCAGCCGGGCTCGGGTCGACGTTGGCCGCTCTTCCGAATCTGTCGTCCGCGTCGGCGGCAACGGCTGAACCAGGCCGCAGCGCGCAAGACGCGAAGAACGACGGGCGGGAGAGCGAGCGCGGGATCTCGCTCCGCTACCTCGAAGCCGGGCTCGCGTCGCTCGCGAATGCGTGGCGGGGCTACTGGGGGAACGGCCATTACGGGGCGGCCACGATCTCCGCCTGCTTCATGGCGCGCGATCTGGAGTTGGACGCGCGCGCCTGCCGGGCGATCGAGGCGGAGCTCGACGCCTTCCGCGAAGCGGGGAAGTCGCATTTCGAATTCGACACGCCGAAGGAGGAAGCGACTCCGGAGCGCGTGGCTGAGATCGTCCGGTCGCTCGAGACGGGGATCGACCAGTCGCGTGCCGCGGGCCATGACCTGATCTTCGCCTCGTTGGCGCTCAAGGCGTTCCATCACGCGCCGGCGCTGGCCAAGCCGCAGTGGATCGAGAGCATCTTGCAGCTCACGCGCCATCTCCGCGAACGGTTCGGCAACGACGCCGACACCGACTTCAATCGCGCCCATCCGATCGCGAAATGGCAGACCCCGCAGGAGCTGGTCGAGTCGACGTTCGCCTGCTTCATGCGGCCCACTCAGGGCGGTCCGGTGGGACTGATCCACGGGATCACCCACGCCGACGCGGTCGCGGAGCTGTGGGACCTCGGCTACGAGTCGCTCGGCGCGCGCGGCGGCGAGGCGTTGAAGGTGCACATCAACCTGGACCCCGCGCTCGCTGAGCCGGAGCCGCCGCTCGCCGAAGCGTTCCCCGACTCGCCGCTCTCGCATCGCTTCTGGGAGAACCCCGCGGTGCGCAAGCAGGTCTGGGGCTTTCGCGGGCACAACTTCAAGTTCGCCTACAGCTACTGGCGCCGACGCGCCGCGATCCGCGACGAAGCGCTGCGGAGCCGGTGCGATGCGCGCGCGCTCGCGGTCATCGGCACCGTCTGCCGCTGACAGCCTCTCGTGTCCAGGGTGTCGGCCATCAGCGGCGAACGCTGCGGCCCATGGGCCGCAGCCGTTCGTCCGCTCAGAACAGCGTGTAGATGAAGGGCGCGATGAACGGCGAACTGCTCGCCACCACCAGCAGCCCGCCGATCGACAGCATCGCGACCAGCAGCGGGATCATGTACCAATGGCCGCGCCGCAGGAACGCGAAGTAGACCTCGCGGATGATCGACAGCTTGTTGGCCATCTTGACCAGCAGCCAGAGCACGAATCCGCCGATCAACCCGATTCCCGCCCAGCGGCCGACGGTCGGCCCGAGCGCCCCGATCAGCGCGGTGAAGCCGAGCACGATGCCGGTCGCGGCGGCGACCATGGTTCCGACCTGCAGGAACGCCGCCACCAGCGGCTCGTCGCGGTTGGTTCGCGCGTAGAGCGATCCCAGCACGATCCAGACCAAGAGCAGCACCCACGGCCAGCGCGCGCTCTTCGCTGGCGCTGCCGAGGCGTCGATCGCCGCGTCGCCCTTCGCGCTGGCGCCGGTCGCGAGGAACGCGTCTCCCGCCAGCGCTCGATGGAGCTCCTTGGCCAGCACCCGTGAGCCCTCCGGGTTCACGTGCCAGTCCTTCTCGAAGTAGACCTTGGCGCCGGCCTTGGCGGCTTCGGCCAGCGCCGGCTGCGGGTCGACGGTCGCGATCCCGTGCTTCGTCGCCAGCGCCAGCGCCTTCTGCGCCGGCGACACCGGGTCGACCATCTCCTGGGTCGCGCCGACCGCCTTGCACCAGGCGTCGCGCGCGCCGGGCTCGACCTCCTCGCGGGTCGGGATCGCCAGGAAGAGCAGCTTCGTGCCCTTCTCGTCGCAGCTCTTCTTCAGCTCCTTCAGGCACGCTTCGGTGCGCGCCCAGCAGTCGGCGACGGCGGTCGGCGGGTTCTTCAGCGCGACGACCTGATCCTTCTCCATCGTGAGCCCGCCTTCGCGGTGGGCCATCGCGGCGCCGTGCTTCATGCCGATCGAGAGGTTGTCGAGCAGCCCGCCGATCGCGCTGCGGGTCGCGAACCAGCTGCGCGGCGGCGGCATCGCGCCGACGATCGGCTCGACCGTCCCGTCCGGCTGGAGGCGCGGCTTGGGCGTGCCGGCGTAGCTCGCCTGGCCGTTCCACCAGACGTCGTTCTGGAAGAAGCAGGCGACCACCACGTCGGGCGCGAAGGAGAAGCCCTCCTTGCGCAGCCAGAGCAGCTCCTGGTCGGTCGACCACCCTTCGGTGCCGCCGTTCAGCACTTCGATCGCGCCGCGCTCCGGACCGCCATCGGCCGCGAATGCCGTCTCCACCAGGTCGACGAAATGGTCGTGGCGATCGACCGTGTAACCGAGCACGAACGAATCGCCCAGCACCAGCACGCGCCGCGTCCCGGCCGGCTTCCCGCGGGTCAGGTCGGCGTCGTCGCGCAGGCCGAGCGCGTTGATCGCGAAGGTGACGTCGAACTCGCTGGTCGACTTGCGCGTCGACTCGCCCTTGCGCTTGCTCCAGCCGAAGTCGGGGTCGGGCGCGTTGATGGTGACCACCGGCTTCAGCCCGGCCAGCCGGAAGATCCCCTCCAGCGCCAGCCCGAGCAGCCCGAGCGTCATCACCCAGCCGAGCAGCACACCCAGCGCGCCGCCGCGCTCGGCGAGTCGTCCGCGGTTCCTGATCGCCCCGCTCACGACAGCATCTCCGTCACGGTGTCGCCGTCGTGGCGCAGCGCGAACTTGGTGCGCTTCAGGATCTTCTTGGCCTCCTTCTGCACGATGAAGTTCTGCAGGAAGAGGACGTCCATGCCCGACAGCGAGAAGGTGTTGAAGGCGTGCGAGGGATCCTCGACGATCGGCTCGCCCTTCAGGTTGAAGCTGGTGTTGAGCACGACCGGGTAACCCGAGCCCTCGCCGAAGCGCTTGATCATCTGGTAGTAGCCCGGGTTGGTCTCCTCGTAGACCGTCTGCAGTCGGGCCGTGCCGTCGACGTGGGTGATCGAGTCGAGGTACTGCTTCTTGTGCTCGTGCACCGGGGCGACGTAGAGCATGAAGCGATAGGGGTAGTGCTTCGCCGGATCCTCGATGTCGAAGAACTCGGCGGCCTTGTCGTGGATCACCGACGGCGCGAAGGGACGGAACGCCTCGCGGAACTTGATCTTGGCGTTCACGTTCTCCTTCATGTCCTTGCGGCCGGGGTCGGCGATGATCGAGCGCGCGCCGAGCGCGCGCGGGCCCCACTCGAAGCGGCCGCGGAACCAGCCGCCGACCTTGCCGGCCTGCAGCTCCTCCGCCGCCCGCGTGTAGAACTTGTCGTCGTCCTCGATCAGCTCGTACTTGATGTCGTTCTGCTTGAGGAAGGTCTCGATCTCGGCGTGGCCGTACTCGCTGCCGAGGTAGGCGTGGTCGAGCGCCGGCGCCTTCTTCTCCTGGCCCAGCACCTCGTGGTAGCCCCACATCGCCGCGCCGACCGCGCCACCGTCGTCGCCGCACGCCGGGTGGAGGTAGATCTCGTCGAACGGCGCGCCGCGGAGCACGATGTGGTTGGCGACGCAGTTCAAGCCCACGCCGCCCGCGATGCAGAGCTTCTTCAGCCCCGTCTCGCGATGCAGGTAGGTGGCCATCTTGAGGAGGATCTCCTCGGTCACCTTCTGGATGCTGGCGGCGACGTCGCAATAGAACGGGTCGAGCGACTTGTCCTCGTGCTTGCGGTCGCGCGGCGGGCGGCCCATCACCTGGTGGAACTTCTCCGACAGCGTGGTGGTGGGCGACCAGTGGTAGCTGAAGTGGCTCATGTCGTGCCACAGCGAGCCGTCCTCGCCGACCTTGATCATCTTCATGATGCGGTCGACGTACTTCGGCTCGCCGAAAGGCGCCATGCCCATCAGCTTGTACTCGCCCTCGTTGACCTCGAAGCCGCAGTAGGCGGTGAAGGCGCTGTAGAGCAGGCCGATCGAGTGGGGGAAGCGCATCTCCTTCACGATCTTGATGCGGTTGCCCTTGCCGACGCCGAGCGTGGCGGTGGTCCACTCGCCGGCGCCGTCGACGGTGAGGATCGCGGCGTGGTCGTAGGGCGACGTGTAGTAGCTCGACGCCGCGTGCGACATGTGGTGGTCGGCGAAGACGATCTTGCCGGCCTTGACGCCGAGCCGCTTCTTCAGCAGGTCCTTGATCCAGAGCTTCTTGGTCAGCCAGGTGTGCATCGATTCGCGGAACACCGCCCAGCTCTTCGGGAAGGTCGCGAACGCGGTGGTGAGGATCCGCTCGAGCTTGACGATCGGCTTCTCGTAGAAGACGACCAGGTCGACGTCCTGGAGGGTGATGCCGGCGCGCTTCAGGCAGAAGTCGATCGCGAGACCCGGGAATCCCGAGTCGTGCTTGATCCGGCTGAAGCGCTCCTCCTCGGCGGCGGCGACGACCTTGCCGTCCTGGATGAGCGCAGCGGAGGAATCGTGGTAGTAGAACGACAGCCCGAGCACGTACATGTCAGTCCTGCCTCCGCGCGAGCTCGAGCGTGTCGTTGGTGCGGTTCCACCCGTTCCAGGCGCTGCCCTTCCAGCGCTTGATCCGCAGCGGGTCGCAGAAGAGCGAGAGGATGAGGCCGGCCGGACCGACCAGCACCAGGTAGAGCACGGTCAGGATCACCCGCGACATCAGGTGGCCGAACCGTTCGGTGAATCGGTGCAGCCGCTGCAGGAAGCTGAGCGGCGGCGGCGGCGGCTCGACCGGCGCAGTCAGCGGCGGGGGCGCGCTCGCGGCCGCCGGCGGGGCTTTGTCAGCGGGAGACACTCGGGGGCTCCTGCGGCTGGGGCGGAAGACGGCGGAAGATAGCGCGACATCGGTCGCTAGCCGCCCCGAACAGCGGCTGCACGCCCCCCGCTGAAAACGAATCTCCAGTTCCCCGCCGCCCGCCCGCCACGTCCAGACGTCGGTAGACAACGTCGCAGCGACGGTTCTACGGGTCGAACGCCGGCGGGGTGGCGACGGTGCCGGGGGCCAGCACCCGGTCGTAGGCGGCGAGCGTCTCCTCGACCATCGTGTGCAGCGGGAACTGCTGGCGCACGTCGTGGAGGGCGGCGCGGCCGAGTCGGCGTCGCTCCTCGGGCGCCGCCAGCAAGCCACCGATCCGGATCGCGAGGGCGTCCGGATCATCCCGACCGACGAGAAGTCCGTTCTCGCCGTCGCGGACGAAGGAGAGCACGCCGCCGACCCCGGTGCAGACCACCGCGCGCGCCTGCGCCATCGCCGACAGGATGAAGATGCCGTGCCCCTCGCTCTCGCCGACCGAGACGAAGACGTCGAGCGGCCGGAACAGCTCGGCCAGCCGGGCGCGCGGCAGCACGAAGGTCAGGTGGCGGTTGAGATCGAGACGGCGCGCCTGCGCCCTTAGCGCCGCCTCCTGCGGCCCCTCGCCGATGACCACGAAGCAGGTGCGCGCGCCCTGATCGAGCACGAGCCGGGCGGCGGCGAGGAATGTCTCGACGCCGCGACCGGCGGCCAGCCGGCCGACGGTGCCGACCACCGGCAACTCGCCCGGCCGCTCCTCCTCGTCCTCCAGCGCCGAGAGACTGGCGGCGACGCCGTTGGGGATCACGCGGATCCGCTCGCGCGGGAAGCGGCCGGCGGTGACGAGCGCCTGGCGGACATCCTCGCTGACCGCGATGGCGAGGGTCCGCGCACCGGGTGCGACTCGCAGGGGGCGCGCGACCTGCGTGTGCACGGTCACGACGTCGGGCACGTCGCACGCTGCGGCGAGCAGTCCGCCGACCAGCGCCAGCGGGTGGCTCTGCGCGTGGATCAGCTCGGGATCGAAGTCGCGCGCCAGCTCGATGAGACTCGGCAGGTAGAGCAGGTCGCGCAGCATCGGTCCATGCACCGGGGCGCGGATGACCTGGATGTCCTGCTCCTCAAGCGCGCCTTCGAGGATCCCGCCCGGCGTCATCACCGCGACCTTGGCGCCCCGCAGCTTGAGTTCGCGGGCGAGGCTGACCGTGTAGACGCTGGTGCCGCGCAGCGAGAGCGACGAGGAGAGGAGCAGCACTCGCTCGGCCATGGCGGTCACTCCGCGCCCGCGCTGCCGTGGACCAGTTCGCGCCAGAGGCCGGAGCGGCGGAGCAGGTCGCGCGGCGCGCCCTCCGCGGCGACCCGGCCGCGGTCGAGCACCAGCACGCGGTCGAACGGCAGCTCGGGGGCGAGGCGGTGGGTCACGACGAAGGTGAAGCGTCCGGCGCGCGTCGCGATCACGCTGCGCAGGATCGCCTCCTCGACCGGCCGGTCGAGCGCGCTGGTCGCCTCATCCAGCAGCAGCAGCGCCGGATCGCGGTAGAGCGCGCGGGCGATCGACAGCCGCTGGCGCTCGCCGGCCGAGAAGGCGCGCGACTCGACCGGCGTCCGCTCCTGCTGCGGCAGCTCGGCCACCAGCGCGTCGACGCCGGCGGCCGCCAGCGCCGATCGGAGCGACACGCCGCGCGGCGGCTGGCCGAGGGTGACGTTCTCCTCGATCGAGCCGCGGAACAAGAAGGTCTCCTGCGTGACCAGCCCGATGCGCGCGCGGAAAGCGGCGGGATCGAGCGCCGGCAGCGCGACGCCGTCGAGCTCGATCGCGCCCGAATCGTAGCTGCGCAGTCCGGCGAGCAGGTCGAGCAGCGTCGACTTGCCGGCGCCCGAGCGGCCCGCGACGAGGACGATCTCGCCAGCCGCGAGCTCGAGGTCGATGCCGGCCAGCAGCGTCGCGCCCGTCGCGCCGTGCGCGCCGAGGTCCCGCAGCCGCAGCAGGCGCGGCGCGGCCG
>VGYY01000124.1 GCA_016872815.1 Planctomycetota bacterium
GAGGCGGCGCGCCGCGCCGATCGAGCGGCCGTCGATGACGCGCGCGAGCAACAGCGCGACCACGCCGATCAGCGGCACGCCGACCGCGGCGGCGAACCACTCGCCGGCGCCGAGCGCCATCCCGGCGACCACGGCGAAGATCACGAACGCCGTGTCGCGGGTGTCCTCGACGATGGTGCGGAAGCGGACGATCGACAGCGCGCCGACCAGCCCGAACGCACGCGCGAGGTTCGACCCGATCACCAGCGTCGTCAGCGCGACCAGCACGGTCAGCAGCACCAGCGTCGTCGCGAACGGCGCGGTGGCGCGCCCGTTGCCACCGCGCGCGGCGCGGTGGACGCCGGCGATGGCGATGCCGGCAAGCGTCGCCGCGGCGAGCCGCACCAGGACCAGCGTGGCGCCGTTCATCACCGTCGCGGCCGTCGCGTCACTGCCGCTCGCATCGAACCACTGGGTCATCGCCGCGAGCATCCCCTATGCCGCCCCCCGCATCCCCGCCGGTCGCGTCCCCGGACGGTCCGAGGAGGGTCGCGAGCAGGCGGCGGTACTTGGAGACGCCGGTCGGGACGAGACGATAGTCGGAGACGAGCGACTTGAAACGGTCAGGCGGCGCGCCGACGAACTTGAGCTCGAGGATCGCGGAATCCGCCAGCAGCGGCGTGCCGTCGGCGACCGGCTCGACGCGCGGCCGCGGGCAGAGCTCGCCGCGGATGGCGCGGTCGAGCGTCAGGCGGTGGGCGCCGTCCTGGTTCTGGGCGAAGAACGCCGTCCGCAGGTAGGTCGCCCGCGCGCTCGGCACGAAACCGCCGCCGGCCACCTCCGCCGCGAACTCGCGCAGGAACGCGCCGGCCGCGGCCGCCGTCGCGACGTCCGCCTCCGCGGCGAAGAAAGCGGCCAGCGAGGGCGCCGCATGCAGCCGCGCCACCCCGCCCGCGAGCGCCGCCCGCTGCTTGCTCACCTGGTCGCCGCGGCGCACCTTGCGTTCGACGTGGAGATCCTGGCCGTCGTCGTAGCGGCGCAGCCGCAGCTTGCGGGCGCCCGCGCCGCGTGTCCGGTGGTAGAGGTCGAGCGCCGCGGTGTCGAGGTGGAGCGTCGTGACGCGGTAGCGGCCGGCCGCCGCGCCGACGCCCGCGCCGTGCGGGTCGGGTGTCAGCTCCCGGCGCGCCCACGCCTCGACGGCGGCGGCGACGTCGAGCGCGAGCAGGAACTTCCACTCGAAGGCGCCCCGCGCCGCCGTCGCGAGCAGCGACGGCGAGCGCGCCGCCTCACGCCCGGTCGGGTCGTCGGACATGGGCGAAGACTGCGTCATGGAGCGCCGTTCCGTTGCTGGCCAGCACGTCGCCCCGCCGCAGCATCGCGTCGCCGCCGGCGAGGTCGGTCACCCGGCCGCCGGCCTCGCGCACCAGCAGCGTCCCGGCAGCGATGTCCCAGGAGTTGAGCCACGGCTCCCAGTAGGCGTCGTAGTGGCCCGCGGCAACCAGCGCGAGGTCGAGCGCGGCGCTGCCCAGCCGGCGGACGTCGCGGCAACGCAGCACCAGCTCCGCGAACTCGCGCACGTTGTTCTCGGCCACCTCGTTGCGCTGGTAGCAGAATCCGGTGGCGAGGAGCGCCTCCTTCAGCTCGGCGCGCCGGCTGGCGGCCAGGCGGACGCCGTTGCGCCACGCCCCGCCGCCGCGCACGGCGTGGTACGTCTCGCGCAGCGCCGCGGCATGGACCACCGCCACCAGCGGCAGGTCGCCCCGCCAGGCGGCGATGGAGACGCAGAAGAGCGGCAGGCCGTGGGCGAAGTTGACCGTCCCGTCGAGCGGATCGACGTGCCAGGTGATGGCCGCGTCGCCGGCGCGGCCGCCCTCCTCCTCGGCGACGATGCGATGGCCGGGAAAGCGCCGCGCGAGCCCGTCGACGATCGTCCGCTCGGCGGCGAGGTCGGCGTCGGTGACCGGGTTGCGGCGGCTCTTCAGGCGGACGTCGGCGGCGTCGAAGGTGCGCCAGAGCCCGAGGTGGATCGCGCCCGCGGCCTGCGCCAGTTCCTGCGCGGCCGCCAGCAGCGGTGCCAGCTGCGCGGGATCGTCCACGGCGGCGCTCATCGCGCGGCCGCGCCGACCAGGGCGCGGCAGAGATCGTCCTGCACCTTCTTCATCTCGGCGTTGCTGCCCTTGAATCCGTTGATGAGGATGGAGAAGGCGCAGGTCTCGGCCGCCTCGACCGGCCCCACCAGCGCATAACCCGACAATCCCGAGACGCGAGCGATGTAGCCCGTCTTCGCCCGCACCCGGTACTGCATCGCCGGTTCGGTCATCCGGCGGTCGAGCGAGCCGTCGACGCCGCTGATCGGCCAGCAGCGCACGAAGTCGTCGCGCCAGGGCTGGCTCCACGCCTTGCACAGCACCGCGGAGAGGAACGCGGGCGGGATGCGGTTGTCGCGCGAGAGGCCGGAGCCGTCGGCGATCTCGATCGCGGCCGGGTCGACGCCGCATTCGCGCGCCAGCTCCACCACCAGGCGCGCGCCGTTCGCGATCGTGCCGCGGCCGAACCGGACCAGCGCGCAGGTCTTGAGCAGATGCTCCGCGATCTGGTTGTCGCTCTCCTTGCCGCACAGGAGGAGCGCCGGCAGCAGCGGGCTGCGGCGCGTGTAGAGCGACTGCGCCCGCTCCGGCAGCCGTTCGCCCCCGTCCGGGCCGTCGGCCGGCCGGCGCACCTGGCCGCCGATGGCGATCCCGGCGCGGTCGAGCGCGGCGCGCAGGGCGCGACCGAACCAGTCGGGCGGATCGGTGACGTTGGTCTCGACGTTGGCGGCGGCGATCCCGGCGCCCGCCATCCCGCGCACCTTGATCACGCCGCGCGGATCGGGCGGCAGGAGGTTGACCGTGAACTCGTCCCGATCGGCCGCGCGCGCGACCTCGGTCGACACCGACCAGCCCCACGCGCCCGGCCGGAGCTCGCCGCCGAGCCGGCCGTCGGCCCGCGGCGTCAACCGGACGCGGACGCGATTGCGATTGAGCGAGAGCGCCGCGACCGGCGCCGCATAGTCGGTCGAGAGCTGGTCGGCCGGCCAGCCGCGCGGCACCCACTCCTCGTCGAAGGCGCGGGCATCGACGATCAGGTCGCCGCTGATCCGCTTCACGCCGTGCAGCGCCAGCGCCTGCACGAACGGCTGGAGCGCGGCCCACTCGTCCTCGCTCTCGAAGAAGCACGGCTGGAGCGTCGGGTCGCCGCTCCCACGCAGCCAGAGATTGCCGGCCACCACGCCGTCGGCGCCGATCGGCGCGTCGATCAGCAGCGGCGTCTCCCAATGGAAGCGCGGCCCGAGCGTGGCCAGCGCGAGATGGATGGTGACCACCTTCAGGTTCGAGGCCGGCGCCAGCGCGAGCTCCGGCGCGCGCGCCCACACCCGCTCGCCGCCCGGCACCGAGCGCACGTCGATGCCGACGGAGGCGCCTTCCAGCTCCTTGCGCGCCAGCACGCGGGCGGCGGCGCCGGTGAGGCGCTCGGCGACGGTCTCCGCGCCGGTCGCGGCGATCGCGCTGGCGGGCGCTGCACCGTTGGCGGCGACGTCGCGACCGAGCGCGAGAATCGCGACCAGCGTCAGCCACGCCGCCGCCCGCCGACCGCCGCTCCCGCGCCGGCCCGCCCCGAGTCCGTGCCTCCGCGCCACGCTGCCCTCCCGAAGTGCCAACCCATCCGCGCGGACGGCGACCGCCGCGTCCGCTCGCACCCGCCGTCTACGGCGGGATGTTCTTCTGCACCGGCCGCTCGTCCGCCTCGCCGAGCAGCCAGCTGAGCGTCGTCACCACCTTCGCCGTCTCGGCGATCTTGCCGAACACGATCTTGTCCATCGTGTCGGTGACCTGGTGGTAGTCGGGATGCTCCTCCGGCTCCATGAAGAAGAGCACCGGGATGCCGAGCTTCCAGAACTCGAACTGGTCGCTGCGCTTGAAGTACTGCATGCCGCCGTCGCCGACCTTGATCCGCGCGCCCGACAGGCTGATCGACTTGCGCATCATCGCCTGGAAGTCGACCGAGTAGCCGAGCCCGGCGGCGTCGATCTCCTTCGGCCGGCCGCGCCCGACCATGTCCATGTTCAGCATCGCGATCGTCTTGTCCGCCGCGTAGGTCGGATTGCGGCAGTACGCCGCGGCGCCGAGCAGCCCGTGCTCCTCGCCCGAGAAGTGGATCAGCAGCACGCTGCGTCGCAGCTCCACGTCCTGCCGCGCCAGCGCCTGTCCGACCTCGAGCAGGCAGCTGGTGCCCGAGCCGTTGTCGTCGGCGCCGTGGAAGATGCGGCCGAAGTCGTCGGTGCCGACATGGTCGTAGTGGGCGCCGAGCACGATCCACTCGTCCTGGCGCAGCGGATCGGTCCCCTTCTTGGCAGCGACCACGTTGTGCGTCTTCGCCTGCACGCTCTTCAGCGTCACCTCGAGCCGCACCTTGACCCCGGGCAGCGCCTTCGGCGCGCCGTTCAGCTTCGAGTCGAGCGCCTTCTGCCACTCGAGCAGCTTGCCCGCCCCGAACAGCCGGTCGCCGATGGCGCCGCTGCAGTGGACCACCGGGATCGGCGCGTCGTTGCGCGCGTCGATGCCGCCGTAGCGGGGCAGCTCGCCCTTCAGCACCGACAGGTCCTTGTGGTTCACCGGATCGGTGAAGAGCAGCACCGCCTTGGCGCCGCGCTCGTGAGCGGCGCGCCACTTCCGGCTGATGCGCGCGTGGTCGGTCCACTCCTCGCCCTTGAACGGGCGGCCCTTCTTGGTTTCGCGCGGCTCGTGCAGCAGCAGCGCGACGACCTTGTCCTTGACGTCGGCGCCCTTGAAGTCGTCGTACTTCTCGGCCGGATCGACGATGCCGTAGCCGCAGAACACCACTTCGGCGTCGACCTTGCCGCTGCCGGAGTGGCGCACCGGCACGAAGTCGACGCCAGGGAGGAATGCGTCGAGGTCGCCGCCGGTGGTCGGCTTGCCGCTGATGGCGAGGAAGTCGCCGTCGCTCCACGTCACCGCCGGCACCTCGAACTCGTAGAGGAAGCTGCCGTCGGGATGACCGCTCGCGAGCCCGTTCGACTTGTGCTGTTCCACCAGCCAGTCGCGCGCCTTCTCGAGCCCCTTCTGCGGCGTGTCGCGGCCGGCGCACTCCTCGGAAGTGAGGAACGCCTCGTACTTCTTCAGATCGTCGATCTCGATGGTGTCGAGCGCCGCCTTGAGCGCGGCGGCCAGCGTCGTCTCGGTCGCTGGCGACCGGGCCGGCGCGGCCGGCGCGATGGCGAGGGAAGCCAGCCACGGCAGCGACCCGAAGCCGAGAGCGAGGAGCGGCGCTCCGGCGCAGCGTGCCGATCGGCTCATCGGACCTCCTTGCGCTCCCCGGCCGGACCGGACGTCCGGCACGGCCGCCCCGTCATAGCGGCAGGCGCAGCCCGTCGTAGCCCAGCACCAGCGTGCCGAGGAAGTGCTCGCGCGCCACCGCCCGGACGTCGCTGCGCTCGGTGTCGGGATAGAAGTGGGTCAGCACCAGCTCCTTCACCCCGGCGGCGGCGGCGATGCGGGCGGCCGCCGAGGGCGTCAGGTGGCGTTCGGTCGTGCTGCCCTCGGTCAGTGCCGCCTCCAGCACGTAGAGGTCGGCGCCGCGTCCCAGCGCGATCGGCGCCTCCGCCAGCGGCCCGCCGGCGCCGGTCCCGGTGTCGCCGGAGTACGCGATCGTCTTCGCGTGGCCGCGGAAGCGATACCCCAGGCTGTGGTCGAGGTGCGGCATCGACAGCGCCGTCGCCTCGATCCGCTGCTGCTCGAGCTCCAGCGTGAACGGCCCGGGCGGGAGTTCCACCACCTCGAGCCGCTCCGGCGCGATCGTCGCCCACTTGCCGAAGGCGGCGCGGCCGCGCTCGAGCAGCGCGGCGGTCCCGACCGGCCCGGCGACGGTGAGGCGGCAGTGCGAGAGCGATGCGTGCCGCAGCCCGAACAGGAGCGCGAAGAGGTCGAGGCAGTGGTCGGGATGGAAGTGAGTCAGCACCACCGCCCGCAGCGAGGGCAGCAGCACGCCCTGCCTCGCCGCGGCGCGCACGCTGCCCGGCCCCGGATCGACCAGCACCCCGCGACCGTCGGCCATCCGCAACAGGTGGCCGGGACTGCCGCGCGTCGCCGTCGGCAGCGCCGTGCCCGAGCCGAGCACGATCCACTCGACCGGGCGGGCGACGTTCGGGTGCATTTCAGCTCGCGTAGCCGCGCGGATGGGCCGCGAGCCAGTTCCACGCGTGGCGCACCGTCTCCTCGATGTCGACGTGGCGCGCCGTCCAGCCGAGCCAGCGCTTCGCCTTGTCGACGCCGCCGACCAGCGCCGGCGGATCGCCCTCCCGGCGCGGCTTCACCAGGTACGGGACTTCCGCGCCGGTGACCTTGCGCGCGGCCGCGATCACCTCGAGCACGCTGTTGCCGCGGCCGCTGCCGAGGTTCACCGGCTCGAAGACGCCCGGCTTCATCACGCCGAGCGCGAGGCGATGCGCGGTGGCGAGGTCGGCGACATGGACGTAGTCGCGGATGCAGGTGCCGTCGGGGGTCGGGTAGTCGGTGCCGAACACCTCGAGCGGCTTCGCGCCGCCCGAGAGGATCGAGCGCAGCACCGCCGGAATGAGGTGGGTCTCCGGCTCGTGCCATTCGCCGAGCCGCCCCTCGGGATCGGCGCCGGCGGCGTTGAAGTAGCGCGGCGCGACCACCGCGAACCCGTACGCGCGGCAGTACATCTCGAGCTCTTCCTCGCAGAAGCGCTTGGTGATGCCGTACGGGCTGATCGGCTGGCGCGGGAACTCCTCGGTGATCGGCACCCTGGCCGGCACGCCGTAGACGGCGCAGGTCGAGGAGAAGACGATCCGCTTCACCTCGCAGGCGCGCATCGCCTCGAGCAGCTCGAACAGGCCGCGCGCGTTGTCGCGGATGTACTTGGCCGGCTGGGTGACCGATTCGCCGACGTAGCAGCGGGCGGCGAAGTGCATCACCGCCTCGACCTTGTTGCGCCGAATCGTGTCGATCAGCAGGTCGCGGTCGCAGAGGTCGCCCTGCACGAGCGGCGTGCCGAGGGCGGCGGCGCGGTGCCCCTCCTTCAGGTCGTCGAAGATCACCACCGGATGACCGCTGCGGCGCAGCTCGAGGACCGCGTGGCTGCCGATGTAGCCGGCACCGCCCGTGACGAGGATCATGCGCGAGGCTCTCCTGACGCCGCGGTTCGCGCCGACGTTCCACGACTCGTCCACTGCGGCGAGCGCGGTGGCGCGCGCGGCGTGCACCCCTCGATCGACCGGGCGGGGCGGCATCCTACAATCCCGCGCTCGCGCACGCGGCGCGGCGCGGCACGGCGACCCCGGCGCGCGACGCGGCGTGAACCACCCCCTCTCCTCTTCCCCACGGACCTCTGCGGACCATGACCATGCCCGCCCCTGCCCGCGCCCCGCTGCGTGAAGCGTCGATCGCGGGCCTCACGCTCAAGCATCGCGGCAAGGTGCGCGACCTGTTCGAGGTCGGCGACGCGCTGCTGCTGGTCGCGACCGATCGCGTCTCGGCCTTCGACGTGATCCTCGACGACCTGCTGCCCGACAAGGGCGAGGTGCTGACCCGCATCAGCGAGTTCTGGTTCCACCGCTTCGAGAGCAAGGTCCGCCACCACCTGCTCACCACCGACGTCCGCCGGATGCCGGCGCCGCTGCCGCAGCATCCCGAGCTGGCCGGCCGCGCCATGCTCGGCAAGAAGGTGAAGCCGCTGCTGGCCGAGCTGGTGGTGCGCGGCTACCTCGTCGGCTCGGGGTGGGCCGACTACCAGAAGACCGGCAGCGTCTGCGGCATCAAGCTGCCGCCCGGGCTCAAGGAGGCGAGCAAGCTGCCGGAGCCGCTGTTCACGCCGTCGACCAAGGCGCCGAAGGGGCAGCACGACGAGAACATCAGCTACGAGCAGCTCTGCCGGATCATCGGCGCCGACAAGGCGCAGAAGTCGCGCGACCTGGTGATGTCGATGTACCTCGAGGCGACGAAGTACGCCGAGAGCCGCGGCATCATCCTGGCCGACACCAAGATCGAGCTCGGCGAGGACGCGCAGGGGCTCCTCGTCATCGACGAGCTCTTCACGCCCGACAGCTCGCGCTTCTGGGCGGCCGAGAAGTGGCAGCCCGGCAAGAGCCCGCCGAGCTTCGACAAGCAGATCATCCGCGACGCGCTGGTGGCGATGGGCTTCAACAAGCAGCCCCCGGCCCCGCGCCTGTCGGCCGAGGTGCTGCAGCGCGCCACCGCCGCGTACCACGAGATCTTCGAGCGGCTCACCGGGCAGAAGTTCAGCTCGCTCGCCGGTTGAGCCGGTCCCCCGGCCGCCGCCTCACGGCAGTCGCGCGGCGGCCGCCGCCGGGTTCGGTGCGCCCGACGCCGGGAGCGCCGGATCGGGCGGGCGCGGCTGCCCACGCGCGATCCAGCGCGCGATCAGCAGCAGCGCCACGCCTCCCGCCGCGAGCGCCAGCAACTGGTGGCGCCAGCCGCGGTCGCGCTTCCAGCGGACCTTCCATGCCGAGATCGTTTCGCCGCGCTCGCAGCCGGCGGCGGCCAGCAGCTCCTGCAGCGCCGCTGCGGGCGCGAGCCGCCGGCCGGCGACGACGCTCGCCATCAGGCCCGACAGCCGCGCGGCGCTGAACGACGTGCCGGTCTCGATCGACGTGTGCAGCAGCCGCTCGCCCGGCGTCGCCGACGGCAGCTCGCGCACGGTCGTCGTGAAGTAGCCGTCGAGGTAGCAGTCGACCCAGTCGCCGAAGTTGGACGACTTGACCCGCCCCAGCCGGTGCACGTTGCCGACCGCCAGCACCTCCGGCAGCGCCGCCGGGAAGAACGGCGCGTCGCTGCCCTCGTTCCCCGCCGCCGCCACCAGCACGACGCCGGCCGCCGCCAGCGCGCGGAACCGGTCGCGCTCAACCGCGCTCGCGCGGCCGCCGCCGAAGCTCATGTTCACCACGATCGGCAGCGTCGGCTCGCGCTGCGCGAACTCGAGCAACGCCGAGAGCGCGTTCTCGACGCTGCGATCGGTGATCGTCTCGCCGAGGTCGACCCGTGCCACGGCGACGTCGGCGGGGCAGGTCCCGAGCAGCGCCTGCGCCATCAGGTCGCCGTGCGCGCGCGGCCAGCCCGACCAGGTGTCGAGCAGGAACACGACCGCCGCCGACTCCGCCACGTCGACCGCCAGCAGGTTGGCGGTCACGTCCTGCACCCGTCGGTCGATCTCGTCGCGCGCCGGCGCGACGAAATCTCCCGCCTCGACCGCGAGGAACAGCACCAGCGCCAGCAGCGCGAGCAGCTTGAGCGGCCCCGCCAGCGGGTCGCGCCGCAGCGGCTCGACCCTCGGCTCGGCGACCGGTTCCGTCACGCCGCTGCTCCTGCCCTGCACCGCGCGTTCTTCCCGTTCGTCGCCGCCGTCGTCCGGCGCACCGCGACAAGCTGGCGCGCTCGCGCCCGGGATTCGCTGCCGCGGGAACGACATCGCAATCCTCACGCCGACGCCGGCGGCGGCAGCAGCGGAAAAAACGTCCGCCGGGGCCGCCCGGCTAACGTCGCCCGCTTGAGATCGACCCCGTCGGCGCCGACATCGGCTCGCGCGTCGGGGCCGGTGTGGCCAGCGGCGCCACCGCGAGGGGAACGCGGGGAGCCGTCTTCGGGGGCTTGCGGCGATGCCAGTGGCGACCATCGAGTGGACGGGCGAACTGCCGGGAGCGGCACGGCTGATCGATCAGACGCTGCTGCCCGGCGAAGTGCGCCACCTCGACCTCGATCGCGCCGAGCCGATGTGGGAGGCGATCCGCGCGCTGCGCGTGCGCGGCGCGCCCGCGATCGGCATCGCGGCGGCCTTCGGCCTGGTCGCCGGCGTCCAGCACTTCACCGGTGGCGATCGCACCGCCTTCGCCGCCGAAGTCGCGCGCGTCGCCGCCTACCTGCGCACCAGCCGGCCGACCGCGGTGAACCTCTTCTGGGCGCTCGACCGCATGGAGCGCCGCCGCGCCGCCGACGCCGCGCACGACGTCGGGAGCCAGCTGCGCGGGCTGCTCGCCGAGGCGCGCGCGATCGAGGCCGAGGACAAGGCGATGTGCCGCGCCATCGGTCGCCACGGCCTCGCGCTGGTCCGCGACGGCACCGTGGCGCTGACCCACTGCAACGCCGGCGGCCTCGCCACCGCCGACTATGGCACCGCGCTGGCGCCGTTCTTCGCCGCCCACGCCGCCGGCCGGCGCTTCCGCGTCTTCGCCGACGAGACTCGCCCGCTGCTGCAGGGCGCCCGCCTCACCGCCTGGGAGCTGCAGCAGGCCGGCATCGACGTCACGCTGATCTGCGACGGCATGGCCGCCGCCGCGATGCGCGAGCGGCAGGTCGACCTCGTGCTGGTCGGTGCCGATCGCATCGCCGCCAACGGCGACACCGCCAACAAGATCGGCACCTACGGCGTCGCCGTGCTGGCGCGCCACCATGGCGTGCCGTTCTACGTCGCCGCGCCGACCTCGACCTTCGACCTCACGCTCGCGAACGGGTCGCAGATCCCGATCGAGGAGCGCGCCGGCGCCGAGATCACGCACGGCTTCGGCCGGCCCACGGCGCCAGCCGGCGTCAAGACCTGGAATCCCGCGTTCGACGTGACCCCGCGCGAGCTGATCGCCGGGATCATCACCGAGCACGGGATCCTCGAGCGGCCCGACGCGCGCCGCATCACCGACCACTTTGCACGACACCATGCGGGCGCGCGGACGGCCGCCGCCCATCATCAGGGAGCCGCACCATGACGCCGCGAAGCGAGTCGATCCACGGCAAGGTGAGCAACGAGGAGGTCGATGCCGCGCTGGCCGAGAAGGGCCCGCGCAAGCGCCGGCGCCGCAACGAGCGCAACGCCGCCGCCTACGACGACGAGGTGTGCGAGCTGCTGAAGGCGATCGATCTCTGGCGGCAGAAGAGCGGCCACTCGTTCCCGGCGTGGAGCGAGGTGCTCGCGCTGCTGAAGGGGCTCGGCTGGCGCAAGGTCGGCGCGAACGGGGTCGGCGGCCCGATCGAGCCGCTGCCGGAGGTCGCGCCGCAGCCGTGACGTCCGCCCGGGTGGCGGCAGCGCTACGCTGCCGCGGATGAACGCGATCGCAATCGCCGCGCTGGCCGGCGCACTGGCCGGGCTGGCCGAGGCGGCCGGCTTCGCGCTGGCGCAGCGCCAATACCTGACGAGCCTGGCCGAGTGCCTCGCGGTGCTGGGGACGCCGCTGGCGCTCGGCACGATCGCCGGTGCGCTCGGGGGACTCCTGCTGCGGCGGCTGCTCGCGCCGGCACCGGCACGCACGGTCGTGCCGTTCCTGCTCGCGATCGCGGCGGTGCTGCGCTGGCGACGGACCGACTTCGCCGGCAGCGGCGGCTGGATCGCGACGGTGGCGGTGGCGTTGGCCGCAGCGCTGCTGTTGCGGGTCGTCGCCCGGTTGACCGCTCCGGCCGCGCGGCGACTGCTGGCGGGACTGCTGCTCGGCACGGCCGCGTGGAGCGGCGGCACGGCGCTCGCCCT